>JAJYPA010000355.1 GCA_021795795.1 Pseudomonadota bacterium | reverse complement strand
TTGTCGTCGTTTATGCGCCCATGCTCATAAAGCCGCGGATCGATGGTCGATATGGCTAACAAGAAGCCTGGTTGACTAATGGGCACTTAGAATAACTGTGTTTCCGTTCTTCGGTAGAAGGCGATGCGCAAGACCAGTGTACTTCTCCTCTCCGTTCCATGCGCAGCAGGATCAGCCCCTGGCCTGGGTGGATCTGGATAACCTGACCGCCCGGCAGAGTCAGAATCGCCTGCTGGAAAGGGTCTCCAGTCAGTGGCTGGATCATGTCATGAGCGGGGAGACATGACAAAAGATTCATATTTTTGACCCAATCCGATTGCGTCGCGGAATTTGTACTATATTACTATTACTAGCGGGGGATGATATTACAGAATAATTGGAGGCGTACTATGGATTTACTTCGAGAGCACCGCAATAATTCCCTGCCTGCCTGCCTGCCTGCCTGCCTGCCTGCCTGCCTGCCTGCCTGCCTGCCTGCCTGCCTGCCTGCCTGCCTGCCTCGGCGTGCTGTCAACGCTGGCGCTTAGTCTGTTATCGGGTCAGGCGCTGGCTGCGACAGCCAACACCACATTCAGCGTCACCGCTACCGTTGCGGCCACCTGCACGATTTCTGCGACCAATCTGGCTTTTGGCTCCTACACCGGTGCGCTAGCCAACGCCACTTCCACCATTACCGTCACCTGCACTAACACCACAGGGTACAACGTCGGTCTCGACGCCGGACTTTCCACCGGTGCGACCGTGACCACCAGAAAAATGACGGGTCCTAGCGGGGCAACACTGGCGTACGCGCTTTATTCGGACAGCGCACATACCGTTAACTGGGGCAATACCGTGGGCACCGACACGGTATCCGGCATGGGGAATGGCAGCGCCCAGACGCTCACCGTCTATGGCCAAGTCCCGGCCGGGCAGTTCGTTACGCCGGGGGCTTACACCGATACGATCACCGTGACGATCACCTACAGCTGATAGGGGACATGTAATGCTGACCAATACCATAAATATCCGGCGACTCATTGTTGGGGTCGCAAGTGCATTCATCCTCTGTTTCGCCGTCGGCGTGGCCAGCGCGGTATCCCTGACCGTGCTGCCCGTTACCATTCAGATGGAGCCCGGGCAGATGGTGACCGCGGTGACCATCATCAACAAGGGTGACCGCGATACCGCTTTCCAGATTCGCACCTTCGCTTGGACGCAGCCGAATGGCCGCGACGTGTTGGAGCCCACCGATGCGCTCCTGGCCAGTCCGCCTCTTGGCACTGTTGCGGCAGGAGGCCGCCAGATTGTCCGCGTGGTGCTGCGCCAGCCGCCACAGGGGCGGGAGGCCAGCTACCGGATATGGCTGGACCAGATCCCTCATCCAGCCGCGCCTGGGACGGTGCGCGTCGCACTGCGTCTGTCGATTCCGATCTTTGCCGAGCCCCGGACCCGGGTGGCGCCGCATGTACAATGGCAGGTCGAAAGCGGTACTGGCCAGCCCTTTCTGGTAGGGATCAACGACGGCACACGCCACGAGACGGTCCGTGATATCAAACTCGAGGCCCCCGATGGCCGCGTGCTGAAAGTCATGGCCGACGTCGACTCCGACATCCTGGCTGGGGCCACAAAACGCTGGCACATCGTCACACCGCTCCCGCCACTCGCGCCCGACGCGGTTCTGCGGCTGATTGCGAGCACCGATGCCGGGAACGTTGACCAGCCAGTCCGGGTTGTCAGCGGCCCATGACCGGTGGCGCACGCTCGCGATGCGGTTCGCCGCCGTGGTCGTCGCGGCCCTGATTCTTTTGACCGGAGCGCCGCAGGGCGCCGCAGCCACCGATGAGACGCTGCTGCTCTCCGTGGTGGTCAACGGTTATCCCACCGACAAGGTCGGCGAGTTCATGCTGCGCGATGGCGCGTTGCACGCCCGGCCCCAAGAATTGCACGATCTTGGCTTCAGAGTGCCGGATTCCGTTCCTGTCGGGCCGGATGGCCGCATCGCGCTGTCCGCGCTTCCCGACTTCGGCTGGCATATTGATCAGGCCACGCAGACGCTTTACGTCACGGCGGGCATCAAACGCCTTTTGCCTGTGCTCCTGCTGGCCGAAAGAAGCCCCGCCAGCAAGATTCCGGTGCAAAGCGGCCTTGGGGTAACTCTCGACTACGATGTCACCGGCACCTCGGTCGCTGGCCAGAACATGGGCGCCGGGCAGTTCGACTTCCGGGCCTTCTCGCCCTGGGGGGTCGCAAGTTCCGGCCTGTTGGCCTACCACGGCGGCGGCCCCCAAGGCCCGGGAACAAACTCCGCAATACGCCTGAACAGCACCTATACCTATTCTGATCCGGAAACCCTGCGCAGCTATCGCCTCGGGGATTTTATCACCGGTGGCCTGAGTTGGACCCGCCCGGTCCGCCTGGGCGGAGTGCAGATCAGCTCGGACTTTTCCATGCAGCCCGATCTGATTACCTTCCCATTGCCTGCCGTCAGTGGAACGGCAGCGGTTCCCTCCACCGTCAATGTCCTGGTCAACGGCACGCAACTGCTCTCGCGTCAGGTACAGCCCGGACCTTTTGATATTCCGTCGATTCCGGTGATCACCGGCGCCGGAACGGTGGTGACGACGGTGACCAATGCGCTCGGCCAACAGGTCACCACGACGCTGCCGTTCTATGCCAGCACGAATCTGCTGGCGCCCGGACTGCAGACCTTTTCCGCCGAACTTGGGTTCGTGCGGCTCAATTGGGGTCTTCTCAGCAATGACTATGGCCCGTTGGTGGGTTCGGTGACCTTTCGCCGCGGTCTCACGGATGCCTTGACCGTGGAAGCCCATGCCGAAGGCACCGCCGGCCTAGCCATGGGGGGGGGCGGTGTCGTGGTGAATGTCTTCAATCTCGGCGTGCTGAATCTTTCCGCCGCCGCCAGTACATCCGGCGGGCGCACGGGCACGCAGTTCTCTATCGGGGCCCAACGAGTGGGCCGTATTTTCAGTATCGGCGCCTCGGCGATCTTTGCCGATCCCAACTTCCGCGACATAGCCGCAATGAACGGCGATCCGGTCCCAACCCGCCAAATCACCGCCTATGCCGGTTTGTCCCTCGGCAGTTTCGGCTCCTTCGGAATCGCCTACACCGGCATTGACCGCAGTGCCGCATTGGCGCCAATCCCGATCTACGCGCCACCGGGTACCGTGTTGACGGAAGGCGGGACCACGCTCGGCGGGGTATATTATCTGCAGCCAGCCGTGCATACGCATATCCTCTCTGCGAGCTACTCAGTGCAGCTTGGCCCGGCGTCGTTCTATGCCACGGGCTACCATGACCTCGACAACGCCAGCAACAGTGGTGTGCTGGTGGGCGTGACCATTCCGCTCGGCAGCCGCAGCTCGGTCGGGACCAATCTGTCATCGTCGTCCGGGAACCGGTCCGCTCAAGTAATGGCCATGCAATCGCCAGTCTCGATCGGGGACTGGGGCTATCAGGTCTCCGCCGCCGAGGGGCAATCCCGCCAAGAATTCGGCACGCTGCAATACAAAGCGCCCTGGGGACTGGTTTCGGCCGGCGTCAACCGGATCGCCGGGCAGACAACGATGCAGGGTGAGGCACAAGGTGCCCTTTCCTTCATCGATGGCGGCTTGTTCGCGTCCAACACCATTAACGACAGTTTCGCCATCGTCGACACCAATGGCTTTGGAAATATTCGTGTCCTGGACGAGAACCGCCTGGTCGGACGGACGGATTCTGCCGGACAACTGCTGGTACCGGATCTGCGCTCTTACGATGTCAACCATCTTGCCATTGATCCGAACGATGTGCCGATCACTGCCACGTTACCCTATGCAACCCGCAACGTACGTCCGCCGTACCGATCTGGCGTCGTCGTAAAGTTTCCGATAAGCGCGAGCCATGGTGCGCTGCTGCGCTTGGTGGATGCTGCCGGCAAGGCGCTGCCGGTCGGCAGCGTCGCCACGCTCCAGAAGACCGACGTCAGCGTGCCCGTTGGCTATGATGGGGAGGCGTACGTCGTAAATCTGAGCGCCCGTAACCGGCTACTTGTTGAGCGGCCCGATGGGCAACGCTGCGTCGTCGTCTTCCCCTACCACCCCGTGTCCGGCACTATTCCGACGATCGGTCCCCTGCCCTGTAGGGAGAATCGGCCGTGAGGTGGATGCCCACGCTGGTCGCGTTGCTTATTCTTACGCCTGCGGTGGGGCAGGCCGCCTCCTGCACCGCTTCGGCCACCGGCATCGCGTTCGGGACCTACGTGCCGTCCTCTACTTCGCCGACGAATGCCACTGGCACAGTGACGATCAGTTGCAGCTCCGTGATGGGGGGCGGCGGGGTCAACTACACGATCGCGCTCAATGCCGGCGTCAACAGCGGTGGCAGCTTCTCCAACCGCCGGATGTCCTCCGGAAGCTCCTATTTGTCATATCAGCTCTATACTAATGCCACGTACAGCCAGGTGTGGGGCGATGGTACGGGCGGCACTTCCACTGTCTCGGGTACATGTTCCGGCAGCATGGGGTCCTGCTCCAGCAGCAACACCGTCTACGGCCGGATTCCCGCCCTCCAGGCGCCAAGCCCCAGCGCCTATACCGATACCATTACGGTAACGATCACGTACTGACTGATGATCCTAAACTCGGCGGTTATCCCCGCCGTTCCATGCTCACTTTGATATTTTCCTTGTCCACGGAAATGTATTTGGCGATCACCGCCAGGAGTTCCCCCTGCAATGCCGGCAGAAAGTCGGGGCGGTCTATAGTGGACCCCTCATCGTGGCATTGGACCAAGGCTGAGGGGAAGGAGAGGTTCATCCCGTTATTACGGTACGGCCTTCTTTTCCGTTGATGGCGGACGCCCGCCAAGCCGTCCGTTTTTTCTGGCTGCCTCTGCCTTGGCGGGACTTTTTGATATACCCCCTTTCCGTCCAAGGCTGCGCATCCATGCGGATGTGCCGAGAACTCCCCGCGCCAATGCAGGGACGTACAGATCAGCGTCCAGTCGCGGGAAGTGTAACCCAATGCCATGCCCTTCAATGACGATCTCTGCCATATCTACGGGAGTGGCGTTCTCCATGCCCTGAATCAATGCCGGTGGGATGTGCAGGCCAACGCCGTTGTTCAGTTCGACCACGACCTTTCCCGTAGGTTGGTCATAGTAGGCGGACTCCGCCAGCGGGCCAGCGGCAAGCGCCTCCTGTCCACGCTGATTTGCAGCGTCCCAGTCGCGCTCAAGAATTCTGTCTATCTGGTCCATGGTGTCTCTCCCACTCTCCACAGAACAACGCCAATCGGGATATGCTTTCTTCCAAAATGTGACGCATCTCCGTTCTGGAAAAGCCGATATTCTCCCGTAGCTCCGGTGGCCCGTCCGGGCAATGCAATATCAATACTGCCCTACAATCCCCTTGTATCACATGCACATGAGCGGGACGATGATCGTTGAGGTAGATCACTACCCGCGTTGTGTCTATGCGATCAATGGTGGGCATAATGCTATTATCCTATTCGTGCTTGGGTTTGTATACAAGGCATCACCCCCATAATTTTCACCAAGGACGCTTTTTGTTCTCATCGTGCCCTATTGGTTCTGGCTTATCGTCAGCAAGTCATCGCATTGACTTACGGGGTTACCACGCCGGTTTCGGGCCACCGACCTCTTGTTGCTTATAGGTTTTGAGTTGTTGCAGTGCTCAGTGCTGATCAGGGAACAGGATGTTCAATTCCAGCACTTCAAAATCTCCCCGCCGCTCCATGCTCACCTTGATGTTTTCCTTGTCCACGGGGATGTATTTGGCGATCACCGCCAGGAGTTCTTCCTGCAATGCCGGCAGGAAGTCGGGGCCGTCGGCATCCCGTTCGTGGGCGAGGATCAGTTTCAGGCGATCCTTTGCCACATGGGCAGTTTTCTTGCGGGAGCCGAGGAAGTAATCGAGAAAAGACATATCAGCCTCCAAAGAGTCGCTTGAAGAACCCCACCTTGACCGGCTGAATAAAGCGCAGGGGACGCTCTTCACCGAGGAAGCGGGCGACGACGTCCTTATAGGCCTCTGCCACATCGCTATTTTCCATGTGAATGGCGGGTATGCCCTGATTGGAGGCCTGGAGGATCACTTCGGATTCGGGGATCACGCCCAGCAGGGGGGTGCGTAGCAGCTCCTTCACGTCTTCCAGGGACAGCATTTCCCCATCCTCCACCCGCTTGGGGGAATAACGGGTCAGCAGCAAGTGTTCCTTCACCGGTTCTTCGCCCTGTTCTGCCCGCCGTGAGCGGGCCGCGAGAATGCCGAGAATGCGGTCGGAGTCGCGGACGGAGGAGACTTCCGGATTGGTGACCACGATGGCTTCGTCGGCGTGGTAGAGTGCCATGAGGGCACCCGACTCGATCCCCGCCGGTGAATCGCAGACGATGTAATCGAATTCCTTGCGCAGTTCATCCATGACCGCCGTTACCCCGGCGGTGGTCAGGGCGTCTTTGTCGCGGGTCTGGGAGGTGGGCAGCACGTAGAGATTCTCACAGCGCTTATCCTTGATGAGCGCCTGCTGCAGCTTGGCCTCTCCCTGGATGACATTGATGAGGTCGTACACGACCCGTCGCTCGCAGCCCATGATCAGGTCGAGGTTGCGCAGACCCACGTCGAAGTCGATGACGACGGTACGATGGCCGCGCAGGGCGAGGCCGCTGGCAAAGGCGGCGCTGGTAGTGGTTTTGCCGACCCCACCCTTTCCGGAAGTGATGACAATGATTTTGGCCACGGTTCTTTTCTCCAAGACTTATATGTTTAAAGCCGTAATATGCAATTGCTCGTCGCGGCTGTAAATCTGTGCCGCTTTGCCCCAGAGGGGATGGTCCGTTTCGAGGGTGCGATACAGACCCGCGACAGAGACCAGTTCTGCCTCCAGGCTCATGCAAAAAATCCGCGCACCGTCCTGCCCGTTGACGCCGGCAAGAGCACGGCCACGCAAGGGGCCGTACACGTGGATATTGCCGTCGGCCATAATTTCGGCACCGGCATTGACGGCGGCTAGGCAGACGAGATCGCCACCACGGGCGTAGCTGCGTTGGCCACCGCGTACCGGGTGATCAAGAATCAGGCCGCCCGGACTTGCGGGGAAGGGTTGCACTGGCGGAGGTGTTTCTGGTTGCGGGGCGGCGTTACGATCCTGGCCCCGTAAAATGGGAAGGCGCAGATTTTGCGCCAGAGCCTGTTGGCCGGGCGCGGCGTTGCGCAAACCGACAGGGAACCAGTTGGCAGTACGCAACACCTCCAGGATTTCGGGTAGAGCCAAAGGCGCTTCTTCGGGTATGGCACTCAGATCCAGGACCACCGGCGCAAAGCGATGGAAATCGGCAGCGGCGGGATGGCGTTGATGTTCTCCGGTAATACGCTGCGCCAGTTCTTGGGGGTTATTGCTTTCCAGGTGGAGGATGGAGAGGGTGAAAACGCCCCCGGACACGCGTAGGGGTGCGCTGGATTCCGTGCCGGGGGAACGGGGGTTAGCCATGTTTCACGTGAAACATCGAAGCGCGCGCTTCATGAGCGACGCAGCAAAGGGCGCTTGTCGCCTTTACCATTCCACGTTTCGGCGTCGGGCAGTGCGGCCTTTTTGCGGAAGATGACCGGCCAGTCTTTGCTGAGGTCTGCGTTGATGACGGTAAAGTCGCGCTGGTCAGCAGGG
This sequence comes from Pseudomonadota bacterium, assembly GCA_021795795.1. The sequence goes on along the minus strand of JAJYPA010000355.1, from coordinate 546 downwards.
AGTTCGTCGTCGGCGAAAATGGCGTCGGCGGGACACTCGGGCACGCAGGCCGCGCAATCAATACACTCATCGGGATCAATGACGAGGAAATTTGGTCCTTCATGAAAGCATTCGACCGGGCAGACTTCGGCACAGTCTGTGTATTTACACTGGATGCAATTTTCGGTAACGACGTAGGTCATGAGTTGGTGACGTTCTTTACGGAGCGCTTTTGCGGTGCAGGCTCGTTGGCTGATGAGGCCGTACTTTTGGACGACGCGGTTTTCTTTGCCGCTGGGGTCTTGGCTTTGGCTGGTTTTTTCACCGCTGCGGCTTTGGCTGCCGCGGGCTTTTTAGCGGTAGCCGTTGCCGCTTTGGCGGCCGGTTTCCTGGTGGTTTTCGCCGCCGTCTTACGGGCAGGGGCCGCCTTCTTGGCTGGCGGTGCGCGCTTTTCGCGGGGCGGCGGCGGGGTGTAGTCGGGCAGCATGGCGGCGATTTCCGCGTCGCTGGCGTTCACCGGGAAGTGGAAAGCACATTCGCTCTGCGGGCAGGCGAGTTGTTCACCGA
>JAJYPA010000354.1 GCA_021795795.1 Pseudomonadota bacterium | reverse complement strand
CGCAATCCCAACAGGGGCGGCAAGGACGCTGCCTTCCATTACCCCCCATTACCCCTAACGCTGCGCGGATTACCCGGCAAGGCAACGGGAAAGTGGCGCAAATACAGAGAGTTACGGAGACTCTCACCCGCATTACCCTGATTACCCCTTTTTGAGCATAGAGGGGGCCCTCAAGACCAGATGGCGCCACAAAAGGCCTCCTTTGAGTATGGAGGTCTTCTAATCTGAAGTCCCACCGAGCACAAAGCAGTTTTCCTTATGTTTCAAGCCGCTAGCCTGAAAAGGCAGTTCTGGCTGCTGTCTACATCGGGGCGGGGTGGTTGCGATCAGTTCGTAGGCCCGCTTTTGGGTGGTGTTGGGAATAAAGGGGGATGCCTCTCCCTCAGCGTGGGGCATACGACAAGTATTGCGTGTCACGGTGGCCAGATCCGCAAGCAGGGTCTGGAAGCTGTGTACGGGCGCCCCATCATCTTGTTGATGCCGTGAGGCCTTTCTCTTTGCCGCTCTTGAGCGTTGGGCCGGGGCTACGGGATCACGGGTGGTCTTAGCAGCCTGGTCCTCGTCGGTAAACATCAACTCCCGCCAGGCCACGCGCATATGCCACTCGACGTAATAGGCGAGCATGCAAAGGAAGAGGTGGGCTTTCACTCTGTCGGCTAAGCGGTGATGAATGGGCCGTATTTTGAGATCCAGGGCTTTCAGGAAGCGAAAGGCGCGTTCGGCCTGGGCCAAGGATTTGTAGTGGCGCACACAGGTGTCGGCGGTCATACGCTCGGCCACAACCGAGGTGCGGATGATATAGATGCCGTCAAGGGCCGCTTCGGCGGCAATGGCCTCCCCCTTACGCGTAAAAGAGAACGCCGTGTCCTGAATGTCCAAGGTGAAGTGTTTGGCCATCTTGGTGCGGTTCACGATCTGGCCCACCTTCAGGCCGATGTGATCTCGCCCTGTCAGGCGTCCGGCTTCGACACGGATTTGAATCTTTCGGAGGCTCTCTTCGGTCTGTGAGGTGGCGCGTGGCGGGCTTCTTCTGGATACGATCCTGGCGCGCCAGCAGCCAGTCCATCGCGGCATAGCAATCCTGCTCATCGGCGTCTGTGACCCCGAAGCCTTCAGCGAGTGTCGTCGTGTGCCACCAGCGGGTGGTGGCGAGCTTCGTATGAGGGGCCAGAATGCACGCGGCCACCATCGCCATGACCAGATCGCGTTCGCGACAAGGCTTGGAGGCCACGAGCGAGGCAAGCCCCAGGCGCTTCATCATCAAGGCCACCGCCTGCACGTGTCCCTGGGCTCGTGAGGCCGTTACCGTGAAGGCCTCGGCCACGGGCACGAAGGTCTCGCCCTTTAAGCTCCGGCGAATGATATCGATCAGGGAATCGGGGAGATGCGAGAGGTTGCCCAGGGTCTCATTGCGGACCCGCGTGCCTTCGCGATAACTGCGACGCAGCAGATGCGAGTGATAGACCCGCCCCTTGTGGTGGCGCGTCGTGGTAACTACGTATGCTGCGCCTGTTTGCTTGGCCATACATGTCAACACTTATCACGTATCGTTAGCAACCACCTTTTTACAGAAAACACCCAACCCCATTCCAAAAAACACGAGTGATTACAGTATCTTCGGTGAGATATTGGGTACTACAGGTGGGGCCAACGTCAGTCTAATCCCCTCTTATATTTTCTATGGGTAATGTGGGTAATGTGGGCAATCTCTAGGCCGCGATTGGGTCGGCGGCCTACCCGTCCCTAAAACGAATGGGTAATATGGGTAGTCAAAACGTCGTCCCATTGTTGAGGAAAAGCTTGATGACCGCGCCGGACGAACACAACCCAGAGGCTGCCCCTGCTGACTCCGACCCTGCTCGGCGTCCGGCTCACGAAAAGTGGATCGATGACTTCTTGCAAATTGACGACCCACATTTCTGGACGCACATGGAAGGCTTCACGCCCGAACGAGCGGCTGCCCTGGCGGCCAGGATTGATCCCAAACGTCTGGACCAGCTCAAAGACCTACAAATTACTGACCAGCCAGATGAGGAACAGATCGAATTTCATTACGGCGCTAAACACGACGAATATATCAAGGCCCGGGAGCTCATTGACATCGCCGTTACCGCTGGGGCGCTTCCCCTCGTAGGGGGCCTCATTCTCGCAGACGATCTGTACCCCTGGCTTGAACAAAGAGGGCTATTTGATCCAAGGCAACTTGGACCCCAAACCAGCCACGTCATCGATGTTTTCCTGGAGTCCTTTCTGGGGACAGCTTACCAAGACTACGCCCGGCTAAAGCTGGCTATACTGGGAGCCAAGAGGTATGCCACAGGGGAGGCTAAGACACAACCGGAGGTGGTTGAGTATCTGGGGGAGGAAATGGGGGTTGGAGCAGGGGAATTCGTGGTGGCTAGGAAGAAAATAGCCTATGTTTCACAGCCTGACAGCAGGGGTGTTCCGGGGAGGCGGTAGAAGTTAGGGAGCATGCCATCTCTGACAGGCGCCAGTTCGAGTCTTGCCCGGGACAGCGCATATTGCACACCATCGTAAACACCCTTACGTGCGATCGTGAACGCTCGTTTCGGCCTCGTCATTTTTGACCATCTTTTTAGCTTGCGAAGTTTTTCAACATCCCGTCCAGACTAGTGATGAATGTCGAGGAAAGTATCGGTATCGATAAAAACCCTCACGCCTACACCAAGGTGAATTGAGTTCTAACGCTTGGTTGTGCGGTGCTGCCACCTGACATGATAGAGAAGCGCCGCACGCCTTTCCGGCGTCCACTTCAACCCTAAGTTAGAACCGTCTCTTCGAATAATTATAGATCTCGCTTTTCTTAATATCTCTAGCCAACGATTCCAGCCCAGGATAGATAAAGGATTCCGTTATTCCTAACCTACCCAAATCCCTTAGCATCTCATCAACGACCTCGTGCGGTATAAATATTTTCTTCAATATCGCCCTCAGGTCATCATAATAATCCAACGGCCATATATTTGCCCCATGCAAAGTAAAGTGACCTGATTGTGTTCTGATTCTGGTATCAATGTGGGCAGATTGAACCGCAATAGGGAGAAAGTTATCAACACCATTTTTAGCCATCGGGTCGAAATAATGTTCCCATGAATCCGCATCATCACAGAGGTAGATTTTTGATGGGGTTAGGACGGTCTTGCTGTTGAGACACGAAGGGCTTATTGCGAATACTGCCGCCCCCTCAGAACAAAATTCGTCATTATTAAGGAATTGCTCAGAAGGTGGGCAGTCATACAGCCTATTCTCGCTTGGCTTTGACACAGATTCTATTGCAAAGTACAACGCAATCAATGCACTTGTTGTCCAATCCAGCAATCTAGTGGGTACCCCATAATGCTGCATCAAAAACATCCATTCGAAATTGTTCCCTGGCTCTCTATTGAGAAATGGAACAGCCCTAGACTTAAACTCATAGAACATGCTCTCAGGACTTATTCCCTTTACTGTTCCCCCCTCGGAAATAATGATTTGGCCATCGCCCACCGCGCTCCCCATTCCATCGGTCAACGGACGTACATCTCGAAGAACGGATGGAACTAGTCGGTATGAAGCGCTTGCGTGCCCCCTAAACCAAACATCATCGATTTCCTTTGCAATCGATGTGGCGATCGCAACATAGTCTGCCAATGATTCAGCGACGTACTTATCCACGCCCATTCCCTGTGATGTGTGGCTCTAACATTGGGAATCAGCGGCGCCGGTATGGCGTCCACTGGACTTATTTGTTAGCGCGAGACGCTCATCTAAGAAGATGTAGCACACCAGATACAGCACTACCGAGCACAGCAGCCACTGTTGGATTTTCAAGTGCTCGACGTAATACTCCTTTCGCCTCATCTTTCTCCTGGGCGGAAGAGCCCGATGCCTGAATTTGCTCTATTAGGCCGATAAAGCTATTTATAATATGTTGGACGTTGTGATCGCCAATCTGGATGCCGGTGGAGTTGGATATATTTATGGTAGTAGCCGAACGATTTCCCGATGCTAGGGAACTCTCCTTTCTAAGTTTTAGGGTCCAGTGAGGTGGAATGCCATGGAGGCCGGATCTGTAGTTAGCTTCCAGAATGGTAAATATCTCTTCTTTCCTACTTGGCAGGAGACGAATTAGCCTCCAACCCTCCTCAACATCAAGCGTCGTTTCAAATATTGAGGCGGAAAAGCCATTTTTAGATCCAAGTGCAGTCTTGTAAGGACCATAACGCTCACCTGACGGTTTTTCAATGTAGACGGTGTCATTCTGCATCGAAGCGAACGGGTTCATTGCTGTCTCCCTAATCAGAGCACTAACCTGTAATAGACGGACTCGCCGATCCACCTAGGAAAGACTAATAAAGCCCAATTCAGACCGACATTTCCCCGTCTCTTTCGGCGGCTAGAACAAGAATACCTTAGTCTTGTTCCCTGCAAGTACCGGTCCGTACTTGCGTTGTTCGGGATATTCTGCGCCAGGGTCGCCAATTTCGGCAAGGAGGAACCTTATGGGGCCAAAACACCCCGCACGATCACTTTCTTACCGGAACAGGTCTGTCCTGCCCGCCAGAAGCGGTACTGCAGTTCGTTTCCTTTTATGGCAATTCTCCAGTAAACTCAAACGAGCTCTACTGAAGATAGAGCACGGGGCGTGTCTGCGATGGTCATTCCCCAGATTCTTACATGCATGGCATACCCTCATAACAAGAAGAAGGGGCGGGTTCATTGCACAATAAAACCAAGACACATGGTCGTGGACGGCTGTTTTTGTGGCTGTCCTTGCTGTGTGCAGCACCCATATATGCTACTCCGCGAACACAGTTGGCGGGCTTTGCCTACAGCGGAGCCTACCAAGATATTCAGGTCGCCTACCCTTATACAAAGGCCATTAACGCCCAGAACGCCCAGGGGATATCTCCTCTCGATCAGGCCCTCAATACTAGGTTGCTTCATCAGCTTATTCAGGTCATCCAGCCTGCCTTCTGGTATCACCCGGTATGTTATTGGGGGATGCGTTGACTCGTAAAGCGCCCTAACAGCTGGCTCTACGGAAGATGCGGGCGGTCCTTATTAAGGCTTCAACAATCGCTACACTTACTGAATTAATAGAGGGGGTGAATATGGTAAACCATCCAAAAGAGCCGCTATACAAAAATGCGGAATCGCTGAAACCTGTCGAAAAACTATTAGATGAGGCAAATGCGGCGATTTCTGATACGACACGCGTGTTCTCGGATGATGGAGACATGAACGCCGCCCTCGCTGCGACTAGCGGTATTGGAGCAGGCGGAGCAATAGGTTTTGCGGCTTTATATTATGCGGGGGTGACCGGCCTTTCCGCCGCGGGAATTACATCCGCTTTAGCTGCTGCTGGTTCACTTGTTGCAGGTGGAATGGCTGCGGGAATAGCGGTGTTGGCTGCGCCGGCAGTTCTTTTAGGAGTTGGTGCATATGCTTGGACTGCTCAGAGAAACAAGAAGCGGCTTATACAAAAGAAAGAAATGCTTCTCCAGGAGGTTCTGCGCAAGCACGATGGAATTATTAGGCAGCTGAAAGACACGTCTGGTAAGAACAAGGAGAGAATCGAGTATCTGACTAGACTGAACATACTACTACAGGCTGCTATCAAAGATCTAACTGGCGATCTGGGAGGGTGTGCAGCATGAGGGGTAAGCCAAGCGATAAGCACATAAACGAGGGAGCGCGTGTAGCGACTCTTCATAAAGAACAGATGGAAGGGATTGCTCAAACGGAAGCTACGAACTCCGTCAAGGCATCTACCACAATAGATAGCTCAGAACAATTGCTTCTATCGCTTGGCTATAAGCTTCCCGAGCACGACCATTCCAGTAACAGGACAGCATTACGGCCAGTTGTTTTAGCAAGGACATGGGATGACATTCTGGCTGAAGCAAAAGCGGCAACGCCTGAATATTTTGATTTTAGCTCGCTGCTTACACGGAGCGAGATTGATTTGGTGTTGAAAAAACACAGCGCTATCGGTAGCAAGCTAGACTGGTTTAATTCGTTTGATCGGTACGATTTAGCATTGTCTGTGGCAACTGGCGTTATCGCGGGCGTGGTTGACGTGCTACTAGTAGGCGTTCCGGCTCACGCGGGTCTTATGGGGAGTCCAAAGGCGAAAGGAGGTTGGTTGTCTAACAAAATAAAAGAAAAGACCGGCAACCTATTTCCGCCAGACACAATCAAAGAGTTGGAAAAGGCGTATAGGGTTCCCTATGACGCCTCAACTAATAGCACTCTAAAATCGGCTGTTAAAGGTCTCGGACCTCGAACGCATCGTTTTCAATCCCTCGGTCATGATCCCTTGTTGGGTTTCATTTTCGGGGTGCGAGATATTTTAACTGGGGAGTTTACCGGGATCGGAATAAACGGGCATTTGATTGTGCAGCAGGTTGCTGATCCCTTTCTTAAAGGTGAGCACCTGTTCGTTCGCATTCTCGAAGCGATGAAGGTTCAGCTTGGGCACTTAGCTTCTGATGTGGCGACTCCGGGAGGATTACCTGCACCTTTGATGCCGCTGCTCCAGTTTCTCCAATTTGGCAAGATCGGCAACCACGAGTATACGATTGGAGAAGTGGCAAGACAGATGTACCGTAGCGGCTATGATTCTCGACATTTTATGGCGGGCTCAATTCCTGTTATGATTACGGAAGTTATCATCAGGCTCGGTTACTTCGTGAGGTCGATTAAAGCTGGGAAAACTCTTGCCGAATCACTCCCGTCCGCATCATCAGTGAAGTTGAGAAGGCAATTATTGATCGCGAACTCCGTTGCTATGCTAATTAACGCGGGCAAGGTCTATATAACGCAAAACCCATTGGCTATTAGTTGGCCGCAAGCGCTGGCATTTCTTCGGTACGTTATGCCTGAAGTGCTTTTTGTGCTTTATGGCAAGGAAGCGGCAAAATCAAGAATGGTTGAGGACGAAATAATCCACGACTATCACACTATTAATGAACGGCTTAATGTGTTTATAGAATCACATGAGGATTTTATGCTAATTGTCTGATGAGCGGGTGCTCGATTGCGGGTCTGAATGGGTGGCGGTTTATCCGACCTTAAGTTTAAGCCACGTCGGTTGAGGCCGTGAATGTCAATACAGAGTGTTTAAGGTATATGGGCATGAGCAATACTTTCTCAAATGTGGCGGCGCGGCTAAACGCAACACGCGTCACCGCTGATGGCTTACTCCTGGCATCGAGTGAGGTTCACAAGCTTCCGCTTGAGGATCGGGGTTGGGAGGACCGTCTACACCTGATGGCTCGGCTTTTCAAGGGAGAGCCGGAGAAAGGGTTGGCTATCGAGTATCGGCTCATGGCCATGAGTACGTTAGTAGCGTCAGGCACTTTGCCACATTGGGCACTGCCCGAAGCACCTAATGGCTCGGTGCACATTGCTGAACCGGTCTGGCTTGCAGCCGCAACGGAGCCGGTGCTATTTAAGGAGCAAAAGGCTTTCTTTGAACCAAAGTGTTTTCTTAAGTGCGTCTTGTCGCTTGCGGAGTCGGATGGTCATGCCTAACCTTTGGGTCAAAGCGGGCCCAAAGAAAGCAATTTGGATTTATGTACTCAACCGAAATAGGGATGGTCATGTCTAATTGGCAAGATAAAGAGGATGTAGGGTTTCAGGCTGAAAATCTATATGAAACCATAGAATATTGTAAAGCGCACAACGCAGTCATCGTAGACAAAAGCCACGAGGAGGTGGAGAATCTATTCTGGAAAATCGTAAAGGAAAAAGTTGGTCCATTAACGAGCGAGAATCTTGATAAAAAGTGTGATGACATGGAGCCTGTGTATAATGCATGGTTTATTGTCCAGCGTACGTTAGGGCCCTTTCCAGACAGCCAGAATCTTACCAGAAAAAACCATACGATAAGTTTTTTCGTCCGGTTGGGGAGGGAGCCCATAAAGTAGTATGCTGCTATCTTCTAGTCGCGATACCAGCAGCACTCAGTCGCATTATTTGTATGGGGTTTCTGCGCAATAGGGCGGCTCTTTTGGCCTCATCGTAATGCTCTTAGGACGCATATGCTGGCCTGGATCGCAAACAATGAGACTTCATAACAGCATTCGTGTCCTTCCGGTAAGCATGCAAGAAACGGTTTTTTGTCCCTGCTAACGTTCGCTGCGTACTCCAACCGATAAGGAACGCAGCGAATGAACAAGACGAGAGAGACGGAACCAGGACGGGATGGCGACGAGA
>JAJYPA010000033.1 GCA_021795795.1 Pseudomonadota bacterium | reverse complement strand
GATTGTGTTGAGGATCATTTCGGCCTCCTGTTCTCTGTTCATGGGCCGAATGATGGTTAGTTCGCCGGGGGTCAGTATCGCCGGGATAATTCGCTTGGGCGCTCGGTGCTGGTTATTGCTGACCAGTCTTGCTGCCGGCATCAGGATATCAGGAGCACAACGATAGTTTCTGGACAGATGCAGCGTGGTGGCGCCGAACTCCTTGGCGAATCGCTCCATTCCAGCATACCCCATGGCATGTCGGAAAGAATAGATGCTCTGGTCGTCGTCGCCAACCAGAGTTACCTCCGCCTGGGTCAATTCGTGATGTAAGCGTATCCATGCGTACTGAGCCTCGTCTGCGTCCTGAAACTCGTCGCCTAATAGCCAGCGCATGGGGATAGGTTTTACTCGTCCAGACTGCATACCTTCAACAGCACTGACAATCAGGTCCGAGAAATCCTTGAGGTCTTCATCATCCAGCATTTCTTGGTAGGCGAAAATGGTTTTGGCGCCTGGACCGGTGCAACTGTGATGGGTCATATAGCTTTTGTTCTTTTCCAGAATCTTGACCATGTCGTCCAATTCGATGGGCTCTTCCGTTTTGGCGAGAGCTTTGGCCAGATACATCCGTTGTCCACTTTCGTTGATCAGTTTAAATGGGATGCCGGCTCTTTTCATCTGGCTGATGGCCATAGCGTGAAATGTGCCGGCGTAGATGCGCTTTTCGTTTCCCGGCGAAAGCAGCCGGATACGGTTACCCAGTTCCGTAGCACTATCCTTTGTAAAGGAAACCGCTACCAGATTGCCAGGTCCAGAAGCCAGCAGCGCGGCTGACCTGTTGGCGAGCACCAGTGTTTTACCGGAACCGGCACCAGCCAGTAACAGCAGGTTTCCATGATGATCGACGGCGGACTGTTGTTCGTCGTTCAATGCCATGCGGCAACTCCAGTGATGCCCCGATCTGTTGTGTCAGGGCGTTGTTGGCGGCAAATTGGGCGGGTCAGGCGTTGCCTCGTTTGCGAGGGTGGTGTTCTTCCGTTTCCTCCGCGGATTGCGCGTTTCCGTTGGCCTCGTCCTGGTCGGCCGGCGGTTCGGCATTCATGTCGGCGGCTGCGACAATCTTTTCTGTCGTATCCGTGAATACGGACGGATCCGCAGCGTTGAGAGCCGAAGTATCGGGAGCCAAAGTATCATCTCCGTCAACCGTGGCGGTTACCGCGGCTTCTGGACTTGGGCGTGGGCGATAACGCCCCATGGCCGCCTGCATGGCGATACGCGAATTGCGCAACGCGGTCCGGTAAATCGACAGTATTTCGCGCCGCAGGCTGCGTTCCATGGCGCTCATTTCGTCTGGGCTGAATACGGAAAAAATGGAGCCGAGGCCGCGCAAACCGACCAGCGTATCGACGCTTTCCAGTATGCCCAGAAACTCCGAGTCGAGATGGGAGGTGATGACCGCATCCTCGTTCAGCGGTTCGGTAAACACCATGGCATTGGAATCAGGATCGATCCCGTTGTTCTCCATGGCCTCCCGCACCATCTGGATCTGCGCGGCAACGCTTTCCCGGACACTTTTCATATTGTCGCGGGTCAGATCCTGAAACTGCCGGACCAGTACTGCATGTTCGGGTTTGTCCGGATGTGTCGAGGCGAGGCCTGGCGCCACTATTTCCAGAAAATAGTTTGCATCGCTGAGGAATCCGTAGGTACGAAAGAACAAGTCCTGCGTGTTTCGGCTTTTGAGGGATACCGTCCGCTTGATGCCGGCCCGACTGGATGTTTTCTTGCCTTCCGGGATATCTGCCATGGGCAGCATGAATTGCGGCTTTTTTTTCCCTGTACGAGCGTTTCCGGAAGGTTTTTCCGGTTTTTTGTCAGCGTTGTCCGGTGTGGCCTGCTGATCGGAAACAACAGATTCTGCGACGTTTTCGACTTCCATATTGATCTCCAGATGACTGATGGCAACACTTCAAGACTACCGAAAACTATCCGGTTGCATTGTTTTAAAAAACGTGGAAATTTTGTCTTTTCATAGGGCAGATGATTTGTTTGGGGCGCGGATTGCGAACAACGCGAAGCGGAGACACGAGAAACTAAATGGGTGTTTCGGATTTGTTCCGCCTATGTCCTACGCGTAAACGAAAAATGGCTTTTAAGACGGGGTTTGCGCGGCAAATTTTGTTGGCGATGGAGTCGATACAGGTGCTGGTTCCAGTCTGGTTTCTGACCGGTGTCAGACCCCCAGGCCGTGGGGAAATTCAGAGTATCAGCGAGTATAGTTTGAGTTTTGCACCAGAGTCACCGACAGAAGATCGTCTCCCAAAAGGGCTTTGGCGCGTTGTCGCAGCGAGTCGATATCCAGGTGCGTGCGAACGAGAGTTTGCCATTGACCAAGATGATTTATCGATGCGGTTCTGGTGATTGCCATCAGACCTTGTATTGTTTCCGGCAACGGCCTTTGGGTATAGAGACTATATTCCAGCAATCCGTTGTTTTCACAGGACAGCAGCACTCTGCAGACCGATTCCCACAATACACTAACCGTGTTGGCGATTGTGATCGCTAATATCTCGCCTTCAACCGTGAGCACGCACGACTCATCCTGCCCTTTCGCCGCACGTGACAACCATTCAGCCGAAAATGGCGCGTTGCGAAAAAAACGATCAAACAGATATTTGTCGCCAATCTGCCGACATATATCTGCAGGTCGATTATCGTACGCAGTATCCAGGCCGGACCGGAGATTTGTCCGGTGATCGTTTACCAGTGCCTCCGGGAGAAAGACACCGATTCTGGTTTCACCAGGGGTAAGAGAGATAGATATGGTGCCCATATAACCTTCACCGAAAGGAGACAGATCTCCTTCCGCCATCCACAAGCCATGCGCTCGAAGTGACGCAATTGGTGCCAGTTTGGGTACATTGGCCGCCCAGAAACAACGCCCAGGCGTACTCCGTTCATGCAGCATTTCCTCCACGCGGTCGTATATTGCGGCATATAGTTCAGTCAAACGCATGGATTCACCTCGCCGTTTTGTGGTTTTGTCCACAAATAACCTTGCCCCAAATCCGCGCCCGCGGCCAAAGCGATGTCTCTGTCTTGTGGCGACTCTATCCATTCGACAATCACCCGTGCCCCGTGGGAACGCAAAGAATCGACCATGCCACGAATGTACAGGTGCCTTTGTTCATCGTTCGACTTGCGCGCACGCGCCAATATTTGGCCGTCGATTTTTCCGAAATGCGGACGGCAACTGTGCGCACGGCCCATGCCATCTATGCCCGCACCAATATCGTCAACAGCGATCTGGAATCCTTGGGATTTAAAAAAAGCAATTTTGGCGAGAACGGCGATGAAATGATCCGAATGAAAATGTTGCTCGGTCCATTCCAGCACCAGACGTTCCGCGTGAGATTTTAGATTCATGACTGAAGTGCCGATCTCTGGATCCAGCATTTGCATACCGTCAAGATTAACGAACAGCAGACCTTTGTTTTGCTGCAGAATGTCTGGTATTTCATTCTCCAGGAAGTGATAAAACCGGCGCCAACTGGACATATCGTAAGTTGGACAGTTGCTCTCTCCAGCCAACAATTCGTGTCCGACAACCCGCCCTGAGACCAGCTCCACTAATGGCTCAAGTCGAAAATGGTGCCGATGGCCTACCGTGCACATGAGTTCTCCTTTCCTTTTGGTTTTGTTTGTAAATTGGCGGCCCGCCCGTGGCTTGTGACTGTGGGCTGGTTTTCCCATTTCATAATGCGGAAAGAGCGTCCGCCTTCCCGCATATGTTCACTCGCTATCGTCAAACAGCCAGCAGATGAAATGGGTAGTGGCGCAGAAATGCTGCTATGAGCGAAGAAGGCTGCCCCGTCACCAGTCAAATGATCCGGCAGGGAGGCGAGAAACTCCTGCAGGATAACCCCGCCCGGGTCGCAGAGCGCACGTTCGGCGTGCCCATGAATGGGGGCGTTTAACAGAGGCATATTGAATACAACGACCTCGAAGCGAGTCTTGCCAACGGGTTCAAACAGATGTCCCTCGCGCACATCAAGTTTTATCTGGTTGATCAGGGCATTACATTCCATGGTGGCGACTGATCGTTCACATATGTCCGTGACCGTGACCCGGCAGGCACCCAACAATTTCATCATGAGTGCCAGCGCGCCTGATCCACCGCCGATTTCCAGTACGGTTTTGCCGTTGATGATGGGCTTGACGGCCTGCAGCATCAACAAAGTGCTGGACGAGTCGTGCGGGTGATAGACGCCGGATGGCGCGAGGATACGCAGGCCGGTGTTTAGAAAGTTCGCGTAGTCTGCCGGCTTGTCTATCAGGGCAATGTGTTCAGAGTGTGACATATGAGCCAATGCCCATCTCCTTTACTGTTTTGATGTCGTCGACGGTTACCAGGATTCACTTGTTGTAGTGTATTTTGTTTGTTTATGGTTACGTTCGGTAATACATTGAAGAAAGTTGCTATTACGTCCTACGAGTTTGCCATGATATGTAATACGCCTCATGTCTCATTTGACGTATTTTCGGTAAAAGCTCAATACGGCTGGAACATAATGTTCCGTCTCCTGATAGGGTGGTACGTGGTAACCGGCATTGATGACTGCTTGCCCGCCCGCGTTATAACCGGCGATGGCGAGGCGCTTGTTTCCGTTGAATTCGTGAAGTAAATGCGCGAGATATGCCGTGCCACCGCGAATGGCTTGCGTGGGATCAAAAGGATTGCTCACCCCGAAGCGTGCAGCCGTCGCGGGCATGAGTTGCATCAGTCCTTCGGCGCCCTTCGGTGAAACGGCTTTTGCGTTGAACCCGGACTCCTGGGTAATGACCGCCGCTATCAGCGCCGCGGGAACATGATCCAATTCCGCGTAATGGGTGATCAGCCGTCCATAGCGGGCAGGGGGGTTGGGCAGATATCTTGATTTCGTGTGCCACACGTCGCTGGTTCCGGCTCCGCGATGGCTGGCAGCCATGATCCAGGCCCCGGCGGCTATGTTCCAGCAGGCATTGTGCTTGACCTGCCACTCGGGGAATCCTGCAGCACGCAAAATGGGCAGCCAGCCAGAAGGTATGCCCATAGGGCCGATGTGGCGCGGCGTTGAACTTTTACCATTTTTAAATGCCGTCCACAAGATGTTGGCATTGACATGGTAAGTCCGTGCTGCATTGCTCAGACAGGCTGGAGCGGAGTGAACCGGGTTGTTTCCATCAGTACCTGCCGCAACCTTATGTCGGTAGGCGGACAGTATCCAGGCGGCGGCACGGATGTTCTCGCAGGTATCCGTTTTTACGGCGCTGAGAGAAAATCCTGCTTTTTCCAGAATGGGTGCCCAGCCATCAGCAATATCCATGGCACCCATGCCGGTTTGCTGTTTTCTGTCCGGCTGATAAATCCGTTCCAGGCGGGCCTCAGATACCCCAAACTGATGCGCGGCTTCGTGCAGGCAGGTCAGCATGTCATTTCCCTGTCCCGTCGCAGTCAGAACGCTTCGGCGATTTCCGCCGCGGGAAACGCGACGCCAAAACTTCCCCACAATTGGGCGATTTCCTCTATGGTTCTTGCGGATTGCGTAACCCATCCCGGGTGTTTTCCTCGTACGGACCCGTGCACAAAAAAGGTTTCGGTATCTCGGCCGGAAGCGAAACGGGCGTGCTGTGCGCTGACATATGTCTCGAACGACTGCTGATGATACGGCAGCACGGTCAGCCGTCTGTTGCCTTGAAATAGTCCATTCACCGCCATGATCTGGTGATAGCGCAACCAGTAGTGCAGGTACGCGTCAAAGTACGGCATCCGCCCGACTTCCTGCCGGGTCACGCCGTCGGTTTCCCAGGACTCCACCACCCAGCGCTCAATGACACTGCGTGGTTGGGTCGGGAATTTTCCGTCTGGTGTCATCCCGCCAGCTTTTTCCACCAATGAGAGACAAGCGGCTGCTGGGTGGCGCACCGCGATGACCCATTCCGCCAGAGGACCGAACAGGTCGCGGAAGAATCGGCCCTCGTAAACCATCTTGGTGCCCTTCTTTGGGATGGTGCGCATCCCGGCCATGGGGCGGGCTTCCCGAAAAAACCAGTCGGCCATGGTGATCCATTCGGCGGTCTGCTGCAGCGTGCGGCGCGTCATCGGCATGGTTTCCATACCGTCGTTGCCGATCCATGCGTTGTTCGCTTCTGGGAACCCGTCATGGGCAAAGTAGTTTGGCAGGGAGCGGTGGTCCCGGCCGACCGCGCGGTAGAGTTCCTTGGTGAGATAAGAACCGCCATGCCGCGGTGCGCTGACCACCAGAATGAAGCGGTTGGCGGAATGCATCTGACCATAAAAGTCCTGGTTGCCAGTCAGCAGGTGCCCAAATATGTTGTAGGCGCGCAAGGTCAAATCACGGCCCAATTCCGTTTGGAACGCGGCATCGGAAGCGGACTGAACCACCTTGCGGATCTCCGGAATGTTGCGAAGTCCTTTTCCCATACGCTCGGTGATCTGGTCGCCCCAGTCCTGTTCCTCGCGGACGATACGCATTTGCCCAGTCACCTCGTCGAGAAAATTGACGAATGCGGACGACACAGGAAAATGATGCGCCGTAAAGCGCAGATCCGGGACTGGATACGCGCTTGCGCCACGACGCACTTGTGTTTGCGGAAGCTGCTGGCTCAAGGCTGAATTCCAGGGGTCGGGAAGCGGATCATTTGTGCCGCATTATTCCCCGGCAAAGGAACCCCGGATTGACGGGCCTCATTCATAAGCTTCGCTGAAATTGCGGATTGGGGTGGAATAATGCCCCCCCCGGCCTGTGTGCCCTTCCATGAGGTGGACGCGTAGTGTCCAACCGCATTAGGTGACACGCGCAACTGCACCCCATTAGCCATTTGTATCGAATCAGTGCCAATGGACTGAATAGTGGTATGCCCGGCTGCGGCACCTTTCATTAAGGTTAATATTTGTTTGCCGACCTGCAACAGAGCGTATTTTTCGCCATTGTTATGAATAATGCCGACCAGCGTCATGGACGGATGGGCCTTTTTGCGCTGGACGATCTGGGCCATACGTGCTTGAGCCGTCCGCATGGATTGCAATTGAGCCAGGCTGGCTTTTATCTGAGTGACCGACTGCGACAACGCCTGCACTTGCGGGGAGTTGTTTTGGGAAAGCGTCGCATATTCCGAGCGATACTTGGCCCCTGATGCCTTGGCCTTGGCAATCGCATTCTTTAGTTTGATGACCGCAAGCCGGTTGGAAAGGTTTTCGATCACGCCCGGTTGTCCGACGAAAGGGTTGACATAACCTGTCGCTGCTGGATTGGGTGTTAGTGTTGTCGGTCGCAATGGCGATGTTGTCTGCGGCAGTTCCAACATGGGTTTGCTCGGCACATTGTGAGCGGTATCCGGCTGTATACGTGACGGTTGCAACGACATTGGCACGCCAATAGGACGTTGCGGAGCCAATGGCATGGCAGGGTGTGTAGCGACTGCAGTCGGTGCGTGGACTGTCGAAGGGGGCGTAACGGATGGCTTTTGTTGGATCGGCGGTGGTGTGGCCCCGGCCGAAGCCGCAGTGTGCAAAAGCGGTTTCTGGGCGGGCGCGTTTGTAGCCGGATGTGCCGACGCCTTCGATCCACCAAGGCTGGCCGGCAGGCCTTTAATCGCCGCACCTTGCGCAGACGGTTGACCTGCAGACGTCGCGGGACCGCTGGCGGCGGCCTGGAGGATGCTGTTGAAGCCGCCGGGAGCGTCCGCCCAAGCATTGACGCCCAGACTGATCAGCCCGATGGTGGAAAGGATTTGCAATGTTTGACGCATAAGATTTACTCCTCTGGGGTTTTTAATAGGTGCCAACGACAGGGACGCTCAAAAGTATTCCTCCTGGTGCCCAGGCCTCGATATAGGCTGTGTAAGGCGGACTTTGAAGATTGGTGCTGCAAGCCAGCGGATCCCGATCCAGTTGGCCATTAAAATTTGGCGCGTTTGGACCATTCGCCACCCCCATCAGGAACCCCCATCCGGTAGTGGCTTCAGAAACGGAAATGCCGAGATTGGTGATAAACGCGTCTGCATCCCAGGTAACTGGCTGGGTATCGTTCTGGGTATAAGCTCCGTAGTACGTGACCGTACTGCCATCCGGGTTCTGGCCTGGAAAGGCGTAGCCAGGACCACCATTGCTTCCATCACCACTGTTAGGTATGGCGGAATTGGTGTCCATATAGGCGTTCCCGCCGCCTGGAGGTCCGCAACCGTCCCAGGCCGTGTCAATATTCGCGAAATAATCGATGTCAGCATTACGCTGCGGGTTGGCCAGGTATTGAGTCGTGAAATAGCCCTGGTAATCGCTGGCAATTTCCCGCATTTGAGCCAGTGTGGATTTGTATTTTGCCGCCTCCACGGCGTAGCCAGAGAATGTCGCCACCGCATCGTGCTGCCCGCCGTTGTTACCCAGTGACAATTGGCATCCGCTGGACTGAGTGCTGGTGCTGGCCGAACAGACGTAGGTGACTCCTTGCGACATGGGTGTCACGCTGGCTGGAGCTCCGTTGGTGGAGAGAAACGCAACGTCGTGATAGAGAACGGCGTATCCGTCATAGTAGCCTTGCATTTCCGGACTCACATACACCCACACGGGCACGCCATCGCCGTTTTCGGCGAGCGACAGTGGCGAGTTCCCGGCGGCGCCGGCGATGGCATAGAATCCGCTTTCCAGGCTGGAAGGATTTCCGGGTGTGAATGCCTGCACTGGGGACACGTTCACTGAGCCATTCGTTAACATGGATGTACCGAGCGGATCGCCTGGTGCGCCCAACACCTGGGACCAGTCGGCTGTGAAGACCACGTCGCCATCCGCTTCGGTGGTATCGATCACCATGGCGTCTTTTTGATAGGCGACGGTGAGCCCCTTGACCAGTTCCTGCAGGCGGGCGCGGGTGCTGACGGTTGCCGCGTAGTGTGCAACCTGAGTGAACACCGGATACACGATCATCGCGAAGATGGTCATAATGATGATTGCGATAATCATTTCCAGCAGGGTAAACCCGGATTCTCCGGAATGGTGGATAGGGCGGCGCATTCAGTGTCTCCTAGTAGGACAGTCGCTGCTTCAGGGTGTCGAGATCAGGGGTTGCCGCCATGGCATCTTCTTGCGTGATGACGCCGTTGCGGACCATGTCCACCAGACAACTTTCCATTTGGATCATGCCTTCGTCGCGGCCCTGAAAAATGTCGGCCGGCAGTTTTTCATACCGTCCGCCGCGAATATTGGCGCGCACAGAACTGCTCGCGGTCATGATTTCGTAAGCCAATGCCTTGCCTTGGCCGTCCGCTCTGGGTATGAGCACTTGCGCGATCACCGCCAGAATCGAATCCGCCAGCTGGTTCTGCAGGCTTGGACGGGAGGAATCCGGCACGCTATCGAGCAGTCGGCGCACAGTTTCCGACGCAGTGCGCGCGTGCGTCGTCGCCAGAACAAGATGCCCGGAATTCGCAGCGACGGCGGCCGTTTCGATGGTTTCCGCGTCACGCAGTTCACCAACCATAATGATGTCCGGTTTTTCACGCAGGCCGGCACGTAGCGCCGTGCTGAAGCTCGCACTATCGACGCCGACCTCGCGCTGGGTGACTTCCGCGACGCAATCCGTGGGGATCAGATATTCGACGGGGTCCTCCACGGATAGTATATGAATCGGACGTGTGGTTTGGGCCGCCAGGCCGGACGCCATGGTGGTAGATTTTCCGGATCCTGTGGCGCCGCTGAAGAGGAGTATCCCGGACTTGCGGGCGAAGAGTGGCAGCACGGTGCCTAAAGGAAGCCCTAATGTCGAGAAATCCGGAATATGCGCGTTGAGTTTGCGCATAACCAAAGCCAGGCTGCCTCCCATATAGTGGAACAGATTGCAACGGAAACGCAGCCCCGCAAGCAGGGCGGCATAATCCAGTTCCTTGGGTTGTCCGTTTTCACCATGCAAATTCTTGAGCGTGAAGCGAAAATCTTTACGGGTTTGCGCTTCCAGCAAGGTGTGGAAGTCCTCCCGGTCTGGGGTGGGGGCGCCGGAAATCGGGACCACATGTCCGGATGCGTCCGCGTATTTCGCTGGCCTGCCTTCCTTGAGTATCAGGTCGGACCAGTTGCCTTCCAGGGTAGCCGCATGCTGTTCAAACCACGATACGAATGGCGCCATGACGTTCCTTTTTCCTTTTCGTTGGTGGGTTACAGAGGTTCAACTGCGGTTGCCAGGAGCGAACCACCCCATGGCAGAGGACTCTCCAGTGCCATGGTATAAGGGGTGGCGGTATCGCTCGCGGGGGATCCGGAATTGTTCGCTGTGATGGCCATCCCCCAGGCATTGCGCGCGCTGTTTCCCGCTAAAAAACTGCTGGGGAATAAGGCGGCGACTGGCGCGAACCCACCGCCTGAGCAATTGAACGGGCCGACACCACTGGGTACGCCACAGCCTGAATCCGGCGGCGGCGCGAACCAGTCGACGTTGATGTTATGCACGCCACCGGACGCCTCATAAGCGGAGTAGCCGGCATCGATCCGGGTAACGATGCGATCCAGTTGATCGAGGCTGTGCTGGTAGAGCAGGCTTTCGATAGGTTGCCCGGACACCTCGACATACTGGGCGGCGCCGGGCTGAAAAACATTGTTGACCAGCGCTGGCGGCGCGCCGGAAGTGGATGGTACCGCCACCCAGATATTGCGATAGCAAATGCTCCCCTGACTGGCGGCCAGGCACTGTTCTGTGGAAACGAAAGCCTGCGCGTTCCAACGCTCGCTGATGCCTGCGGCAGCGAGCAACCCGCTGGCCGGCACCGGAGAAGCCGAACCATTGCCGGACGCGTCCAGCACAACCGCCTGGGTTTTGTACCAAGTGATCAGCCGTTGCCGCGCTCTTTGCAGGTAATGCTGCTGGGACAGTGCCAATGATTGGTGAGTGGCGATGGGCACTTCCGCCGCCATGTACACCGCGACGGATCCCATGACCAGCATCAGCCCAAGTACAAAGAGCAGAAACGCCGCGCCGGATTCGTTACTGGGTCGCGAAGACATATCCCACCTCATTGGTGCCCATGGTAAAACAGGTGGACTGGATGGATGCCGGCGAGCAACCACCACAGCGTCGGCAGAACGCCGCCTGCACCTGCGGCGTCATTGGCCCGGCCAGTAGTGCGATTTCGGTGCTGCCCCGTCCAGACATCGCCGCCGTCCCGGAAAGCCAGGTTCCGGTCTGGATGGACAATGTGCCTCCTTGTTCGCCGGTAACATCATCACCCAGCGCCACGTTCAGCCCACTGGTGAGCGCCCCCTGCAGGTAAGGACCGTGCCAGTGCGAGAGATCGGCCTGGCATCCGTTGAGACCGGTCCCGCCGCTGGTTTGGCCCGGATTGATAAGTATGGCCATGTCGGCTGGGTAGCACCCGGTGTTATGAGCAAAATATTGGGCGGCTTGTACGGTACCCATGATCTCATGGTAGAGCGCGCGGCCACGGGATGGGGCCAGATTGATTACGAATAAGGCCACGGAAATCAAGGTCACAGCGATCACAATGACCACAACAAGCTCTGTCAAGGTGAAGCCGATCTGGTTGCCGCATCCGCCAAGTCTTTTGTCGTGTGACCGAGATCTAGACTTGTTAGCGGTTGGACGATGTCTTGTTTTTCCGTGGAAGGGCATCAGTTTCTCCCAGCTTCGGCAACCCCGTGGTTCAGCGCGGGGTGGAGAAACGACCAGTGGTATCCGTATCCATCACCGCGCTGAACCAACTTACAAAAGCGGTGGTGGATGTGCTGTACAAGCCCGTTTCCGGTCTGAATATTGAAACTGCCGCTGGCGCGAATGGCGACTCGGCCCAGGTAAGTACCCGCTTTCCTGCCGGTAGTGACGATAGCCTTCACCATGTCGCCAGTCTGGAATCCGAAGACGCTTTTGCTTCGGGTCAGGTACCCGCGCGGAAATCCGTGTTTCGTCAATAATGCCCGGCGTGTGCTGTTCACCGCCGCCGCATCGCGTAACGGCGCTTTGGCCTGGGCCAGTATTTTACGGACCCATTCTGGATGCTTCGCCAGAAATTCAGTCAGAGGCATGTTGCCCTTCGCCTGGTTGCAGTCATGACAGGCGATGGCGAGATTGCTCACGCGGTCACTGCCGCCTTTGGAGCGGGGGTGAATGTGATCGATTTCGAGCGGCGACTGTTCCGCCCCGCAATAGGCACATTCCCGGCCCCATTTTTCCAGTAAATATTCCCGGACTTCGTATCCTTGCAAAGTCCCCTGCTGGTACTCGGTACCGACGATTTCGGGATTTTGCATGGCCTGCATGTCGAACCGCACCAGTTCCTGCGACAGCGCCGTAATCGGCGCCAGACGAATGAGCTTGTTCACCCATGCTAGTACCGTATCAACCCTGTGTTGCAGGGACGGGGCCAGCCAACCTTCTGGCTTCGTGCGGTTATTGAATCGCGCGGGGCGGTGCCGCAATTTCCCGCGGCGACGCCGCCGGAACGCGCCGCGCTGAGTCATCGAATCGCGGATTGTATGGCCACGATGCTTCAGCTCCAGCAACATGAGGATGTTGAGTGTGCGAATGATTTCGCCGGTGGTGGAATCCACAGTTTCTTGCTCCCGCACCAGGGCGAGCCCCGTGGTCTTGCTGCCCGGATCCAGTTTCAACCGCAGCGGCTGCAACGCAGAATCCGCCTGCAACCGATCCACCAGCCGAATCGTAAACGGCATCATCCGGTGGACGCGGGCGCGCCCGCGCTCCAGCATCAACCGTGCCCGTTTCTCCGAGCACGGCATCAGCGGTTTTCCTCTTTTATCCAGCACAAATACGGCCATTTTCTCTCCTGTGTCCTTACGGACGCTTGTGACTCAGGCTACCGCCTGTATCCCCTCGGGATGGTTTGCAACCGGCTCCGTGTTTTTACGCACGCGGCGGAAACCTTCGGGCCTTTACCTTTGCCCAGCATGATCCCGGCCTTGCAGAGCGGCGAACTGAGGAAGCATTCGCCGGTGCGTCTGAACGACCTGCTGCAAACGTCTGCCAACGCCTCACGGCGTTACTCGGCTCCCTGGTCAACCAAGCCTGCGTACCACTCAAGCTCCGGGCAGCCCGGAGTGATTGACTAATAAGGCCCGTACTGGTTTTGTGCGAACACGTAATACACGCTGTCGGTAGCACCGTTGGACTTCAGTGTGCAGGACCCGCCGGATGCCGCAGTCGTGTTGTTGGACTGACCATTACAGAGGTTTACGGCCGCATTGGCGATAGCGGGAG
Source organism: Pseudomonadota bacterium (assembly GCA_021795795.1). The sequence goes on along the minus strand of JAJYPA010000033.1, from coordinate 20,842 downwards.
GCACATTGTTTGCAACGGCGGCATACTGATAAGGCAATCCAGAAGGCAACCCGTCCGCTCCCGGGGTGACGGGCGCGAAAGTAACGGTCACCCCCGTACCCACCTGGTTCAGGACAAGGTCGCCGCTGGCGTTGACGTTCGCCGTTTTGGCATAAGGGCCATTCCATGTATTTGCCAGGGAAATCCCGGATGTATTATTGGCTGCGCTTTCGCCGAACGTGTTATTGATCATGGCCTCGTAGTGAGTAGGGTAGGTTCCCAGGCTCACACCGAAATGGGAGGCATCATGGCTTACGCTCACCAATCCAAGATAGAGCGCCTTGCCCTTGGCGGAACTGGTGGTGAAATAAGGGAGTGCGACGGCCGCCAACACGCCAAGGATGACGATGACGACGATAAGTTCAAGCAAGGTGAAGCCACTTTCGGTATGCTTTTCAGGTGCCGGGTGGGTTACGGACTGGAATGGTAGACGATACTTCTGAAGGACGGGTAACGTCCGTTTTTTGATAATCATTGAATGCACTCCGCGCAGAGATTAATAATTGCCATCGGTCAGAGTCCATGACTAGGACACCGGCTTATGATATTCCGGTAGCGCTGGAGGTTTTTTGGCAATAAAGGCATATTTTTTGCGAAATTGGCCTACGTAGAAATTCCTGGGGCTGACTTACCCCTGCGGGGCTGGCATCCTTGAACCGGAGTCTGCAGGGGCCTTTCTGGTACACGGAAGACTATAGCGCCGGGCTGGTCGGTGCTGGAGCGCTGTTGCAGTATGCGGTGACCCCGCGGTTTCTGGTCTCCGGTGACACCGAAGTCCTCGCGGTCGTAGGTGGTGGTGTGACGCCGCATATCCTCAACGGACGTCTGGGTTCCCGCGAGTCCCGGGACCAGTTTCGCGGAAAAGGTGACGCTTGGAGGGGGTTACCGGATTACCGGCCCACCGCTGGTGAACCCTATACACACCGCGCAAACCTGCGCGGCGTGCGGCTCTTTGAACGCCTGTAACCATAAAGCGGCAGTTTCTTGGCCTGCACTATGGGGTGGCTGGAATAGGGGCACTACTGGCAAATGGAATCCTCGTCATTCCCGCTCTCCAGAGCGACAGCCATGGGCTGAGGATGATGGCAACAAAAAGCGTGGAAACCATAATTGTTGCAAAGTTCGACACTATCCGTAACTTTATGGCTGGCAGACCAGCGGAATATTTGCGGTGGCGGACCGTCCCTCGTCGTAATCTATGTTCTGTTCATTGCCCCACCCAGAATACAACGGACCCCAACCATATCCAAGGGAAACGGATTGGGCTGTTGGCCCACCCATGAATACGCCATTAAAAGACACGCCGCTGGTGATGCCGTACTGACCATTAAACGCATAGCCAAATGCGGTAACCGGCAACACCCAGTGCCCGCTTTGTTGTTGCTGTAATGGTGCCATACCCACATAGTCACCTTCTGGCAATGGAGATCCGCTCGTATAATTCACCAACTGTCCTGCGTCTGGAGCGATTGGGAACGCCAGATCGTTGACGTATTGTGCATATTGCGGATTGTTACCAACGCTAGCTGATTCATTAAACGATGCGTTTGGCGATATTGTGTTTTGCGAGATCTGGTTGGCCTGCGAGTAGGAACCGTTTGATTGCACCAGATATTCATTATCCAGTTCGGTGAGCAGATAACCATATTGTCCACTACTGGTCAGGGATCCAGGACCTCCACAGGTGGATGTCAGGGTACGGCTTGTCACATTGATCGCCGTCAACGGCTGCCCCGCGCTGTTACGCTGAACCTTGACCTGCTCGCCATACAGCACTATGCCTGTGGTGGCGTTGTTTTGTTTCATTAGCGGGTCGATCTGATTGGTCATCAGGTTTTGTACGGCCGGTCCATAGTTGACCTGCTGCTTACCATTAACCATGGTCACGGTGCCGTCATAGGCGCCGTTGTCGTTTATCACATGCATGAGCTGGCCGCCGACGGGAACCACGCTGCCGTTAATGGTATTGCCCTGCACCGTGACTTCGAGCAGTTCCCACTGGAGATCTCCGGCATAGGGCACCGTCCATCCGGACGGAAGGTAATAGGCGTCTTGGGCCTGCTGGTAGTTGGCGTAGAGCAGAAAAATGGAGCTATTGTTGACGTTTGCGCCAAGAAACTCGTATTGCCCGTTGGGATACACCAATACGGAGGCGTACACCTGAGCCTGGGTGGCTGTGCCACTGGTGGGGTTGGCGATCTGAACATTCTGCACAAAGGTGAACAGCCCCATTTGCGCACCGCTGGCAGACCCAGACGATTTCATGGCGCCAGACATGGCGTTGGCTATGGTTTGCAGCCAGGTGCCTGTGCCACCTGACCCGCTAAGATAGGCGGCGACGGCATTGGCGGCGTCGGCATTGTTCTGGTAGACCGTGCTGCTCAGTGTGGGCTTTGCTGGCACAACGCCGAGCGCACTACTGTTGTTTCCCCCAGCGCCGGTGACGCTCTGTCCCTGATAACCGCCGGCATTGGTCAGAGGGCCGACGGTCGAGGTGGTTTGTTGTGCATTGTTGGCGACGGATTCTGTGACCAGCAATGCCTGCACGTTATTTTGCGTGATGAGGCCAGCCTGGGCGTATGGTGCCGCAATCACGGCTGCTGCCACGCAGGCCATGCGGATGGCGCGGGATAATGTGTTCCGATTTGGCTGGAAAGCGGTTTTAAGTTTTGTTGACATATTTACCCCGGTTTTGCTGGCGACCCATTATTTGAAGATTATTCTACGATCCGAAGCCATACAGTATTGCAGCAACAACGGCAATTTTCTGTTTCTAACAAGCCACATCTGGCGGTTTTGTGTTTGTTCAAACCATGGACATTTCCGTAATCAGGATGGGCATGAATGTCAGCATGGCGATCGCCAACACCAGCATTCCGGCACCCGCCACCGTCATGATACGTGACAGCGTGACCACTTTTTCCGTTAGTTCGGATACCCGCAATGCAAGAATGTCACGCATCATGTCCAGCGCCTGAACCTGGGCTTCGATACCAGGTGCCGACATGGCCGACGCGGCCTCTCTGGAGATATAATCAGGAAACCCGGACTGCTTGATGGCTGGTGAGAACCGCACGCCGCGACGCACCATATTGCCGAGATTTTCAAAAGCTTCACGACTGTCAGGGCGGTGTGCGCTTTTTGCCATCATGAACGGGATTTGTTCCGGGTCCATACTGGTTTCTATGAGCAGGCGGAACCCGCCCCAGAGCGCTGCATTGTCGACCATCTCCGAAAATCGGCGCAGTGTGCTGATGTTATCCAGTAAGCGCCGGAATAGTTTCGAACGCAGGAAAATGATGACGCCCAGAATGGTAAGGACGTAGAGCACACTATTCATTATGACCGCTTTGTCGAAGAAGTCCGCGAATCCATAGAATATTTTGACGTAGGCAGGTTCTTTGGCGGCTGCGTTAGCGGACATTTTGGCGAATGCGCTTTGATAAATGGGAACGCCGAAAACGATGGTAACCCATATGCCGACGGCGCCAACTAACGAGATAAACATGGGTTCGAGCATCATGCCTTTGATCTTCCGCTGAATTTCAGCGGTGCGATGGTAGTCCTTGCTGATGTTCTCGAGGCCTTGGGCGGTCTTGGCGCCCTGTTCCATAGCCTGTATGACGGCGCAGTCACGCTCAGGGAAACCAGCGGCGCTCATGGCCGCACCTAATTTCATACCCGTTCTGAGCAGGCTTTCCAGTTCCTGTGCGGCGATTCTAAGCCGAAAATTACGAGGTTGGTCTTTCATGTCGGATACCGCGATGGTCGGGTCCATGCCATTTTTGAGTCGTAGGCCCAACCCCATATAATAGGAGGCTAAACCACCAGGGTCGAAATTGCTGGCGCTCAGCAGGTTGAGACTGTCCATGGGGTTGACTTCCACCGATAGGGCACGCAATCCGCGATTACGCAGTCTGGAGATCACGTCGTCCTCGCTTTGCGCGACGAGAATCCCTTCTTCGGTCATTCCGCCTGACGTTTTGGCAATGTAATTATAGGCTTTGCGCATCAGAACTCCTCCACCAAGCGATATGCCTCTTCCAGGCTGGTTTTGCCACTGGCGATGCATTGCAGCAGTCGTCCGGTTATTCGATCTTCAAACGGGATGGTGGAAGCGATTTGCGCCAGAGACTGTTTCTCCACGATGCGCTGACGTAACTCGCGGTTGAATTTCAGTATTTCATATACCAGGAAACGGCCACGGTACCCTGTGCCGTAGCATCTGGTGCACCCGCCTTCACCGGCCCGCATGGGGGTCATTCCTGTCTGTTTTCCTTCTGGTAACATTTTCAGCAGATTGGCGGTTTCTTCGCGGTCATCGGCAACGCAACAATGTGGGCATAAACGCCGCGCCAGGCTTTGGGCGATGATGCAGTGCATGAGACTGGAGATCATGTCCATATCCAGCGCCTCCCCGTTGGAGGTGCGCATTTCCCGCAGTCGGCCCACCGCCAGCGGCGCATCGGAGGCATGATAGGTGGCGAATACCAGATGCCCGGTGTTCGCCATGTCGGCAACTTGAAGCATAAGATCCGCGTTTCGGACTTCGCCCTGGAGCACCACGTCGGGGTCGTTGCGCAGGAGGCCCTTGTTCCAACCGCCCCACTCTTCATGTTCAGGACCATCGCGTAGCAACTGGTGCTGCCGCCACATGCCAACCCGAATTTCCACCGGATTTTCCACGGTTTGAACGGAAGTCTGTATGGCGTCCAGCAAGCGCATCAGGGCGTACATGGTGGTGGTCTTACCGGATCCCGTGGCCCCGGTGGCGAGAATCATGCCTTTCCCGGACTGCGCCATGCGCCGGATGTAACGCAAGTCATCCTGGGTGAAGCCGAGAGTCTCGACATCGGCCGTCTCGTTCATGAGATTCATGATGCGCAGGGTCAGCGAACCGGTGGTTTCGCCTCCCTGAATGACGTGCATGTATTGCACCCGGAATTCGAAGCGTCCTTTCAGTTCTGGTGGGAGAATGCTTTCCGGTATACGGCCTTCGGCCTGTCGCCGTATATCGACGTTGCCCAGGCGGTTGAGTATGATGCCGACGCTTCGTTCATAATCTTCCCGCTGCAGCATCACCATGTAGCCTTTTACGCCGTCAAGCCGTCCCTCGATCATGCCTGCCTTGGGAAGTGGGCTGAAATGGATGTCGGAATATCCGTGATAGGCGCAGTGTGTCAGCAGGGTGTCGATCATCGCTCCGTACTTGTCGGCGTGATCGCTTTGATAGGCTTTCTGAAAGCCGGACCAGGTATCCAGCATTTCCCGCCGATACAGCATTTCCACGGTGCCAATGGTACTCAGCGCCAGTGCAACTTCCTGTGCCTCGTGGTTGGCGTACTCCGCCTCCCGTAGCGAAAGTTCTTCCAAAGGGATCCCGGTTCGCCTCAAGGCGGCAATGAGCACTGGCGCGGCAATTAGCCCCTGATGATGAATGATTTCCCCGATGTGATGGCGCGCACCGAGATCATTGAGGCGATTTTGTTCCGCGAGGCACACGGCGATATCGGTATCGCTCAGTACCCCAGCGTCCCGCAGGATTTCTCCGAAATGTTTCTGATCAATGTGCATGTTGGCGATAGTGTCGACAAAGCGCGCGATTTGAGCGTTCACGGCATAAAGGCGGGACTGAATGCCCGTCATGGTCATATCGTCATGGTGCGCAGTCAGATAAAGCAGACGATTTTGTCGCAACGCCAGAGGCACGGTTCTGGGAGAACGCTCGCCGAATTGCGGAGGTATGCTATAAGGCCGCAGGTTCTTGATGTTGAGAATGGCGGCTGCCGTCATGGGTAGCCATGCCCACCCCTTCCAAAGCGCGACGGCGGCGGCTATACGGTCCTGTGTGCCGATTCCCAGATTGACCACGGCTTCCTGCTCGGAACAGGAAGAAATGTCGGCGTACTCACGGATATATTGAATCTCATGGGGCTTATATCCAGCCATGACCATGCCTTCCTCTATGTTGGCGAGGCCGTGGCCCATGGTGGACGGGATGAGCAATCCTTCCACACCCAGAGAATCAGATTCGGCGCTCCATGGCGTGAAGTGCTCAAGCAGAGAGGCCATAAGCCCCCACTTTTGCCGAGAAAGACGATCCTTTTATGTTCACGCCGGTCAGTGCCGTTGACGGTGGGAAGTTCGCAAAAAATTGTTGAAGTCCGCCGAGCGTGGTGTAAGTTCCAGAAATATCGAATGTGACCTGCATGACGCCGGGATATCCCGCGACAGGAGATGCGCTGAATCCATTGGCCTGGCTATTCCCAGCGGTAACGGATACCAAAGTTATGCCGTCCCGCACGGCGTAGTGGGGGAGATCCGCCATGAACGCGCGGGCCGTGTCCTGCACACGGTGGTAACCGGCTGCTGTGGCACAAGCGTTCGAATGCGCTGCCACACACTGATGGATATATCGATGTTCGATGCGGATTAAGCGTTGCTTCACCATCTGAAGATGCGCTTCCTTACCGGAAAGCATGCTTTCTTCTGTGTTTACCTGATTTATTTGCTGTGCCGATGCATGCAGATTGCTCATGGCGTGGCTTCCCAAAAGGATTCCTCCCGCGAGGAATAGCGATCCGGCGGCGGTGGCTAATTCGGCGCCTTTGGCCTGGATGAATGCGGCCACCTTGCCCACCAATGGGCTGAATGCATTGCTAATGACCGCCAAAGAGAGCGACATAACCATTACCTCCCGTTTTTTGTACCGACTGCAAAACGATGCCTTGCGGTGGTGTCTGCGAAATAACGGCACGCAGCAGGCTTTGTGACACCCAGAATGCCTGTCCAGGGCCGAGATTTTTAGTGGCAGGGATGCCGACCTGGAATAGGGCACCGGAGTTGCCGCTTACGCCGACGCTGCCAGGCCTAGCCAGCATAAGACTTGGGCCGGCTTCCATGGACAGAGGCATGCCATCAGCCATGGTGACCGTGGTGCCTGGTTTCCAGAGAGACACGGCGTCACGCATCAGGCGGCTCAGCGGAATTTTTTGAAGCAGGGTGATCCCCTCGATATGGGTCGAGAAGAAAGCCTGTCGTGTCGCTTTAAACTGTGCGATTCGCATCGCTTCCGCTTGTTCCTGGTCCTGGGCCTGATGCAGAGTGGTTTCGCTCCAGAACCAGAATCCGGCCCCGATCACCAGTGCGGACAACCCGCCGACGGCGACGAATCTGCCGATCAGCGTCTTGGGTTTGCCAAGCCAGTCTCCGAGCTGTGGATATGTGGTGACTTTTGAGGCGGGGGATGACGCTAAAAACGCCCATAGTTCCGCCGCATCCACGTCCAGCGACTGGAAATCATTACCCAGCACCCCGGATGCCAGTTGTGGATTAAAGGTGGGCCGATTGGCGCTGGATGAAGTCCGCATGGACTGGAAAGTGCCGACGCCATTGGCGCCTATCGCCAGGAACGCCCAGAGCAGCGTCGATCCCACGGGGATGCGGATGCGCAGCAGAACGCCGGACGATGGTGCGGCCCCCCGGCTTTTGACGAATTGCCACAGCGCGGCCGCGAGTGGCCGTACCGGATAGCCGAATATGGCTTGTGAACCACTACGAGTGAACCATGAGATGCCTTCTTTTTTAAACCAGACGGGCATATCGCTCAGTTCGCGCGCCAGATTGTTACGTAACGCCTTGCCGCGCAACTTGGTAGACACGTGGATTCCGCGATCATAGTCCATGCCACGGAAAATTCTCGCTCCACCGAATATCCTGGTCGCTTCTGCAGAGCTGGCCGGGAGATCAGAAATTTCGTCGGCGTGTCCATCGGCGCTTAATCGCAGCCATGATTCTGATCCCGCCACCTGCAAACCAACAATGACTTCTCGTGTTGCGTCGGTTTTCGCTTTTTCACCGGAACGTGTGCGCATGCGCATATCTAAGGATTTTCGTGGTGCCACCTGGTCCGCGTGGGGTTCTGTGACTCCAACACCAGGGTCAGCTTCCGTATTGATCGCTGGCACCGTTGCCTGCCCTGCGGCGGCCGGGTCGGCACCCTTCTGGTTGCTGGTCGGTTCGATACGGCTTGCGGCCCCGTCTTTACGGAACTTGCTTTTGAACCGGGAGAAGAAAGACATCAGAGTGATTCTCCAATGAGGGGATCATAGTCAGGCGCGCGATGGATATCCGCATGTACCAGAATCACGAGTTGCGATGTGTTGCCCTGATTGTTGATACCCTTGAACAGGTACCCCAGCACGGGAATTTTGCCGAGACCCGGGGTTTCGCTATTCTGGTCGATAACGCTCTCTTGGTGAGCACCGCCAATGATCAGCGTTTTACCGTTGGGAACAATGGACTCCATGATGGTCTGTTTCAGTTCCTGCAGAGGGCCTTCGAGCTGGGTGCCGTCCACGGTGGCCGAAACAAACTGGTTCACCTGGGACAGCGCGGGCAGGATTTTGATAGATACCAGATGGTTATTCAAAATATCCGGAACGAAGGAGAGCGACAAACCGTCCAGCACATATTGGAAACCTGCGCCGGTTGAACTGGTCCCGGATAATCCGGTGACGTTGCTGCTGACTGCTCCGATGTACGGGATTTGTTTCCCGGAAAACAGGGTGGCTGGTGTATCGTTCTGCGCCGTGATATAGGGTTCCGAGATAACCCGTGTGTTGGTGATGCTGGCTAGCGCCTGAATCACGCTGCTGATGCTCTGCCCGGTGTATGCGACGGAGGTGGATCCGGTGGATGTGGCCCCGGAACTCGAACTCCCTGATACTGCCGCATTGATGGCCGCTGGGGCGGTATTTGGGAAGGCGAAGCTGAGCGTCTGATTGCCGGCGATCTGGATGATCTTGCTCCAGTTGATGCCGTATTGCAGCCCGTTGTTCAGGGATACCTGCAGTATGGCCACATGCAGGGAGACGCTGGTATTCACCATGCGCACGTATTCGCGGATAAAATTGTCGGCTCGCACCAATCCCTTTGCGTCGGCGGTCACGGCAATTATCCCGGTCATCGCGTTGATCGACACTTGGCTCCCGCCACCGGCGACTTCCTTGATGTTTTTGAGCAGCGTTCCTGACTTTTCCTCTTTCGTTTTCCCGCTAATGATGAAATTGGCGCTCATGGAGCCTGAACTGCCGCCGGAGCCACCTCCAGACATGCCACCGCCGGACATGCCACCTCCAGACATGCCACCGCCGGACATGCCACCTCCTGACGATCCGCTGCTTCCGCCCTGTGCAGCGGGGTCTCCGCCCACGTCATAGCTGGCCTTGCCGGCCATCAGCAGAGTGGTTGGGACATGGAAATAATAGGTACCGTGAGTGGCGATGACGATGCGTCGTGAGGTGGGATGGATGATGGCACAATAACCTGCGGACTGCGCCATCTGACGGACGGCCCCGATCATGGACGATCCGGAGATGTTCGCAGTGATTTTCGTGTCAGGAGACGCCGAACCGGAGAAAAACAAGGAGTAGCGATGTAACGCCACCAGGCGCGCCAGGGCGCTGCCTACGGGCGCCGCGTTTACGTTGACGCTCACCGACCCCGCCCCAGGGTGATAAGTCACTGCCCGGTGATTGATGTATATTCCCTGATCATTCCACCGAAAAGTGTTGGGGGTGTTTCTGGTCTTGGCCATCTCCGCATGTTGAGCCATCTGCACGGAATGCAGACTGGGTTGGGCGCATCCGGCAAGTGCCGCACCGAGCGCCGTAATGACGCTCCACCGTGCCACCTTGGAGACTGGTGCGCTGCGAATGGCATGGACTGAATGATTACGTGGTTTCTGCATGTGGTTCTCCGTCATTTGGGTACAGGCGTCGTCCCGGTTAACGTGCCGGGGATACGACGATCGTGCGGTTAACGCCTTCCCCGACAATATCAATGGGATAAAGACGCATCAGGTGATTCATCACGTCCGGCAAACTCCCGGTCAGCACGAATCCGTAGGTAATCTCCCAGTTTCGCGACATGTCCCAGGCGAGGTTATCCCCTTTCTTTTTGAGGTATCGACGTAAGGCGTGGGACAGCATTTCATCGCGGTGCGTCGTGAATGCCACCACAGCCTTCACGGAAAGCGCTATGGCCATTGGCAGAGCACTGTGAGATGTTGGCGCAGGGGCCGTGCCGTGTATTTTCAGGATGGCAGTGGATGCCGGGAATATGGGTGTCGGCGGAATGGAATGTAACGGAGCCTTCTCCGTTTTTTTCAACTTGGCCCACGCCTTTTCTCCCGCGGTTTGGTCTGACGTTGTGGCAGTCACTACTGGGTTGATGGCGGGCGCAATAGCAGAAGGGGTCGGGGATGTCTTTTTTGGGGATAGACCGGGAATACCAACCAACAAGGCTGGAGTTGGATCAATCCGGATAATCCGTTTTTCAAAGTCAACATGATCCACCCAAGCATCAGATTTGGCCATGTTGTTCAGACTGGTGGTCCAAAGGCCCTTGTGCCAGGTGACGGGAATACTGGGCGAAATGTATTTGTTGATATGAGTTTGCCAGTTTGCGGGAACGATGTGGATCAGCGCCTGCTGGAGAGGCATGATGCGACCTTCGGCACCCGGAATGAAAAACACTTCGGAATGGTGGGGGGTGGGGATGGCGGCGTGCAGCCATTGCTTTGGTACATGCTGTACCTGTTTTTTTGGCACCTGCAGCGCGGCTGTTTTCTTTGCCTGTGTGGGTTCTGTGACGGCACCAGGCATAGGAAATGTCTTGGTCGTTGTGAGAGCAGCCCCTTTGGGTTTTGCCATAGGCATGGTTTGGGCAATCGCGGCCTGCGCATTGGATACCATGGCCATTTGTCGGGCCGCGCCGGTCGCCGTGGCGTTCACGATGCCTTTGGTGGTGGCGAAACTCCAGTGTGTGGACAGTCCGCTTACTACCCAGTACGGTCCTTTGCGCGTGGGTGATTGCAGACTTCCGGCACCGGTGGCTGCCTGTAGCTGGACTCCTGATGGCAGGGATACATAGGTGTGGGCTTCTCCAGAAAAAACCTGCGCCTGAATATCGGAAGGGGAGGACAGGACATAGCCGAACTGGTAGCGTCCGGTGGCTGCCCCCCCGCCATTTTCGTTCGTCGATCCGGGTTGCAGCGCGCAACCGGTAGCAATCAACGCGGCGGAACCCAGAAGTGCGGCGCGAACCACAGACGCCATTTTGCCGTGCGCGGCGCTTTTAGGATCAGACATAATGTCTCCAGAATGAATAGGAAATAGAGGGGTTGGTGGATAATCGGACGATGGAATGAGCCGGGATCAAATTGATCCCGGTAAAACATAAGGACAGACATCCAGGATGGATGACGGTATGTAGTTGGCCATCCATCAATAAGCTCCCGTTGTATTGGTCATGGCAACAATGGTGTCGTTTTTGACCGGGATCAAATTGATCCCGCGCGCATTTCCTGGTGCGGACAGTCCGCGCCATGCTGGAACGCGCCATCTGGCCATTACCAGGTGAATATAGTGTTGTTGCCGGGTCGTATCGCCGCCATGGTATTGCCCAACGGCGGCCACCCAGGATCCGGTTTTGGTGTAGGCGTCACGAAGTATCCGAGCGGCGACCGCTACATTACGCAAGGGGTTGGCGGCCGCCCGGACGCTACCGAACCGCCAGCCGTGATATTGCCAGTCCACTTGCATTGGGCCGATGTCCACCATGGTGATGCCGCGGGCCAGAAAACTTCTAACGGCCGTAACGGTCTGCTTTTCGTTGACATATCGGTATGCCTGCCCATAGACGTTCAGGGTCCATGGCCATGGTCGGCCAGACATGCCGGATTCAGTCAGGCTGATGGCTCGTAACAGGCCCCGAGGCACTCCGTACATGGTGCTCACCACCCGCATGGTGGATGCAATCAGTTGTGATTCGTTGGGTTTTGGGCCGGGATCCAGGTGATGCATTACAGACGCGAAGGATGTGGACGCATCCGTTGGTGTGACGTCTGGCATGGAAGACAAGTGCAGTTTCGTGGGTGTGCCGGATATGCCACCCATATCAGAAATCGCCACTATGCCCGTATCGCCTGACCACGCACATTGCGCTGGCAGGGCTGCGAGCATGGCGAGCAACGACAGGCTTACGTCGCGCATCCTTGCTCTGGGCTGTGATTTAGTGTTGCTGTCCATGATCATCCTGTTCAATATATCCCTCTTTTTCACTGTTCAGATTACCCGTCTTCGATATGTGGTTTTTGCATATTAAGCGTGGTGTTTTTGCTTTATTCGCACACTAGGCGAATTGCGTCATGGTCGGCGACGCCTTAATTTAACCCTGCCGGCAGCATGACCGTATGGTTGACCATGATACGAAAGGGAGTCGCGGCCGGCACGGTGATCGTCGGCGGGATATTCGAGTATGGCTGCAGTAACTGCTGCGCCTGCTGCTGTAGCACTTGCGCGCCGGCCTGCGTCGGGGATGTGCCGGAAGTGCCGATAAATGTGTTGCCGCTCGCCTGGCTGTTGGGATTTGGAATACTGTCCACTCCGGTGGTGATCATGGCGACCAACAGGCTGGCGCCGAGATCCGTCCAGAAATGGGTATGCACGTTGCCGTACAGGCCACTGGAGCCACGTGGTCCAGTTCCCGACATGCCACCGAGCGCGATTTCCTTGCCGTCCGGGAAAATGACGCGAGTAAAACTCATCATCACCCGTGTGGCCCCGTTGAAAACCTGTCCATCGTATTTGCCAACCAATCGCGAACCGGCTGGAATGGCCACAACACCATTGTTGCTGTACACCGTGCGGGTCACCTGGGCGATGGTCATGCCGGGGCTCTGTGTATCGAGCCTCGATACCGTGACCGCAGGAATGATGGTGCCTGGGTAAAGAGCCACTTTGTGCAGTTTTGGCAGGGTGGGGATGATGGTGCCATACCCGGAACTGCCTTTGGCGGTTTTTTGCCAAGCGCTTTGTGCGGCTTCTGGCGACGAAGGCGCCTGACCGTGCCCGATACCAGCGAGTGTCGCGGCCAAAGCAGTATTGGTTAAGGCGTTCGGGCTCATGCTGCCCTGCGATTGGGCGTTGTATGATGCTCTCTCTTGCGCCTTTAGTTGCGCGATTTTTTGTTCAATGCCAGCTGGCGTGTTGGCTGTGGGATAAGTTGGGGATGCATTCTGGTTGGCCTCCATACCATGCAGGGCAACCAATGGCGCTGCAGCGATCTGCGAAGCTTTGGCTTCGATCTGCTGTAGCGATTGCGCGGTTTGCGCATGCTCGCCGGGGATGCCCTCGCCAAAATGCAGATTGGCGCCTCCACCGGATTGGGCAGATTGGGCAGACGATGAAAAACCCGTGACACCCGTTTGGGTTGCTGTGTTTTGTGGCGTCCCTGCCTGTTTTTTCTGGCTGGCCAGAGCTGCCTGGTTTTCTTCCTGCAATAAATTGGTCAGACCAACGGAATTTTGCTCCGTGCTGTGAGGTGTCACGGTCAACGGTTTCTTGGCGGTTGCCTGCGTTTTAGACTTCGTGGAGCTGCTTGGTCCGCCACCGATAAGCGCCTCGGCCACGAAGGCCACCACAACCACCATGAACAGAAAGATAGCCGCCATGAGATGCAGTTTTTTGGAGAACATGCCCTTGCCGGATGGTGCTGGGGTTTTCGCCTTCAGTGTCCTGTCACGCGGTGGGGGCGGAGGTGGTACATGGGTTTGCGCGGCATCTCCGCCCTGCGGTAAGGTTTCCTGGCGCGGTGGCAATGGCGTAAGGATATCCTCGTCCTGTGGGTTAACCATGATGAGGCTCCTGGGTAATGAAGACTTTGCGGTCGCCAATGCGGAGTTCTGCCTTTTTGAACAGTTGCTGAACGATCATGTAATGCCCGCGAATGGTGTAATTAGCGATGGCATATTGCCCGTGTTCCCGGACGAAGAGCGCCGGCATCGGCGCGTTGCCGGACAGTGGGACGGCTATCCAGGTGAAGGTGCCGTTGTCGAAGACTTCAGTGGGTTTGAAAGAAGCATCGCCGCTGACCCGATAGTTGAAACTCAGGTTGCTCATGTTTTTAATGTTTTCTGCTTGGCCTTCGTTTTGGTGTGACCTGCCATGATTCAGCGTCTTCAAGGTTGGAGTTTGCGCAGGGGTGGACTCAGACTGCGCATAATTGGGCAAGGAAGATTTCAGGGCCACCATCGGGCCAGACATCCAGGAGACCTGCTGGTACCAATCATTATTCTTACTGGACGTGATCAGTAGTTGATAGGTGCGCAGATTGGTGACCAGTGTTCCGGAGGTCTCGAGGCCCGGTTGCGTGGGTTTCAGGAACACGTTGCCGGGTGCCGATGCCGTTATCCACTGATCGGTATTGCCGAGCACCAACATCTCCATGGTCTCGCCCGGTGCGAGCCGTAAATCGGTAATCATGTGCGGGCGTGTCTTGATGTGGAAAACCGTTTGCTTGCTGTAAGTGAAGCGCACGACGTTATGGCTGTCTGGCGATACGATCGGGATGGCGCCGTCGGCAAAGGCGCAGGAGACGGATATCGGCGCCAGACAGAGGGCGAACGCGCACAGGCGCAACATAGGGTGTTTATTGAATGAATGCATGGCCGTACCTTTTTGGCAATTGAAAACGAAACTGAATGAGGGGGGTCCTTGGCCGTTGACCTGGACCAGCGTGGGTGACTATTCTGGCGGGCATGAGTGGCAGCGCCGCCGTGACCACGACTGGTTGCAGATCCCGCCCCGGCATCAGATAATCCTTCACGGCTGGGACAGACTCGGTGTAATGGAGAAGTTCATCACCCTGAAACCAATTGGATTTGCGTAAGCCTGTTCCACGGTGGTGGGCGGGGTGAGTGTATAGGAGATGGTGATATCGAACTGTTGCGGCGTGGTTTTACCGTGTATTTCTTTCGTTCGCGTGGCACGAATAAAAGCGTGGCCAGGGCTCATGAAACTCGTGCTATCGATGGTGACGGTTCCGATCAGACCAGGTTTGGTCTCGAGAACGTAGATTGGTTTGTGAATGCCGACCCAGTTTTTGAATAGCTGCACAGCAGGTCCACTGGTTTCGCCATAGGCATGCTTGAGATACCCGACGGTAAGCGTGCGGTTCAAGGTCAGCATGTCGCGTACCCATACCGCCATGAAATACTGCACCTCCAGTTGATTCGGGGTGAATTGCCCCACGATTTGAATGGGGTGTGCAGTTGGCATTCCCGTGTTGGCGTTGACAGGGACGATCCATGGCACGTCTTTGTGTAGCGGTATTAATTCAAAAAGTGCAGCCGCGAGAAATACACAGGCAACCCCCAGAATGGTTGCCAGCATGAACGCCCGATTGCGCTCCACCATGGGTTTGATATAGATCTCATACCACGCGCCCTTGGGCGTATTACTGCGGTGTGTGGCCGGAACGTTGTCTGTTGATGCCGGGCGTTTCTTTGCGAACAAGGGCGCTGTCTCCATTCTGTTCGGGACATGTTAGCCTATGTTTTCTAGCTGTTTTTCAGTATTAAAAGGACAAAATTTCAGTTATTGGTTTATGCGGCAGGTTGGACCCACTGAACGACGTGGGGCTTCGGGATCAAATTGATCCCGGTCGATCCCGGACTGGACGTGCTGCATGACGAGACCGACCGCTGTGTTGAAGGCGGCGGGCGTGATGGACACGAAAGATCCCGTGTTGGGGCCGGCACCATTACCGTTCTGGCCGGGGATGATGTGCCCAATTTTCTATGGGCGGTTTCTTTGCTACCATCCTATATGGCAATGGTGGTTCCATGCCAATTACTGCCGCTAACTACTAACGCCACAAAAGGGTGTCCGCATGCAGAAGGGATTTGGATTCGCAGCGTTAATAATTGCTTTTATTGCTATTTTTATCCCGCTTGCAGGACCTTGGATGACCATCCTTGCGGCTGGCTTAGCGGTATTTGCCTATGGACAAGGTCTACCGTTTGGCATTGCCACGATCATCCTCGATGTCGTCAATATCATTTTCCTTTCACCATCCCTCTGGGTGACGCAAGCTATCCTCTCCATTGGCGCCGCTGAAACGCACCAGCACGCGCCAGTTCTCCCTTATGTGTTGCTTGGGGCTCAGGGGTTGGCTGTAATTGTTCTCGTCGTGCTTCACCAACGCTTCAAAAATGGCATCATCATTATGCCACCTGCCAGTTAATACGGTGCCCTGGAGCATGGAGAGCGTGAGCCTGCTACTGGCTTCAGCCGTGGTGAAGATCAGACGCCCCCCGCCCCACTCCCCCATCCTCCAGCACCGTAAATGGTCCAATAAAAGTTGCTGTATCGAACCTTGCTAAAAGTATGACAACCATACGTTACAAGGCGTCATTCACGAACTATCCAAAGGAAAACTCATGATTGGGAATAAGAGAAGCAGGGCGCCATGGCTTTATATGTCGGTCATTTGTGGTGTCGCAGCAGGACTTTCCGGGTGCCAGGGTGTAAACGGCGCCCTAACCAGTATGAATAATGGGCTTGCGAAGATGAATGCGGATCTAGCGCCTAGTGGTCAAGCTTCAATCATGGACGCCGGAGCCCCGGTTTCCCCTGCAATGGCTCAAGCAGCCAGCAACCTAGTAATGCAATCAGCCCATGCGGAAGGGAACGTCAGTTTGCAAAATGCGGTGCAGCAGGCGCAACCAGCCATAAACGCAATTTTGAGAGCATGGATGTCTGGGCTTGATTGTCGCGGAGCCGAAATGTACGCGCTGCCAGGGAATTATTCATGCGACGCACCCTTTAGTTGGCCGGTCAACGCCCCTCAGAACGTTCCGCTGCATGTCCAGTCCGTAGGCAGTTGGCAGGTTATCACCGCCAACAGCTTCTCTTTTTCCGCCAATCTTTGTTCCTCCATCAGTCAGACATGCGTAACGGTAACCCCAACCCTTATCAACATGGGTGAGGGTTGGCAAATTAAAACCATATTCAATGGTTAGAGTTTGGGCTTGTCATTGCGCTCATAAAACCAGAAGCAGTTGGGGCGCAATGATACAATACCCCCATGATAACAACCAAGGAGAACTCCATCATGAACCGCAAGATCAAAACCACAGCCACCATCGCCGCTATGGGGGCAGCCGCACTGCTGAGTGGGTGCGCTACAGTAGCTTTCGTGCCTGGTACAGTACATCCCCATTACATGCGTGAACCTAGTGTGACCGAGGTGCCAGGGGCTGACAAAGTTGTCGTTGATGTAATCGTGAAGAATGAGAAACAACACCATAATGAGGTCACAGCAAAAAAAGATGGCCTTGGTATTCCTATGGCTGGTATATATATGCCTGTTGCCAAAGACTTTAAACAGTATATCGAGGAAGCTTTGCGTGAGCGAGGGTTCAAGATGGGACGAGGTGGAAACAAGATCGTCTATGTTGTGATAAAAGGTTTTTTTGTTTCAAATCACGTCCATCTGCTATCGGTTAACTATACTGGCAGGCTCCTCATGACCTATAGTGTAAAATCAAGCGACGGTAAAGTTATTTCTGCCGGAGACGTCAAAATAGATGATCGTAAGTTTCATCATCATTTTTACTCGACGGGGTCTCGCGACACAAGCGAGCTTATGTCAGATGGCATCCAGAAAATGGTAAACAACTCACAGTTTATTGATGCGTTGATGGCAACGGGTAATGGTAGTCCTACATAAAAGCATCATATTAAAGCAAATGGGCGACGTGTATCGTCGCCTTATTGTTACGGGATGCCAGCCCCAGTTATGCCACCTGTATTACTTCCGAAGTTGATATACCCGCTTCCGGTTTTCTGCGCCTGGTTAGCCATATCAGAGAGTGTTTCGCCTTTCTGCGCCTGCCCAGGTGTAATGGTGGTTTGCTGGTAACCCTGCCCGAATCCACCCTGCACATTCTGTGGCGACTGTTCTACTTCGGACGCTGTTTGCGGCAAATAATCCCATTGGTTGCCGTTGGTGCTGGTCGGATTGGTGTCCGAGTTTGTGTAACCTTCTTGGTAGCCGTCAAACTCTTGGGCCGATGTATAAGCGGCGTTCATAGTAACAGGCGGCCCTGCCAGGCATTTCTGGTTGTTACCGCCACAGTTGCCACCCACTAGATGCTCTTGAATACTGGTAAACCCTGGCCCTCCATTTGCGACAACATCATAGACCATGCCGGTAAGAAAACCTGCCGCAGCAGCCATGACCCCAGGTATCGCCGCCCCGAATGTTACTACTGAAGCCACGACCGCAATTACCGCCATGATGATATCAAAGAACAGCCCCGTGAACCCGCTCTTGGTCGTGGAGTGCAGAAAGCTCTGGAACGCGGCTGTAGGCAGGGTCGCCCCGGCCCCGGCGGGGACGTAGACGTAGCCGCCGTTGACTTCGAGTTGGCCCAGGTAGTTGTTGCCGAACTGCGCCGTAGCGTTGGTAAGCCCGCCGATGGTCTGGGCGTCCTGGCTGACGTTGAGCGAGGCGACGGCGGCCTGTGGGGTGGAAGCGGAAGACCCCGGGACGGGCAACAGGTAGCCTTCCTGCTGACCGGGGGCCGATCCTTCCGGCAATACGGCGGTCCAGACGGGAGCGGTATTGGCTGTTTCCTTGTGGGTCACACTGGCGGTGAACAGAGAACTGCTGGAACTGGTGCTCATGTGACTGGTGGTATTGGCCGCCGCGATCCAGCCGATCCCGGACTGGACGTGCTGCATGACGAGACCGACCGCTGTGTTGAAGGCGGCGGGCGTGATGGACACGAAGGATCCTGCGTTGGGGCCGGCGCCATTTCCGTTCTGGCCTGGGAGAAACTTCCAGATTTCACATAGATTGTTTCTTTGCTAGAATTTTGAACCGCCATCAGCGTTATAGGAAATAGATCGAATGAGAAATGGACGCATTATCGCATTGGTCATAGCCAGCACATCTTTGGCTGCCTGCGCCAATATGCCACAACTTCCACAACTGCCATCACCCAACTCCCTCTTGCAACCTTCTGTCACATCACTTCCTGGATATTCTCCCGCCGAAGGTGCGGCTTCAGAGCAAATTGGTTTAGCGGTGAAGGGCTTTCATAAGCCTAGTCCCGCTTTGGCTTCTACAATTTCTTCGGCAGAGCCGTTTATTCAAAAGGTGGTGGCTACGGTTGCTTGCCTGCAGCCAAAAGTAGAGATGGGATATGAGACAGACCTGAACCCGTTGTTACCTTACATTGCTGCAAACAGCAATGGCGCAGGAGCCGCATGGGACTTTTATCACGGCCCATATAGCCAGATACAAGGGTTTCATGGTGGATGTCTTCAGGTCAAGAAGTTGTTTGGATGGCGCACGAACAAGCAGGAGAATGCGTTAGATTTTGTGGGAATTTTTTATTACCAAAGCACTGGGGAGTATGCAAGGCAGATTTTTTATCTCACTAAAGGACAGAATGGGAGTTGGTATATCAACGGGCTTTCTTGACCTTTCTAGGGAGGAGTTAGTGTGCAAGGCACGATCAAATGGTTTTCCGCAGAGAAAGGTTATGGGTTCATCGTCGCCGACGAAGGCCAGGAGTACTATTTTAATGTCCGATCCATTCAGGGGGCAGCACTTCCCGGTAATGGAGATATTGTTCGCTTTGATGGCGAGCAAGGGGCAAAGGGGCTCAAGGCAACATCAATCACGATACTCGTAAAGGCTCAAGCACAATCGTCTGGCCGATCTCATGATGATAGGGTGGTTTGCCTTCACTGCAAAAAAACAATGGTTCCGCGAATGGTTACCTATCATGGAAAGCCTCAAAGGTCATTGTGTCCATTTTGCGGCGGGGTGTATAAAGATTTCGGCTGGTGTTTCATCGCGACCGCCGTTTATGGTGATTATAATGCGCCGGAAGTGATTGCGCTAAGGCGGTTCCGTGACCAAGTCCTTGCGCCCACCACAATGGGGCGGCTTCTGATTGCAATTTACTACCACGCTTCACCTCCAATTGCCAGTTATCTGGCTCGAAGACGGCAGTTGGCCTTGCTTGTCAGGGCCATTCTAAATATTTTTGTTCACCGTTAGCATGGGCAAGTGCATTTTCGCGTGTGGGGTGGTCTGTCAATGGCAGAGCTAACATGTACCGATCTCACCCAGAACGCCATGCTCGGCCTGTATCCGCATAACTCTTCCAGACGAAGCGGCCCTCTTGCCCAACGCGATCTCGCGGCGAAAAAGTCCGCAAGCAAAGTCTTAGTGATACAATAACCCCATGATGACAACCAAGGAGAACTCCATCATGAACCGCAATTTGAAAACCGCCGCCACCATCGCCGCTTTGGGGGCTGCGGCACTGCTGAGTGGGTGCGCCGCTAACAACCTGCATATCGCTGGAAATAGCCCGTTGCGTAATACCACCTTTGTCCAGAAAGAGTTTAAAGGACATGCTTTCGTGCTTGGGACCGTCACTGCTGCATCGAGCCAGATACAGTCTACTGCCGATCACACGTTGCCAACAGAAGCGTATCTCGAGTTGCTTCGTAACGATCTGGTAAAGGCGTTTAAAAATGCTGGGCTAAATAATGGGACTCAGCCGGCTTATCGGGTTGATGTGGAAGTTGACCAATTCTACTTTAAATCCGGAGTTGGCGGATTCCACGTTGGACACCTGTATGCCACAGATACGATCACTGGAGGAAACTCAACAATACATATCCCCATTAAGCTCTGGGATGGGGGTGGTTATATCTATGGATATTGGCATGCGCCGGCTTGGGATTATTGTCGCCGGCTGATTCCTTTGACAGCAATCTACACGGATAAAGCAATCCTACGATTAAAAAATGGTGAGCGAATCACTAGTGGGAGTTTGGGCACTACTGGCGATGTAGCCGGTCAGCATATCGATTTGTACAATCTCGGGAAATTCGGTATCAAAGAGCTCACGAAATCTGAAATCGAAAAA
>JAJYPA010000353.1 GCA_021795795.1 Pseudomonadota bacterium | reverse complement strand
CGAAGCAGTCTGGATGCCGACGCGGCAACGCCCACCTTCTCTCAAGCAGATTCTGTTGTGGAAGTTTTGAAGGTCGCGGGCAAATAGCCCTTCGCTGTCCGGCAAGGCGCGCAACAGGTCGTAGGCAATATTCAGGTAATCCACATCGCGCACGAGTCGGTGATAAACCCAGCGCCCATCTTTCTCTGCTGCCAACAACCCGGCTTGCCGCAGCACCTTTACGTGGCGCGACAGCTTGTACTGGGGTTCCAGCAGGCTGTCCACCAGTTCGCAAAGACACGCTTCCTCGCCAGTCTCGGCCAACAGCCGGATGATCCGAATCCTAATAGGGTCGGAGAGAGCCTGAAAGATTACCTGCGGTTTGACTTGAATGATATGCATACATGCATGATAGCGCATGTATGCATGCAGTTCAAAATAAAATTGACGGGTAAACACAGCCGAAAACGAATGCTATGGAAATACCAGGTCGAAAGACTTCTGTTGCGGCGGATAACAGACCCCGATTTTTTCGTTGCATCCCTGGTAGTTCGCGAGCAGCGTAAGGCGTTTTGCTTTCGGCGTGCGGTCCAGGACGATCTCGACCTGGATAGGTTTCTTGTAGGTCTCCATCGTGCCGAAGAACGGATCGTTCTTGACCTCACCGGGCGGCAGCCGAACTTCCCTGATGAGCATGCCGCTCGAGTTTTTCAGCGCAAAGAAGGTCTTATTCTTGTACAAATAATGGCCTTTTGCAGGCGTGAATTCTGCAATGACGGTGTTGGAACCCCGGAGGGAGACTTTGAGCTTGAACGCCTGGTCAGGCGGAAGCGGCTCTTCGGCGGCAAACGCGACACCCGCCTGAAGCGTGAAGATTTGAATCGCCGCGAGGGCGGCGTGTTTCAGCTTGATCATGTTGCTTCCTTCCCTTGTTCGAGTCAGGCGCCAGGCGACGCATCGAGGTATTGGCGCAGTTTGGTGAAATCGATCGCCCCAAGCGTCCGCGAAACGAATTTCCCGCTCCCGTCGATGAGAAAGGTAGTGGGAACCACCTTCGTGTCGCTGAACGCACGAGCGAGGTCTCCGCCCGTGTCCAGGACGACAGGGAACGGTAGCCCACCGCTTTCCGCAAAGTTCTTCACCTGCTCCGGGGAGTCGTATGCCATTGCCACGGCGATCAGTTCAAAACCGCGGGGCTGGTACTTGCGATAGGTCTCGACGAGATCGGGCATTTCGCCTTTGCAAATGGGGCAACTCGTGGCCCAGAACACCACCGCCACTGTCTTGCCCCGCAAGTCCGCCAGCCGGAGCTGACGACCGTCGAGCGTCGTGAACATGGCGTCGGGCGCGGCCGGACGTTGTGCGTGTGCATAAAAAGCGATGGCCGCGCTGAACACCGCAATCGCCACCAACGCGAATAACAGGTTCCGCTTAAACGCCATTGCAGCGGTCCTCCTCGATGCGCCCGTCCTTGACGTGCACCAAGCGCTGCGCGTGGCTAGCCACAGTCGGGTTGTGGGTGACCATGATGAGCGTTTTGCCTGCCTTGTGTAGCTCACCGAGCAGCGTCAGCAGTTCCGCCTCGGAGCCGGAGTCCAGGTTTCCGGTGGGCTCGTCCATAAGAAGAATATCGGGTTCGTTGGCCAAGGCGCGGGCGATCGCAACGCGCTGCTGTTGGCCGCCGGAGAGCATGCTCGGCAGGTGGTGGG
Organism: Pseudomonadota bacterium; assembly: GCA_021795795.1. Next base: position 6,568 of record JAJYPA010000353.1, on the reverse strand, counting down.
CCTTGTCTCCCAAGCCAAAGCGTTCCAGCAGGCCCATGGCGCGTCCCTTGCTGTGTGCCCCGCCGCCGAGCCAGAGTGCGATCTCAACGTTTTCCAGCGCCGTAAGGTGTGGCATCAGGTTGAAGAACTGGAACACGAAACCAATTTTTTTGCCGCGCACGGCGGCCAGTTCTGCGGCATCGAGGGTGCCAAGCTCCGAGCCGTCCAACACGATGCGGCCAGCGCTGGGGCGGTCCAGCCCGCCGATGAGTTGCAGCAGCGTACTTTTACCATGACCGGAAGGTCCCATGATCGCGACCCAGCTGCCACGCTCCACGGTCATCGAGACTTCCGAGACCGCCTTCGCCTCAGCGGCGCCGCTGCCGTAAGTTTTGCTCACTTTCTCCAGTTTGATGACGGCGTTAGACATGGCGCATGGCCTCCACCGGAGAGAGCTTGGTCGCCCGGTACGCCGGGTAAAGACCAGCGAAGAGTGCGAGGCACACGGAAAAGCCCATTGTGAGGAGGATGGTCCCGGAGTCGAACGCCACCGTCTGTGACTGATGTAGCGATGCGGTGAACGCATTGTCGGTGAGGTAAGAGCCGAACAGGTAAGCGACGAGAACGCCAATCGTCACGCCCAGAATCCCGCCGAGCAAGCCGTAGAGCCCGGATTCGAGCATGAATGCCAGGAACAAGGTGCGCCGGGTGCTGCCGAGCGCCTGCATAATTCCAATTTCGCGTCGGCGTTCATGCACTGCGGTGAGCAGGGTATTGACGATACCGAACGCCGCAGCAAGTACGCCGACTGCCGCCACCGCCTGCATCGCCGCACCGACCGAACCTACGATGGAAAGTACAGAAGACACCAGTTGCTTGTCGGTGACCACGGCGACGTTGGCAATTTCCTGGATTTTAAGGCTGGTTGCCTCCATTTTTTCGAGGTCACTCACCTGGACGGCGATGAACGATACCTTGTCCTGCACGTCGTAAATTTGTTGTGCAAGGGCGAGCGGAATGAAGGTGGCGATATCGTCCTTGCTGCCCGCTTCCCGAAGAATTCCGATCACGGGAACCGGCTTGCCACGCACGGTGAATTCGTCACCCGGCTTGAGCTTGAATTGTTTGGCGATCGCCGCGCCGATGACGACCGCGCGTTCGTCCGGGGAGTTAAAGTAGCGCCCTGAGTCGATACTCCACTTCTGCAACGCACGCATCTCTTCAGGCCAAATGCCGATCACCAGCACCGGTTGGTTGCGAAACGCGGTCTTTTCGTTGAGGTGGGGCACAGCGCTCTTGACACCCGGTACAGCTCGAATCTTCGCTAGCTCAGACATGGGAATCGCGCTGGGCAGTTGTTCCCCGGTGAGCACAGAAATCTGTTCATAGGCACACCAGCCTTTAGGCGTGACCACCAGATTGGCACCCAGTCCTTGCGCCTGCTTCTTTATCTCATCTTTTAGGCCTTGCCCTATCGTCATCAAGGCAACGAACGCTGCCATTCCCACGCTGACGCCAGCCAAGGTGAAGATAAAGCGCCCGCGTCGGCGCAGCAGGTTGCGCCATACCAATTGATTGAGGTTCATTTCTTGATCGAGCCCAGGTTCTCTACTGAGTCGGCGAGGAGATAAACTATTTTCTTGTTCGGGTCCTCTGTCATGGTTCCGCGAACGTTCACCTCATCCCAGGGCTTGAGATTGGTGTCCTTGACCATGACCGGAAGGTACCACTGCGCACAATTAAGGTCTCGGCAGACCCGGGCCTCGCGCGAGTCAATCAAGCCCACCAAATGTGGGTCATTGGGAGCGAACTTTGCCACGACGCCGCGCACCAGAATGCTGCCGGTGTAGCCTCTCGGATCGGATTTTAAATCGTCCACTTGCAATGCTCCCTTGGGCAGCGGCAGCTGCGCCTTGCCCAGTAAGTCGGGCAAGGCGCTCGTGGCCTTGCCACCGGCCAAGAACGCGGTACCCGTCACCAATGCGGCGCTTAACACGAGCGGCGCTGCAATCCAGTACCTACGCTTCTTAACGGTTCCGGTCGATTCCACCCCCCGCATTTCGGTCACCTTCGATTTTTTCATTTCCTCAATTCCTTCCGGGGATTCATTGGGCGCCAATCTTCGATGCCACTCAACCGCAACTTGAGACGCTGGCGCAGGCCCATGCCGCAGCGCCTTTCTCACCCGGAGCGCGGTCCTGCACGTATTCGCCGCCGGAGCGCAGTGCGTGCTCCGCCCGTGCTAGCTCGCGTCCGATATAGGCGGCGTGATCGAGGCGGCTGATTAGCTCTTCCGCGATCACGGTAGCGTACAAGGCAGTCACAGTCGCGCCTTCGAAAATGCGGTTAAGCACGCCGTTGTTGGCGTAGTGTTCCAGTACCAAGAGGTGGCGCCGACGGTCTGGATAGATCACGAGGTAGCCTTTCGGATCCGATATCAGGCGTGCCGGCTCCACCGCCTGCTCGACGGGAACCTGCACCGCCTCGGGGACGAGATCCGCCGCCGCCCCCGGGTTGTTGGCGGCGGCCTGCGCGATCGCCTCGGCAATCGTCCCGACATCGGTTTCGCCGATCAGGTCGATCACCTCGACGCGGCGGCGGAAGGCTTCGACCTGCTCACGCCCCACGTTCTTGATGACAGGACGCTTGCCTTGGGCGTTGCGGATGCGCCCATTCTCATCGAGACCGTGCTGCACGAGGCTGACCAGCGACTGCCCGGGCAAATGGCCAATCGCCTTGCGCGTGTCTTCGCCACAGACAACGAGGTAGCGCACGCTGGGATTGGGCAGCAGGTTGCGGATGAGATGTTCGATGCCGAGGTTCTCTGTGCGCAGGCTGCCGACGATCGCCATGCCTGGCGGGCGGATGGCGGCCAGGCGCGCCGCGAGTTCGTCGGAATTCAGGGTGCACACCGCAACTGGCGCCTGAAAGCGCAGCACCCGGTAGTCGCCGGGAACCGGCGGCCAGCCCTTGCGCTGCAGCGGCTCCTCGGTAGCGCAGTGGCTCGTCTGCGCCAAGGCCGGGTCCAGCTCGGACGCGGCGTTGTCTGCCAGCGCCGGCCAGCACACCTCGCAGCCCAGGCAGTCGTAGCGCCGAGCCTCGAACAGTGTCCTCGCCTCTTCGATCAGACCCGGAAGCAGCGTTCGCAGGGGTGTCGAGGCCTCGAAGGCGGCAACGGTGTCCTGGAAGCATCCGCAGCGGTGGCACTTGGTCGCCTCCATCGCGCTACGCAGCTCCGTACGCACTGTGACCAGCAGGGGTTTATCCGTGATTTCGGCGTTCATGCCAAGCGCTCTTCAAGAAGACAGAAGTCACCCTTGAGCGCCTTGAGCAGGCTCTCGTTGTGCACCCGGTAATAGACCATCTTGCCGTCGTTGCGCATGGTGAGCCAACCTTGGCTGCGCAGCAGCTTGAGCTGGTGCGAGGTGGCGGCGATGGTCAGTCCCAGGACATGGGACACGTCGCAAACACACAGTTCGCCATGGGCGAGCGCCAGCAATATTTTCAGCCGTGTGACGTTGCCGAGCAATTTGTACAGCTCGGCGAGTTGCGGCAGCAACTGTTCCTCTTTCGCCAGCTCGGCCTTGATCCGGGCGACCTTCTCTTGCTCGAAGCAGGTTACGTGGCAGACAGGGCTGGAGATAATTTTGGTAGCAGGCATCGGGAGCGCTTATCATTTAGACGATTACGAAAATGATAAACTGAGTGTGATTGATAGCGCAAGAAGTATTTGGGGTTCTTTGACGATATGCGGAATGAAGGGCAGACTGTACTTAGCTGTAGTTTCTCATCGCGTTGTTCCCTTGGACGCAGAGCCGAGTAGCAGCGGCACCAGACAGATTTCCCGTTCCTTGATCAGTTTCTCGAGTGCCTCACGACCGAAGTAGTAGCCACCGATCAGTACGGCCACAACATAGATAACGGTTTGAAGTGGGGGCGGCAAAATGGTCGGAATAGAGTCGAGATGTGGTTAGGGTGACAATAGCGTAAGCGCTATCGGAACTGCATGCTGACCAGTTGTTCTGTACCCGTGCAGGAACCACCCCCACTACACTGGTCGAGGGAGGGTTCCTGGTTGGATTTCGGTGGCTAAACGATTTTAGGTCTGGAGCGTGGTGTGATTTAGTGCCCGCGAGAATTCGGCTTCCAGCCATCCGTCAGCGTATGCATGAAAGCGACGATATCATCCACTTCTTGGTCGCTGAGTTTGAGATTGCCCAGTTCGTCAGTATTGATGTTCTCGCCTACCTCGGGCACGGGCCAGCAGTTTTGCATCAGTGCGCTGGTTTCATCGGTGAATGGGTTTTTGCACACGGGTTTGATGTCGCGTGTGTTGTAGAAATCCACCACGTTGCGCAGGCCCTTAAAGTAACCGTTGTGCAAGTAGGGTGCAGTGAGTGCGACATTGCGTAGCGTGGGTACTTTAAATTTTCCGTCTTCTGGGGCCTGCTTGGTAAATGCGCCCAAACCGCGGTCAACGAAGGTGCGTCCGTCCGGATTGAATTTCGAGGCTTGCTGATAAAAGCGGTTGTGCGGATTGCGCCCCACTCCGAGGTTGTCATAGCTGAAGTCGGTGAACAGTGGTGGCGTGCCGTTTGCGGCGGGCCGGCTGGGGTGGCAGGCGGCACAGTTGCCCTTTTTCTCGTCTTCGAAAGCGCGCATACCACGCAACTCCTGGCTGGTCAGCCGCGCATTGCCGGCCAGATAGGCATCATATTTGGAGGTGAAGCGACTGAACAGCGGGCGGCGCTCAAATGCGGCAATGGCTTCAGCGATCTTGTCGAAAGCGCCATCCACATCGTCCAACGCGGACGGGCCATAAACCTGGCGGAATAAATCCGCGTAGGCCGACGCACGAACCTTTTCCACCACGGCAGCCGCATTCGGATTGTTCATTTCAAGCGGATTGAGGAAAGGCCCTTTGGCCTGCTCTTCGAGCGTTGCCGCCCGACCATCTACAAACTGCCCCCCAAGATACAAGCCTTCGGTTTTATCAAAATGGAAGTGCGGACTGAACGATGCATACATCGCGGTTGGGCTGTTGCGCGCGGCAAAACGACCACTGACCGCGCCCTCAGAGGTTGGGGTGGCCTGGTTGGGGTCGCTGAAGGCGCGGCTTGGATCATGACAGCTTGCGCAGGAGCGGCCGGCGGGCGACGACAATTTGGGGTCGAAAAACAGCGCTTCTCCCAGTTTTTCCTTTGGCGGCAAGGTATCTGTTGAGGGCGGTGGTGGCAACAGTTCGGAGACGGTAACGCCGCACCCACTCATTAGCAAAGCTCCAATAAGAAATGTTTTAGCTTGCATGATGAGAGTTTGAATTATTTGATCGGAGACAGTTTGCTGTTTTGGTTATACACAAGCGATAGTGATCACCGTTATGGCTGATCAGTATTTCCTGATTGCCATGGTATAAAAATCCGTTGGGGTAATGTTCAGCGGAAAATTCCGCTGCTCGAGCTTGACCGAAGAAAGGATAGAGGAGGGGTGGCGTGTGCATGCTGTCGTCGTCGGATTTAGGTTGATTGAGATTAATTGCCCCTCTTTAATTATCTGAATGATAACAATTCCTATTTACAAATCAATCAGTATCCACAAGTTTTTAAAAGATATGATGAGCATGGGATCAACAAAACCCGTCTGAAAAGGCAAGCACGGCGGGAACGCGGACAACAAAGGACAGACCTCCGTGTGAGCCAAAGCTAACTGCCAGGATTCCCGAACCGAGATGAATGAACTGTGTAGCACAAGCTTGTGCGTTTACTGTGGCCGATGACCGGACGGTCGCGGCGATCCCCCCTGGCGGCCCCACTTCCTGGCCGATAAACGACTGTCAGACGACGCTTCCGACCTAGCGGGTTCGGGCGCCTTTCACAAACTCGAGCGAGGTCTGAAACAGATCGAGATCCTTTTCGTACTCAGCCGCCTCGGCGCGGTCGATTTGTACCCATTCCCTGGTGCTAGCCATGCCGCCGGGCTGAAACGGGACGACGTCGCCCCTTGAAAACTGCAGTTCGGTCGCGGTGGCGGCGGGCAGGCGCAGTCCGACGCCGCTACCGCTGATGCAGGCAAACATCTTGTCGCTGACGAAGTAGGCATCAAGGCCGCTGATTTTTCTTGCACTGACGCCAGGGAGCTTGAGAAGCAGAGCATCGATCAATGCCTTGCGACTGGATTCGGGTGTATCAGTATTCAAGGAGGATCCGCCGGGGTTGTCATGAACAGAGTCATTGAATCATAAAGACAAGGTCCATGTGGTTAATCCTGGAAGTCAGAGTGCGCCCCAAGTCAGGCCCATGCATGCAATCGTTCCGGCTTGCACCGTTTGAATATCGTGATCGGAAGATCACCGCCTTGACGGTGGGGCCTGTGAATCAAAGCCTTCGCAGAAAACGCCCCGCCGCATAGGCGGGGCGCCGAGGGCGATGATCAATCGCCCTTGCTGCGCGACCATATCAGGTTGTGCACGCCATCCTCGCCCTCGACCAGACGGGCGTAGATGGTCGCCGGGAACGACGGATCATCCAGGGTTGCCGACAGGTAAGGCCGTTCCGCCTTGCTGATTTTCTTCCACGCCGCGCCGATCTCG
>JAJYPA010000352.1 GCA_021795795.1 Pseudomonadota bacterium | reverse complement strand
CCGCATGATTGCCGCGCATACTTTATCGCTGGGAGTTACGCTGGTGACCAACAACACGGCCGATTTCGATCTCTATGTCGGTGCAGGACTGGTCGCCGAGAACTGGGTGACATGATGGCGAAGTTGCACTTCCTGATCATCAACGGGCTTTTTCAACCCCTGTCAAAGGCTTCCTGTAGAGATTTTCTGTTGAAGGGCCGGTACAGACTGGTAGCGGTCGTTCGCATCAGGAGGATCGCCAGCCGCAAAATTTAGTCAACTGCCTGCTGATATTTGCTCAGTAGCAGGGTAGCATTCATTACCTATGACCGTATCAGGATCTGGGATATGCAATCAAACAAGTCATATTTTGCTTATGTGGATTCTATTGAACACACGCGGGAAGGCCTTTCCATATGTTTCGATGCGATACCCACAGAGACCCTAGAACGACTTCACCAAGCTACCACCTTTGAAACCCGTGCTGGAGAATTGGAGCCTGTGATCTTGGAGACCCTTGACCCCTCAAAAAATTCTCACAACCTACGTGTGGATCATTGGTGTCGATTTAATATCGCTACCAAGTCTAGTTTTGGGAGCCTGGCGGCACAACAGTATCGCTCCCCAAATAATGTCGAAAACATAGAGGAGGTTTTCATTGAGAATATAGAGCATCTGGATGGAAGAGGAAGGCTAAGCCGCAGTCTCAGGCAGTTAGTGTCACTCGATGGCTTGCAAGATGCCACGCAAAATAACATCGAAGCATTATTAAACCATAAAATCTCCGAACAAGAAGATAACTACCTAGCGGTTTATAATGTTGGCCAAGGGGCATGTTTGGCGGTTCTTGCGAATAGCCTTCAGCCAGCCCTCTACTTCGATCTAGGCGGTGGATGTCTAAAAAATGCTGGGACATATCCCGTCAACTTTCAGCCCTGCTTTACTCTAAATCCACCGGTTGTGCTTTCCCATTGGCATATGGACCATTGGATCTCAGGTGACAGGCACCAAAGTGCTCAACAGTTGCCGTGGATTGTTCCTCGGCAAGCGCTTGGACCATCCGACATGAGATTTGCACAGAAACTCCAGTCGTACGGGTCGTTGATTATCTGGCCGAACAACTTAACGTCACTAATTACACCTTTTGGTGAAATTCACAAATTGCCTAACGCCTCGGATCGGAACAACTCTGGACTTGTCTTTGTAGCGAAGGTAGGTCCCCATAATGATAAGGTCCATGTCCTTTGCCCAGGTGATGCGAAGTATGTGAAGTTTCTTCCTCAAATATCATTGCCGCAGAGCCTAGGCGGTCTGATCGCCACTCACCACGGAGGATTGTATCGAGGAGACACTCCTCCTCAGGCAAGTACAAAATCAAATTATATAGCCTACTCTTATGGTCAGGGGAATTCCTACCGTCATCCTCACCATCAAACAGTAAACAAGCACCAGAACGCAGGTTGGACAACAAGGCGTGATTCGATAAATGGGGATCAGACAATACCAATCCTTGGTACTCTTCCTGGAATGCCTTTATGTAGTGGGGGTAGATGCTCACTAACCATAGTTCAGTAGAAGGCGCAAGATATTAGTAAGTAGGTCGTTGTCGGACTAGACTGGAATCGGGCATTTATTACCGATGATCTATTGACAACTTCCGACACTAAGGTTTAGTAATTATAAAGCTTTTCTGGGCTAGAAGTTCTGTCTATCAGTGTTTTAATTTCAAATCCAACTAAAACGGTAACTCATTTTCGACGGAAGGCATGATTTCAATTATTTCCCTATCTTTAAACTCTAGTTTCTTGCCGGTGGCACATTCAAGATATCTTTTAAACCAATTGCCCCGATTATGAATACCGGCACAGGTGTAAAGCTGGTGATTGCTGGCGTAACCTTCCTTGATCCGCTCGAATTCTTTGTCAGTTAGTCGATCAGCAGTATTAGTCAATCGCTCCAGCCGCTCCATGGTTTCAATGTAGTTGGGCGACGAAATAAAAGATTCAATCAGAATTTCCTTCAGGCGCCCTTCTTGTCCAATTTCATTTATCAACGCACGATGGATCTTTGGGGCTGCGGTAAGAACTTCATCATAAGGCACTTTCAACGCCTGTTTTGATCCGATAAAGCCGCAAGGGTCAGCGGTTCCGACCTTAACGCAAATAATAGGAATTCCTTTTCCTAAGGCAAATCCGATCCCCTGATTTGTCCATTCGCTTTCGTGAAAGTCATCCGTCAGAAGTACCACCATAACCTCCATTGTCATCAAAGCATTCAGTATCTCCTTCTCCCATTCACGCATGGGTTTTATTGCGTCGTGTGCGACGAACGAAGAAACGCCAAAAGGCGCAAGTGCTTCTGCGAGCGCATGCGCCACGCCTTTATGCTTATCACGATGACTTAAGAAGATACGAAGACTATTAGTTTTCCATAGGCCAGTTCGTTCAGGAACGATCTGCGGCTTCCCAGTAAAATTAATAGATGCCTGAAATTGCGGATCCAATTCGTCCGCACTCTTTACGTAAACAGCGCGGACATATTCGTTCTCTACCTCAGGTGTCGCCTTGTTTAAATCGTCTCTCAGTCGCTCGAACACAGAGGCTTGTTTGTCTAAGTCTACGAGATCCATAATGTCTTCTGGGACAAACAAAAACACGTCATGGCCAAAAGTTCCACCATTCCAGTTATCATACTCAGTGCACTGTTCTATGTGCACCCGACCGGAATCAATAATACTTGCAAGCGCAAGATCTCCTTTAATCCCGTAATGTCGGCGCAATCGCCTCAGTGCGGGCGGAATTTTAGGTATTAGTGCATTTTCGTTCATAACTGTATTTTACTAAGTTAGTGGGCGGTGTATCCATTTCCTATATGCATTCAAGATACGAAATCTTGCGATCCGACATTCCGACGACTGACTGCACTTTATCGATATTACTCCTCCCCAAGCCGAGCGGGAAGGTCCGCTTCCGCTGCCCAGCCGCCGTTCGTAGCCGCAGGTCGAATTGGTGATAAGCAGCCAGCCAGAGAATCTGATTCCCGTGGCCAGACTGCTCGTTCAACCCTGTTTTGCACAAAGCGGCACATGTTGAGAATGACCCTGGTTAACCAGTTCTTGCACGCGACAGGCATTTCTCCCGTCACCCTTTCACAATCTCTGGTCAACCTCTTTTTGCATATAGCCATATCATATTGCGTACTACTACATATACACTTTAAGCTTTTCGTACCTAATCACGAGTTACACCACCCCCTCCCCCGCCTGTTCCTTACCCCCCAGTGGGAGGTCGTACCCCGCAGGGCACGGGGGGTAATCCGGTTATACTAGAACCGGATTTGTATAAACAAAAACAACCATGTTTGTTGGTTATACTGTAACCAGACAACCACGGCAGCTACTCCGGCCTAAACGTTGATGTTGACGTGGGCGCCGATGCCGACATCAGCGCCGATTCACCTCCGCCTTCTGGCCGCATGTGGGCAATTGGATGATGTGCATCAGGCAACGCACCCGCCTTCCATGCGTCTGCAATGTCTTTCGACCCCACTGGCGGCCTCCAGGCAACAAACTCGCACCCCAAGCCCAGCCCCTGGATCTTCTGGATTTGCCGTTGATGGGCGGCATCCGTCCGGATCTGTGTTTCTTGGTCTTTCTCGCGCTCCAGAGCCACGTAAATCGTGGCGGCATTTTTCAAGAGCGACTGCACATGTGGCCGATCCAAAAACGCACGGACGCCATCCCCGCCCGATACGATGATGCCAGGAGCTGCAATCTTGGCCGCTCTATACCAGTCAAGGGTTGCCAACCCATCAATCCCGCCTTCAACGATCCAAAGTGATTGATCAGACGGCAAAATCGGATCGCCACTTCGATAAATCGCCGGGTACGATTTATCGGAGTGTTTAACGTCTATTTTCGTGATCGGTTTTTCCCCGTCCCATGACTTGATTGGTTGGGTGAGCCGAAGCGTCATGGATCGCAAATGATGCGCGGGATCATATCCGCAGAAAGCCACACCAGGTGTCCCTGCGTAGTCGACAAACCGTAGGAATCCGGCGCCCTGCGCGTGTCTGATAGTGGACCGGCTGATGCCTCTGCCTTCCAGATACTTCAATACCGCATCAGGATCACGACTGACCGGCGGTGAAGTCGGAAAACGATCAACATGAGATATTCCATGCGGTTTTGTCACGGGAGAAAACCGACCTCCTCCAAGGTCCGCCAATGCTTGCTGAAAGCTCGACCCCAGTTCATCCGTGCAGAAATCGATGGCATCCCCTCCTCTACTTTGATCCCATGAACACCAGACATAATGGTTATCCGGCTTTCTCGTGATCCGGTATTGTCCATCAATCACCCAATCTTTGACGCCGTCCTTTTTCACATCCAGCCCCGCAGTCTGCATGTAAACCACCAGATCGGCCATGTGCGCCGTCTCACGCAACCGCTCGAATTCAGCCTTACGATCTACGTCCTGCCGCTCATTTGGTGACTTGCCATGTTTACGGGCTGACGCTTGTTTGAATCTGCTGTTCCATGCCATCACGTCACCAGCCATTTCGTGAGAATCACGATCAGGATTGCGCCCAGCGCGATAGTTGACATCATCCACCGCTTCCGTGCTTTTTGTGCTTTCTCGTACTGCTCCTTCTGCGCCTCGACCTGCGTCAACAACACGCCTGCCCTGTTCTTCCAGCCTTTCCCCCACTGAGCGGCGGCCCGCGACTTCTGATGCTGCTCCCGCGCCATCCGCGCTGACCGCTGTACTCGGTCGTGGGCTAACCCATCGATCTGCTTCTGCATCTGCTTGGTCGCCTGATCGATCAACGGCTGGATGATCGATAGGTGCTGGTCCAGCGTCCTGTCCAGCCGGTCCAGAGGCTCCAGCGCCTGCGCTATCTGGGCGCCCATTCTTTCCGGCAACCGATCCAAGGCTACCGCTGTTTCTACCGTCATTGCCGACAACTGGCTTGCGCTTGGCAAGTTCTTCAAAATCTCGATTTTGGTCATAACTAACCACCTCCGACAATCTCGCCCATTTATACCCATCACCTAACGATGACCCTTTGAACTTCACGTCATCCAAGGCAAAAGCGAAGCCATTTAATCGCCCAGTTTCTGCAAGATTTGGCGTCACGTAAACGCCCTTTCCTTCCAGAAACTGCACAAACTGAATTACGGTTTTTGGTTTCTGAATAGCTGCATCAAGCCATCCTTGCAAGACTAAACGAGGCGGTTTTACTTCCAGCCTTAAGCCCATTTCCAATTCCGACTTTGACGGATTCTTAACTTTCGGCATTTTGATTTTGCCGTTTTCGTATTCCGGGCCTTTCGTAATCGTCAATCCATGCTCAATTTCAAGCTGCTGAATGATTCTTGTAGATGCCAGATTTTCGTTTTTTCCCAGATACAACGATCCATCTAATGCAATCCGTGACGCAGCAATATGAATATGCTGGCCCTCCTTGTCGTCATGTAACACGTAACAGCGCGGATGCAGGGGGCCAAAACCCATCTTTTCCATATAAGCGTCGGCAATCTTGATCCATTCATCATGGCTCAAAGATTCAGCAGCAGGCAGTCTTAATGAATTGTGCCAAACCGGTTTTGCAATATCAGGACGCAGTTGCCGAGTAACGCCAAACTCCTGCGCCAGTGATTGAGGATCGTGACCGGACATGTTTCCGCCCAGCAACACGCCAGGCGATGTTTTGTGCTCAGCATCACGGCCAAAGATATAATTCAAAACACCCCTGAATCCCCGCCCCCGTTTAACCCTATTCATCCCCTTCATATTCGACCTCCGCATCCTCATTTTTTAGTACGCCGATCAATTCACGACGTAAGCTCTGCACGTCATAACGCAAAGCCTCTAAAACATCCGGCTGATATCCTTTAGCCTTACCGCAATTTATGGCGACCTGATACTGGTTGAGATTACTGGCGACTTGCGCCAGAGAAGCCCATGCCTTCAAGTTAATGGAAGGGATCGTCGGTGGCAGCTTTCCAATGCCGGCCATGCGCAGCCATTCACCGCGCTGATACCGACCACGACTTTCATCCAGCAACGCCAGCTCGGCTGCGTTCAGACGCACAGACACGCAGTGCTGGCGTAACGCATAAGCCGGCAATGAAACAGGCCCCCGGCGCGATCTTTTTCCCATGTCAACAATACCCATCTGCGATCTCCTCTTTCAGCGAAACGAGCAAAGCGATGTGAAGCGGGGTCCGGGGTTTCCCCGGCGAGGACAATTGAAGCGAAGCGGAAATTAGCCCTCGCTTCCTGCCCACAATTTCCAATGACCATCCCAGCAGACAAGTCACTCGACGCCAAGAAAAAGAGTGAGTGATGCGCCACGACCACATATGGCGACGCAAAACCCCCAACCAGGTCCGGTCGACGATTTGATACTGTGATTGTTGAGTACGACGCTTCGCGTCGCACGAAATTTGGCCTACCGAGTCCGCGATCCCGCGCAAGCGCGGGCGCGTCCTCTCGACCGGACTTCGTCCGGTCCATCGTTATCTTGGAATTACACAACGGCGGATTCATCAAACAGATTCAACTGAGTTATTAACACGCCTTCACCCCCCCGCAGCTTGCGCTGCGACCCCCTCCGGGGGTGATGGTGCCCGGCGGGGGAAGGGTCTTGTAGGGGTTGTTGGGTGGTGGCTGTTGATACCCCTCCCCCCGCCGGTTTACTCACCCCCTGGGGGGTCGTCGCGTCAGCGACGGGGGGAGATATGGCTGATGACAAGGGCCCTTCAGGGGCCGCAGACATCGGCCCTGCAGTATTCTGAAGAATACTGAAGAAGGGCTGATTTATCGGGCCGCTGCTACACGTTTTGACGTTCTGTCGGGCCGGTGCTACACGGCATCGGGCCGCTGCTACACGCGCTGATGATTTTTCGGGTTTTATCGGGCCGGTGCTACACGCCCTTTTTTCCAGAAATACCCGATCATCGTCCACAATTATACCGATTTCAGACAACGCCGATCTGTCCAACCTGACTTCACGCCGCTTATTTCTGAGACTAACGGCCGTCAACGTCCCCGCAACCGCTTCAATTAGTCCATCGAGTTTCCAGCCACCGTTTGGTTGCGACGAATGGCTCAGAACATGCCGAGCTATCGCCTGAGAAATGCCGTTCTGGAGCCGTGTTATGGGTGATGGATCATAAAATCGCGGCACGTCATTTTTTATCAGTTGGACGAATGCTACGCCCAACCGAACCCGCCACAGGTGCCGTGTGCCCCCGGTTAACGGATCGCGCTTTGTGGCAGGGCTTTCCACAACGTGATCCAGCAAGCCGCCAATAGCCCACATACCGTTTGTTACTTTTAGCTCGATGGTGACGCTCATCAACTCATCTATGAGTATTTTTAACCTTCCCAGGCTATATGCCGAATCAGATAGTGTTCTCCTGACTTTTGACGGATCCACCAGTAGCTCGACGCCGCCATCCTCTATTTCGCGGCTATCCTCCGCATTCCACATAAAAATCTCCAGCACATCCTGGTGTCTCTGCCCAAATCGCCCTGTTACTTTGCACCATCCCCACGCAGTGTCGACTCTTTCGCCCGTACGGTAGGTCGGCCTTTGCGTCGGCTGGCACAGCCGAATGCGGGCCGGACTGACCGTCGTCGTAGGCAACCGCTGGTCACCATGTCCGTTCGTGGTCACATCCATTCTTCGCCTGTAAGTATTCGTTATCCCGTGGGGATGTTTTGGGGTCCACATCAGCCTTTTTTTTCTTCGTCTGCCGTTGTCGGTTGTCGTCATCGCCCGCCATCTCGTGGTAGTACGCAATGAAGGCTTCCCTGGTGGTGGGGACCAGCGCCAAAGCGCCATCACCCGACATCTGGAAAATGGCCGGGCGCGCGGGTGAACACAGCGGCGCCGGCATCTCGTTATGCTTACTGACGGCAAAGGCTAAAAAATGCTTGTCGGGCTCGCGTGGATCATAGTCGTGACCACCAGGCACAAGATCCATCTCCCCGCCACGCAACCGAGATACGCCGGCAATCCATCGCAGTGCCCCAGGCAGACCGTTCCCTCCTGCTCTGCTCAGGTAGTGCAACCTGTTAGCCCATGTTTGACACTTTTTCGGCAAAATTCCGGTTTTCGGATAATTATCCCCATAAAAACAACGGGGATTTTTCTGCGTCAAATGTAGTGCCATAATATTGCATTTCTATTGACCGTGCGCCATCCCCGGCGTACCTTGAGCGCATGTTTATTCGCCAAACCAAAACCCGCAATACCGCCAGTGGGGATGCCTATACCACCTTTCGGCTGGTGGCTTCTGAACGGGTCG
>JAJYPA010000351.1:3553-8339 GCA_021795795.1 Pseudomonadota bacterium | reverse complement strand
CCCCTTGCGGCGGGTTGATGGTGTCGGGTTGGAAGTGGGCGCAGATGCCACAGGTGACGCGGGCAGGTGCGCCCACGCCTGATGTTTCCGCCAAAGAGTGAGAGGGCTTATTGCTCATCGGTAACGCCTTCCCTTGCGCCTACCTGTGCGCGCTCTATTCCCCCACACCCCCTAGGCCCAGAGGAGGGCGCGGTGGGCGCACCCCCTCTAGGCCCTGCGTCTAGTGCGCCTACCCCTGATGTGGGCGCGGTGGGCGCGGTGGGCGCAGATTCCCCGATTTCTGCCCACCCTTTCGCGGTGAGTAACCATTGCTCATATCGCTTACGGTGGGCATTGACATACTCGGCCCGCTCGATAACTCCCCGGCGCTCCAATTCTCTCATGGCGGCAAATAAAGGCCCGGCGGCTCGATAGGTGCGCTTTGGGAACCCATCTTCCTGTTGCAGCATCTTCCAAGCGTTGTTCCTGGCGGATTGCTCGGGGCTGACGCGTTCCCAGCGTCGGTTGAAGTCCGCCAGCAGGCGCAGCAGGGTAGTGGTCGGCGGCTCGCCAGGACTTTCTTCCACGTCGTGTGCGCCCTCATCCAGCACCATTACCCCACCATCAGTGCGCGCTAGGTACAACGGATCTCGACGCAATGGGGCGAGGTTCAGCTTGTCGAGGCTGAGTATCATTCGACATTCGTCGTCCTTATTGGGTGTTAAAGATAAACGGGCGCGGGCGCTGTTGTGCCAAGCCGTTGAACCTGAGTAACTCTCCCCGCGCCCTGCCAATGCGTGCTTGGGCGTATGGGTCAGCAGCAGGATTGCCGGGCGGCTCTCACTTTGGCGGCTGAGAGCGGCAAGAGCGCGTACGAACCCCCGGACCTGGGCACGGTCGTTTTCGTTGGCCTCGAAGGTGTCTGAGGCGTTGTCCACGATAACCAAAGTGGGCTGCCAGTCCGCGACTATTTCCCGCAGGCGTTCATATTGGCCAGTCGGCGCGATGTGGCGGCGGCCAGTCTCCCGGTCTAGGATTTCCTGGCCAAGGGCTGGGCACTCAGTGGCGTCCAGCACCATCAATCGCTCGGCCAAGGCATGAGGGTTTACGTCGAGCGCGCGACAGACGGAGGCCAGTCGATGGCGTAGCAGAGGCCCCGCATCTTCTCCGGAATAAAACGCCACCCTGCTCAGCATTGTCGGTATACCCAGGAGGGGGAAACCCATTGCCGTGGCTACCGCCAGTTGCAGTGCTAGGGTGCTCTTGCCGCTGCCACCATGCCCGGACAGCAGGCAGACATGACCACAGGGCACTAAACCCTCCCAGACAAACTTGGGCGGAGGGCTGGGGTTGTCGATTACTCCAGCTACATCTACGCGCGGCAGATCTACCAAAAGCTTTGGCTCGGGCAAGATCTCATCAGCGCCAGCAGCAGGAGGAGCGAAGCCAGTGCCGGGCTCGTACTCATCCCCGTAGGGCGGTACATTTTGCGTCCAGTCGCGTTCAAGCATGAGCCGTCCCTCGCCCTCTAGTGGTCATGACATCGTTCCAATCGCTGCAGCTTGGGGGGATCATGCCAGGCGGTGGCAGGATACGGGCGCGAGCGGCAAGGGCCGCGTCCCTGCCCTTAGTGATACCCACGGGGTCGAAGTCTGGACAGATAACAATATCTAGCTTTGGCCAACGGCGTCGGGCTTCTACGGCAACGGCCAGAATATTTCCTGCATCGATCCCAGCAATGACGCAGACAAACGGGCGCAACGATTGGAGCGTGGAGGCCGTCGCCCAGCCTTCGGCAATCCAAATCGGGCGGGTTCCGTTCGGCCTCTCTACGACTGGAATGAAAGCGCTGGTCTTCTTCATGCCGCGAAGGAATCGCTTTTGCCCGTCCGGTCGGATGTACTGCACTCCCCGAAGATATCCCGAGAAATCTAGTACCGGCAGGACGAGAGCATCCCCACGCTGGCGGGCTATGCCGGGCTGCAACCATTTTCGGCAAAGATAGCCGTGCGCAGGATCTGCAGCGCGCGCATGGTTCCAAACCCACGCGCCAGTTCTGGCGGCTTTCCGATGTTGGGTATCCCTCTCGGCCTGAGCGGCAGCGCGCTCCTGCTCGATTCGGCGGCGCAGGATGGCCAGTTCAGGGGCGCTGAGGGTCTGTCTGCTCTTGGCGCACCAAGTCACGCGTACTCCGCTTTTCCAACTACCACCAGCGCCAGAGGCGGGTGCGTCGACATGCAGAATGTGCCAGCCGTTGCGCGTCCCGCGCCGATTCCCCTCGACGTGATGCCGATGCAGGCGTCCATCGGCCACCAACTCGGACGGACTCGATGGGGCAACGCCGGCACCTTTCAGTGCCTCAAAGAATGTGAGGCACTGATCATCCAGGGCGGCCTTCAGACCACTGCTCATTGAATGGAGCCTTGGAGTGTCCATGAGGATCAGCCCTCGGCGCCCTGACGGCGCTTGGCAATCCATTGGGCTAGATCTGTTACGCGGTAACGGACCAATCGGCCGACCTTGATATATGGCAACGCGTAGCGCCCTGTCGTCCGCCAGTTAGTCAGCGTGGAGACTTTGACGCCCAGCACCTCGGCAGTACGCTTCTCGTCGATTTGGGTTGGGATGGCTTCGGGTGGGTAGCCCAGGGTTCGGCCAATCTCAGCGACGATCTGGACCACGGGTTCGATGTTGCTTTGCATAGGGGTTGCCTCACAGTTGTGGATATCGTGAGGCAATGATGGCGGGAGATTTCAGGATGATGCGGCAAATAGCCCTATTTGCCGTTTGCCTTTTTGAGCTGGGCTATTTGCCTTTGCGGCAGCGCATAGCTTCCGGGATATCCTTTATCGCGTCGCGGATAGTGCGCTCTGCGGCAGACGTTCCTTGCAGCTCGAGCAAGCGCATAATCTTGCTCGTTGAGCCACGATCTTTGGGATCGATTCCCGCTTCCTTGCAAAGCGCATGGATGACAGTCAGCAGTATCTTGCGGCTATTCTGTACACTGCCTGGCAACACGTCATTAATAACTGCCTTCTCTGCTTCCTCGTGTTGATTTTTAATTCGCCGAACCTCGGAACCGAGCACGACTAATTCATCAACGGTTATGAGTGATGCCGTCTCGAAAAAATATCCGTCTGGCAATGGCGGAAGCAGTCCACCACGGGACGTTGTTGAGTCTCTAACTTCGTACATCCACAATGATTGCTCATCGGGCAGCTCAAAAATCCTATTCTCGGCCCCATTGAAATGGCTGATAATTTCAAACATGCTATTATCCAGCCCTCTAATCTCTTTATCCCAGCCCTGGAGAGATTTTTGGGATAAAAAGGCCATACCAGATACGCTTATTTCAATTTTATCAGCCTTTCTTTTGCGCCATATTTCGTGCACAACAAGCGGTCGGGAATGCTCAAACAAACTTATTTCGTGACCTTCTAGCCCTTTTTTTGCTTTATGGGCAACCCTAATGCAAAGATGACGGGGAGGCAAGCTAGGAAAAAGATTTTCTACATTTTCTACCGTATCCGGATGATCAGAATCGCTAGTCACCCGTACCCATAAATTATCCGGTATTGGCCATGCGAACCGTAGCTTACCTTCTGCCCCAAGCCGTAAAAGGTATGATTCCGAGACGTCCCACCTCTTGGCCAATTCCGCCAGCTCATAGTATTCAGGTTCTGGTAGTTTCATTGCCATTGAATGCGTCCCGTTGAAGATGGGTATTGTATTCAGAATGGGAGGAGTACCATGGTCGCAACTGCAACATCTTGGGCGGTGGGCGTCTTATCAACCTTGAGGGGCAACATAAGGTTTTCATTGGAGATGGACCGCCAATCGGCCCCGTCCATGAGTCGCATGGTTTAAGCGGCCATGATGACCTGCACGTCTGCGACGCGCTCATTCAAGGGCGCGGCTCCAATCGTACTACGGCGCGGCTGCCGGTAGCGGCGGCGATCCGTACAATGGTTCGCATGGATGGCGGGGATTTGCCACTTTCCAGGCGAGCAATTGCCGATTGCGTAGTACCCATGCGTTGCGCTAATTCCGCTTGCGACAGTCCAGCGCGTGTCCGAGCCTCGATCAACTCGCGGGCAAGGCTGAACTCATCTTCCAACGCGTCGTATTCTGCCTTGAACGCGGGGTCTTTCATCCATTGCTCTTTCAGTTCAGACATGAGAGTCATTGTAAAACCTCCTTAGCGCGTTGCCGTGCCGTCTCTATGGCCTGCCTAGGCGTTTTCTGCGCTTTCTTCACGAAGACATGAATGATTACTAGCCGCTTCCCTGTTGCAGTAACGTATATTGCTCTCGCAATCCCTTCCGCTGCCTTGGCGCGTATTTCCCATAGCTTATCCTCCAAATGCTTGATATGTGGCTCGCGGACCTGCTCCAGGCCCACCTGCTCAATCAGCTCTACTATCCGCAATAGACGTGCGCGCAACGCAGACGGCAGGGCGCTCAGCTCCTCATCAACACGCTGGTCTAGTGTCTCCGCGACCCACTTCATGATATAGCACTTTTGCTATTATCGCGCAATTTCTTCATCGATCCAACCTCGGCAGATTTTGAGGAAAAGGCATTATCACGAGATCATGGACATTGCATTCCAAAGTCTGCCTTCTTAGGTCCGTTCATCATTGGCTTCGGCTCCTCGCCTTTCCAATGCGGGCCAGCCCGTACAGCAGCTGATTAAAAACCGAGATCTCCCGGTTCCCGTGCAAAGAGCGTACGCACATGCCAGTGTCTTGGACCACGCTGGGTCGTTCGGGCGCTCGCGATCGCGCGCCAGAACGTGTTGCTTTCCG
>JAJYPA010000351.1:0-3453 GCA_021795795.1 Pseudomonadota bacterium | reverse complement strand
CAAATGAACGCCAAACGGCGCGAATATCACTGCCGTACTCGCTATTCCCAGCATGGCCGGCAAGGAAACATAACCAAAACTGTCCGAAGGCAATCCGGGCCGATGAAGTCCGGACACAATGAAACCTATGGTTCCAAAGGCTGCCAGACCAAAGCCCAAAGCTGTTGATGTGGCGATGGCTCGGCGCAAGTCCACATTACACCAGTTGAAAAATGGCACAGTGAGCGTGCCACCGCCGATCCCCAACATCGCGGAGAGCGCGCCAATGCCCGTGCCAATGCCCAGAAGAGCTACGGGGCCAGGCAGGGTACGATGGGGTGCCGGTCGCCATTCAAAAAACATTTGTACTGCCGCGGCCACTAAAAACACGCCGAACATTGCTTTCAATGCCAGCCCAGGAATAAGCCCAGCCAGATAACCGCTGATGAGGCTCCCGAGAATGGTCGCCAAAGCAAGTTTCCTGGTCAGATTCCAGTCAATTGCTTTTCTTCTATGCTGAGCATAAATTGCTGACATGGAGGTAAATATAATGGTTGATAGTGAAGTTCCAATAGCCATATGTGCGGCCATGCCTATTGGTATGGCAAGAACACCAAAGATAAAAATCAGGATAGGGACCAGAACGATCCCGCCGCCAACTCCCAGCATTCCTGAAATTATGCCAGCGAATGCTCCGGACAGCAAATAAATCCAGATGACGTTCATGCTTGTATCCATAGTTGTTAATCAGAGTTATCAGTTGACCAGCATTCGGCGTCTAATATTGACCACCTGCACGAAGGATATCAGACATATTAACTTATTGTAGCAGCTCAGTTGTATTGGCATCCGGGAGATCACTCAGCATGGTCAAGCTTGCTGCTGATTTCGGCTAAAACTGGTCAACTCGTAGCGCTGATAGACAACATTGGACTTGGTACCCTCCGATGAAGTTTTTTTCGTGCCGACGAACTGACCGATATCGCCATGGATCCCAAAATTATCATGAAACTTTGTAGGGCGCCTATCCAAAGGCCGGGCCATGCAGATCATGCAGATCATGCACGAATATTATGAGCCTGGTGCCGATAGTGGTGAAGCCATGCTGCGCCATAACGGAGAAGAGAGGGCATCATCGTCCGGGGCAGGATTCAACTGACCATTGGTGACAACGTGTAAAGTCTTTCTCCCGGTGATGGATACTACTTCGACAGCCAAATCCCGCATCGCTTCGTCAATGCGGGACATGAAATCTGTGAAATAGTCGGTGCCCCCGCAGCTTCTCACCACCGTCATTCAACGTATAACTACTTGAATGATGCCACGACAACCTGCGGCAACGCGCTGCCTTTTTACCTAAAACACCATTTTCACCGTACCAAAGAAGGAGCGCGGCATCATCGGCTCCGCTTCTAAATAGTTGCCGGGCTGATTGATATAAGGGAACTGTTTTTCCAGCACCGAGGCTTCGGAGTTCAGGAGATTCACCCCGCTCAGACTAAGTGTCACACTCTTAAAGCCGTACCGATGTATCCGAAATGTATGCGCAAGATTAAAGTTCATGGTCGCATAGGCAGGCATACTGAGAGAAGTCGGCGCACCCGTACTGGCCTCGATATACTGCGGTCCGACCAGATTGCCGTACAACCGCGCACGCGTATCCATATAATGCCCTTCTATCCCCAGACCCGCAAGGTAAGTCGGGGTATTGGCCCGCGGCTCTCCAATGCTGGTGGCAACTCCATAGGAGCTTGACGAGTTTGAGGTGTAATGCGCCGCCTGAAGCGAATAGTTCCCATAAAGTGATACATAATCGTCTAATGCGTAAGCAGTGGCAATGTTGATGCCCTGATACGATGAAGAACCGATATTGTACTCATAAGTTAGCCCTGTTGTTGTATCGTAGTAGGAACTGAACGTATGTTCGAAGTCTGAGCGATAGAAAGAAATACTCGCATCAAGGCCATGATGTTTGTAAGCTGCCCCAAACTGGTAGGTGTTGACTTGCTCCGGCTTTATCGTCACCGGCGTCGATGGCGAGGTCGAAGTGGCATTACTGTCCGCAGAATAAAATGCAGTGATGTTTGGATACTTGTACCCGACCGCATAGTTGGCATACAGCGTTACCGCTTTTATCGGCTTATACTGGATGCCGGCGTATGGACTTACCTCACTGTAAGAGCGGCCACTGCTGGCACCTACGGTGTAGTAGTACCCCGGTACATCATTGATGTGCGTGCTTACCGTCTCATATTTCAAACCAGGGGTAATCGCCAAAGAGCGCGTCAGCTTGATTTTAGCTTGCGCATAGAGCTTACCGTACAGACGCCATGCGTGCTCATTCCAGAGGTTATTGTAACCGGCCACTTCGGGGACATTCGGGCTCCCGTAAACATAGTCTTGCGAATGATACAGAGAGACCGCACCCAGCCCACCGGCTTTCAAATCCACATAATGACTAAGCCACTCGATAGAAGGATTAAGCCCGAAAGTATTTGTGGTATAGCTATAACTGTGATAGTTGTCCCCGTTAATTGTTTGAGCCTGACATGCCGCAGAATTATTACCGGCAAAATCATTTCCAGAATACTGGCAGACGGTTTGTGCCGGGTTCAGATAAAAAGTGACAAAACTGTTGTATGGCGAATTAGCGCTGGGATTCACATATTCCAAACGATTGGAGTTGGTGTAGGCATAAAATCCCTTGACACCAAAAACAGCGTGGGAAGATATAAGAGTTTTATTCTGCACAATAGCCATCATGTGTTCTGCCGTGCTATTTGCGTAGGTAAAAGATAGTGGCCACTGATAATAAGGTCCATACTGCTGCAACAGTGCGGTCGGCATTCGCGCGGCGATGGCTCCTTGGTTTTTATTCAGCAAAAATATGATTGACCATTTTGAGGTCGGCGAAATTTGCGGCAAATCATAGGCCGCATAGTAGGAGTACTCGCGATCGGGACTGTGGTCCAGGTAGCCTGCGGTCTGCCGCGAAGAGAATCTTAGCAGGAGGTTACCATAGCCAGGACTTACGCCTGTGTTGACCTCAGCACCATAGCTGCGCGTGTTAAAAGAACCGTAACCGGCAAATACCGACTCGTAACGTTTTGCCGACGGAACCTTCGGAAGATAATCAATATTTCCACCGATAGCCCCGATGGCGTTGATATCCGGAGCCGGTGTACCGTAAGTCACCCGAATACCTGAGGTCTCACCTAGGGTTACCGGAATGAGATTCGTCAAGTCCGCATAATTATTATTTCCGCCTGACAGGCCACCGTTGAACAGATCAGCAATAGGCAAGTTATCAAAGGTATAGCCCACCTGCGTTTGGGAGAATCCGCGCACCGAAATGTGCGTCTTAACCCCGATGGGATTGGTGCTGGTAGCATTGATCCCAGGCACAAAACTCAGAATGGTAGAGGCATTTTGCGTAGACTCCTGACCCTCTAGAAACTTTTGGGGGATGAGTGC
>JAJYPA010000002.1 GCA_021795795.1 Pseudomonadota bacterium | reverse complement strand
ACCCATTGCACCGAACCTGCTCAACCGCCAGTTTGGCGTGCGCAAGCCAGATACGGTGTGGGTTGGCGATATCACCTATATCGCCACCGACGAAGGCTGGCTGTTCCTTGCCGTGGTGATTGACCTGATAGTCATCGGAATGGCTGGATCGTATCTGAGCCGGGAAACGCTAGTCCTCATTGGTATTCGCGTACTGAACGCTTAACGTTTCTTGGGTGGCAGTAAATCCGTGATCGTTCCTTCGGCCATTTCCGCTGCGAAACCCAATGTTTCAGAAAGGGTGGGATGTGGGTGGATGGTCAGGGCGATATCACTCATGTCTGCGCCCATTTCCATGGCGAGCACGGCTTCGGCTATCAGTTCGCCAGCGTTCGGGCCGACGATGCCGACGCCGAGCAGGCGGTGGGTTTCTGCGCAGAAGAGGGCCTTGGTCAGGCCTTCATCTCGACCGATACTGAGCGAGCGGCCTGATGCGGCCCAGGGGAAGGCACCTTTCTCGTAGGCGATGCCTTCTTCCTTGAGTTGATCTTCGGTTTTGCCGGCCCAAGCAATTTCAGGGTCGGTGTAGGCAACGCTCGGGATGGTGATGGGCGTGAAGGCGGATTTCATGCCGCAGATGACTTCTGCTGCAACCTTGCCTTCATGCACGGCCTTGTGGGCCAGCATGGGTTGGCCGACGATGTCACCGATGGCGAAGATATGCGGCACATTGGTCTGCATCCGCGCATCAACGGGGATGAAGCCGCGCGGATCGACGGTGACACCGGCCGCTTCCAGGTTGAGCTTGCGGCCGTTCGGCGAGCGGCCGACAGCGACCAGAATCTTGTCGAAGCGATCGGTTGCTGGGACGGATTTGCCTTCGAAGGTCACATCCAGGCCGTCGGCGGTCGCGGTGACGCCGGTGACCTTGCTGCCGAGATAAATGTTCTCGTAGCGTTTCTTGATGTCTTTGAGCAGCGGGCGAACCAGGTCCTTGTCCGCGCCGGGGATGATGTTGTCCGCCAGTTCGACGATGGTGATCTTGCTGCCGAGCGACGCGTACACCTGCGCCATTTCCAGGCCGATGATGCCGCCACCGATGATCAGCATCCGCTTGGGGATATCGGCCAGTTCGAGCGCGCCGGTCGAGTCGATGACGCGGGGATCGTCGTGGGGAATGAACGGAAGTTTCACCGGCTGTGAACCCGCGGCGATGATGGCGTGTTCGAATTGAACGGTCGTCTGGTTGCCATCGGCGGCGGTAATGCGGATATGGTTGGCGCTGGCAAATTGGCCGACGCCTTGCAGGATGGTGACCTTGCGCTGTTTGGCTAATTGCTTGAGGCCGCCGGTGAGCTTGTCAATCACGCCGTTCTTGAAGCCGCGCAGGCCATCGAGATCTATTTTCGGCTCGGCGAAGGTAATGCCGTGACTGCCCATTTCGCGGGTTTCGTTGAGTATGCCGGATACGTGCAGCAGGGCCTTGGACGGGATGCAGCCCACGTTCAGGCAAACGCCACCGATTTTTTCAAAGCGCTCGATCAGGATGACCTTCTTGCCCAGATCCGCGGCGCGGAAGGCGGCGGTGTAGCCACCGGGGCCAGCGCCCAGAACGACCACGTCGCATTGATGATCTGCATTCAGATCAGACGGCGCTGCGACGGGTGCTGCCGTTGCGACAGTAGTCGCCCTGGCCTTGGGTGCGCTGGGTGCCGGTTCTGCGGCTGCATGGGCTGATTCGCCCGCGGATTCAGTGGCGGATTCCATGGTGGCGATGGGGTCGCCCGTGCCGACCTGATCGCCAACCTTGACCAGCAGTTCGACAATCTTGCCGGATTTTGGTGCCGGGATCTCCATGGTTGCCTTGTCGGATTCCAGTGTGAGCATCGAGGTTTCGGCTTCGACGGTTTGCCCGGCTTCAACCAGCACTTCGATGATTTCGACTTTGCCGGACACGCCGATGTCGGGCAGTTTGATGGTTTCAAGTGATGCCATGTCGGTGTCCCTTGTGAGAATCTATTTAGAGAATGAGTTCGCGCAAATCGCTCAGCACCGCCGAGAGAGCCGTGATGAAGCGGGCACCCTGAGCGCCGTCGATTACGCGGTGATCGTAGGACAGGGCGAGCGGCAGCATCAGGCGCGGTTCGAAGGTTTCGCCGTTCCAGACCGGGCTCATTTTCGAGCGCGAAACGCCGAGAATCGCGACTTCCGGCCCATTCACGATGGGCGTGAACTGCGTGCCGCCGATGCCGCCGAGGCTGGAAATTGAGAAGCAGCCGCCGGACATATCCTCGGGGCTGAGTTTGCCGTCCCGTGCTCGGGCACTCACGGCAGCAAGTTCGGCAGAGAGTTCGAACAGGCCTTTTTGATCGACGTTGCGGATGACGGGGACGACCAAGCCGTTGGGTGTGTCGACGGCTACACCGATGTGGGTGTATTTCTTAAGAATCAGGTTCTCGCCACTGGCATCGAGTGAGGCGTTGAATTTGGGGAAGTCGGCGAGTGCGCGCGCCACCGCTTTGAGAATGAACACCAGCGGGGTGAGCTTGACGCCGGCTTTTTCCGCCCGTGCTTTCAACGATTGGCGGAAGGCTTCCAGATCGGTGATGTCGGTTTCATCGAACTGGGTGACGTGCGGAATATTCAGCCAGCAGGTGGACAAATGCTTGCCCGAACGCTTTTGAATCCGGGATAACGGCACGGTCTCGATTTCGCCGAACTGGCTGAAGTCGATGCTGGGTAGGGGCGGAATGGAGCCACCAGCCGTTGCCACAGGGCCTGCCGATTGAGTCAGTGCCTTCTTGACGAAGGCCGTGACGTCGTCTTTCTGGATGCGTCCCTTCACACCGGTGCCAGTGACTTTGGCGAGGTCCACGCCCAGCGTGCGGGCAAACGCGCGTACCGAAGGGCTGGCGTGGAAGGCGGCGCCAAATGTCGGTGCGTTGATGGGCGTGTTTTCAACGTTCGCCGGAGCCGCTGCGGGTATTGGTGCCGAAGCTGCCGCAGGCGCAGCTTCTTCGGGCGTAGGTGCGGTTGGTTCAGGCGCCGGAACACTTGAGGCGGCCGGTTCAGCTTTGGCAGGTTCCGGTGCCGGGCTGGCAGCATCTTCCGCATCCATTTCGACAATGATGTCGCCGACGTTGACGGTGTCGTCCGTTTTGACCAGCACCTTTTTCACCACGCCGGCGAACGGCGCGGGGATTTCCATGGTGGCCTTATCGGATTCGAGGGTGATCAGTGATTGCTCGGCTTCAACCCGGTCACCCACGGCAACCAGTACTTCGATGACAGGCAAGTCTTTGAAGTTGCCGATATCCGGCAAGGGGACTGATTTCACGGTCATACGCGTGCTCCAAAAATGTTCAATCCAAAATTGTTCCATGTGATGCGCCCCGTTGCATGTAGCGGGGCGATCGACGATCCAGTCTTAACGTGAAGAAGGCATGCCCAGTTTCGGGTTAATGTCGTACTTCTTGATGGCTTGCGAGACAACCGACGCTGCGATGGTGCCTTCGTCCGCCAGTGC
The DNA here is from genome assembly GCA_021795795.1 of Pseudomonadota bacterium. The sequence continues at coordinate 91,625 of JAJYPA010000002.1, read as the reverse complement.
CTTGAGCGCCGTGATCACGATGTTGGCTGCATCCACTTCGAAGAATTTACGCAATGCTTCACGGGTATCGGATCGACCGAAGCCATCTGTGCCCAGCGTGACGTAACGGCGCGGCATGAATGAGCGCACCTGCTCGGTATAAAGGTGGATGTAATCAGTCGCCGCGATGATGGGGCCCTGGGTTGGTTCCAATGTGGCCGTCACGTAGGGCACTTTTTGCGGTGCTTCCGGGTTCAGGCGGTTTTCACGAACGCAGGCCTGACCTTCTCGTGCCAGTTCGCTGAAGCTCGTGGCCGACCAGACATCGGCAGCCACGTTCCAGTCCGCTTCCAGCATGGCAGCGGCTTTCTCCACTTCACGCAGAATGGTGCCGGAACCGAGCAACTGAACACGCGCCTTGTGTTTCGCCTTGGATTTGCTGAACGGGTACAAGCCGCGCAGGATGCCTTGCTCGATTTGATCCCGGTTCTCTTCCGGCATGGCGGGGTGCGGGTAGTTCTCGTTCATCGCGGTGATGTAATAGAACACGTCCTTTTTGTCGGTGAACATCTCCTTGAGGCCCGCGCGAATGATGACGGCCATCTCATAGCCGTAGGTGGGGTCGTAAGACTTGCAGTTGGGCACCGCGCTGAAGAAGACGAGGTTATGGCCGTCCTGATGCTGGAGGCCTTCACCTTCAAGCGTGGTGCGACCAGCGGTACCGCCGACGATAAAGCCGCGCGCGCGCATGTCGCCACCCAGCCATATGAGATCGCCCACGCGCTGGTAGCCGAACATCGAGTAGTAGATATAGAACGGAATCATGGCCTCGCCGTAGTTGGCATAGGCCGTGGCTGCGGCCAGCCAGGAGGACATGGAGCCGGCTTCGTTGATGCCTTCCTGCAATACCTGACCATTGGTGGCCTGCTTGTACCAGGACACCTGATCGGAGTCGACGGGTTCGTAAAGCTGCCCCGCCGGATCGTAAATGCCGACCTGACGGAACAGGCCTTCCAGACCGAAGGTGCGGGCTTCATCGGGGATGATCGGGACGACGCGTTTGCCGAGTTCTTTATCACGCAAGATGATGGCGAGAATCCGGCCGAACAGCATGGTGCTCGACATTTCGCGATCGGCCGTGCCTTTGAGAATCATGTCGAAAGCAGACAGTTCTGGCGTCGGCAGGGCGGCCGCACGGTCCACCCGGCTGGGCAGGTAGCCACCCAGCGCGCTGCGGCGTTCGTGCAGATACTTGATCAGTTCGTGGCTATCTTCCGGTTTGTAGAAGGGAACGTCGTTTTCCAGTTGCGCATCGGAAATGGGCAGGCCGAAGCGGTCGCGGAAGTATTTGAGGCCGTCGACATCCAGCTTCTTCTGATTGTGCGCCGTCATCGCGCCTTCGCCGAATGGCCCCATGCCATAGCCTTTGATGGTTTTGGCGATGATGACGGTCGGCTGGCCTTTGTGTTCGGTGGCTGCCTTGTAGGCCGCATACATCTTGCGTGGGCTGTGACCACCCCGTGTCAGGCCGAAGATTTCCTCGTCGGTCATGTTCTTGACGAGTTCAGCGGTTTCCGGGTACTTGCCGAAGAAATGCTTGCGGACAAAAGCGCCATCCTTGGCCTTGTAGGCCTGATATTCGCCGTCGACCGTTTCCATCATCAACTGCATGAGTTTGCCGGAGCTATCCTTTTGCAAAAGCTCATCCCAGCCCGGACCCCAGAGTACCTTGATGACGTTCCAGCCAGCGCCACGGAAGCTGCCTTCCAGTTCCTGAACCACTTTGCCGTTCCCGCGCACCGGGCCATCCAAGCGTTGCAGGTTGGCGTTGATGACGAACACCAGGTTGTCGAGCTTTTCGCGCACGGCCAAGCCGATAGCGCCGGTGGATTCCGGTTCGTCCATCTCGCCGTCACCGAGGAATGCCCAGACTTTGCGGGTGTTCATCTTCGCCATGCCGCGTGCGTCCATGTATTTCATGAAGCGCGCCTGATAGATGGCCTGTAATGGGCCAAGACCCATCGATACGGTCGGGAACTGCCAGAAAGTCGGCATCAGCCAGGGGTGCGGATAGGAAGAAACGCCATCGAGATGCGCTTCCTGACGGAAATTGGCGAGTTGTTCTTCGCTGATGCGGCCTTCGAGAAAGGCGCGTGCATACATGCCCGGCGAGGCGTGACCCTGGAAGAACACCATGTCGGCCCCATCGGGGTGATCGTGACCCTTGAAGAAGTGGTTGAAACCCACTTCGTACATGGTGGCGCTGGATTGGAAGGTGGCGATATGGCCACCTACGGAGGTGTGTTTGTTCGCCCGAGCGACCATGGCCATGGCATTCCAGCGGATCAACGCGCGCAGGCGCTGTTCCAGTTGGCGATCACCGGGGTAGGTCGGTTCTTTTTCTGCGGGAGTGGTGTTGATGTACGGCGTGGTCGCCGAATAGGGTGTGTCGATGCCGTGCTTGCGAGCCGCCTCGATCAGGTTGCCGATCAGGTGCCGCGCCTTGTCTGTGCCTTCGACGGCCACGACCGCCTCTAAGGCTTCGAGCCATTCGCGGGTTTCTTGCGGGTCTTGATCTTGGTATGCAGTCACTCGGATACTCCTTTGGAATCGGGCTGTCACCTGCAGGCAACAGGCCTGCAGCACTCATATCATAATGTGGGGCGATGTCGACGGCGCAACAGGCGCTCGCTGCAGACATTCGATCCTGGGCGGGGCTTTAAAACCCCACCTCATGGTAAACAGGCGGCTTCGAACTTTAACGGTCGGTTCTGTCGGCGCATCCAGTCGCATTATGCGGAAATTTTTACCGATTGTCCTTCGCCTGTGTGTAATTCCCGCTTCCTGTTTTTTCGCTTCAGCGCTTCAAGCTGCCGAGCAGTGAGCGGATCAATTGCCTTCCGATCTGGCTGCCGATCGCACGAACCGTACTGCTGATGAACGCCTCCATCGGCGTTTGTCGGCGGCTTGTTCGAGCTGTGGATTGTGCTTTTTCGTCCTCTTGGGTGTGTTGCGCGCTCAGTTGGGTCTGACGGTGAATTTCTTCCGTACGCTGCTTGAGCATCTCGAACGCAGAGTCACGATCCACCGGCGTATCGAACCGCCCCCGATAACGTGAGCGCTGCATGATGGCGGCGCGTTCCTCGTCGGTGAGCGGGCCGATGCGGCTCATAGGCGGGCGCATGAGCACCTGCTCGACCGGTGTCGGCATGCCCTTGGCATCCAGGCATGATACCAATGCTTCGCCCACACCAAGCTGGGTGATGACCGTTTCCACATCGACCGCCTCGTTGCTGCGGAAGGTTTGCGCGGCGGCACGCACGGCTTTCTGATCGCGCGGCGTAAACGCGCGCAGCGCATGTTGTACCCGGTTACCGAGTTGGCCCAATACGGTTTCGGGCAGATCGAGCGGATTTTGCGTGACGAAATAAACGCCCACGCCTTTGGAACGAACCAGACGAACCACCTGCTCGATCTTGTCGATCAGCGGTTTGGGGGCATCGTCGAACAACAGGTGCGCTTCGTCGAAGAACAGTACGAATTTTGGCACATCAAGGTCGCCGACCTCGGGCATCTGCTCGAATAATTCCGAGAGTAGCCAAAGTAACAAGGCGGCATAGACCTTCGGGCTTTCCCGATAGAGCCGATCCGCTGCCAGTACGTGAATCATGCCCGCGCCCGTGTCGGATTCAATGAGCAGATCATCAAGGGCGATGGCTGGCTCGCCGAAGAGCTGTTCGGCCCCTTCACGCTTGAAACCAGTCAGCGCGCGCATGATGGCGCCCAGACTGGCGCTGGAGATGCGACCGTATTGCGATTGGTATTCGTCGCCCGCTTCATCGAGGTGGCGCAGCAATGCCTCGAAATCCTTGAAATCGATCAGCAGCAGGCCTTGATCGTCGGCAATCTGGAATGCCATGTTGAGCACGTCTTCCTGAAGCTCATTCAAACCCAGCAGCCGGGCCAGAACAACAGGCCCGATTTCGGAAATCGTCAGTCGGAAGGGGTGACCTTTTTCACCGTGCACATCCCAGAAAATGACTGGATTGGCCTGGAAGTGCATGGGCTCCAACCCCATCTTTTCGGCGCGGGCGCTGATTTTTGGGTGTGACTTGCCGCTGGCCGCGATGCCGGACAAATCACCTTTGATATCCGCCACGAAAACGGGGGTGCCGAGCCGGGCAAACTGCTCCGCCAATACTTGCAGAGTCACGGTCTTGCCAGTGCCCGTGGCCCCTGCGATCAAACCGTGCCGGTTAATCATGCGGGTTTGAATGGTGGCCGGTTGTGTTCCGGCCCCAAGCAGGATCGAGGTGGTTTGCTCGCTCATGAATTCATCCTTATTCAGCGTCCGGGAATGCTCAAACTCTACCCTGGATGGGGTTGAGCCAGATATCGGTGACGCCGCATCGACGGTGGGTCAGCCCTTGGGGCCAAGCAATGCCCACAAGATCAAGCCCAGCACGGGCAGAAACAGGATGAGCAATACCCACAGCGTTTTGACCCCCGCACCCGCATTGCTCTGGACCACGCGGATCATGGCCCAGATGTCCAGCGCGAGAATAATAAAACCCAATAATCCACCTACTTGCATCGACATCATCTTTAAATCTCCTTTGTTTGTGCGTCCAAATATATCAGACCCTGTGCGGTTGCAGACGAATCAATTGTCCGTGGGCGTTGTTGTTGGCGAGCAATGCCAGGGCAGTGGGCAGCATGGCCGAGACATCAGCGCGTTCCGATTGCGCTTCGCCTGGGAATCGGTACTGCCGCAGGCCGCTATCGGTAGGGCCGGGGTCCAGCCCATTGATACGCACGCTGGTCGTTTCATTCGCCCATTGTTCGATCATTCTCGCGATGGCGGCGTGGGCGAGTGTGTAGGCGTTGCCGAAGGCGGGGGTGCCCCGGTCGGTGAAAAACAAGACCTGAGCGCGATTGGGCTGTGTCTGTTTCCCGGGTTGCTCCAGCAGGTGCCAGAGACTGCGGGTGAGTGCGAATGGGGCGATCAGGTTGAGGTGCAGGCTTTCCTGGAATTTCATCAGATCACTGTGGGCCAGCGGGCTGAGTTGCCCGCCTTGGCCCATGGCGTGGATCAGAATATCGATCCGGCCAAAGTTGTTTTCGATTGCATCGGCCAGCGTCTGGTAATCCTCGACGGCGGCTCCGGAAAAATCCACGTTTTGAATGACAGGCGCGCGTTGTTCGGCCTCGGCACCCAACTCGGCGGTGAGTTCATCGGCCAAGTGGTTGAGACGGTCACTTTTGCGCCCGAACAGGATCAACTGCGCGCCTTGTCGTTGCAGCGCGAATGCCATGGCTTCACCGATCGTGCCGGTGGCGCCGTTGATGACGACGATTCGACCGGCAAATCCGTCTGTTTTTTCGCTGTTCATATCGTTATCTCAATTCCATGTTTTTACAGGCGGTTCAACGCAACGGCCGCGGCGCCCGCTTGGTGGCCCACCAGGCGGTGAGCAGTTGTGCAAAAGGGGAACGCTCGGGGCGCTCGTCGAGCAGGCGCAATCCACTGCGGTGAAGGTGGACTAGACGGGCTTGGTCGAGTGCGATCAGCGCGCGGAAAAAAGCGGGTGGCCGACGACAGGTTTGTTTGAGTTCAAGCAGATGCCGATTGTGTTCTGCCCGGATGTGTTCATATTCCGCTTGCAGCAAGGGTGCCAGGCGAGTGGATCGATCCGGACGGTGAAAATCCGCTTCATTGACGCTGTGCTTTTCGAGTTGCTCCACAGAGAGGTAAATAAAGCCACGAGCCACATTGCGCCCCAGCCACTGCAGGTTGTCGATGCGGTGACCGAGTGCGCCGAGTGCGCCGAGCTTCACAGTCGTTTCCTCAGGAAGATCGAGCGCCTGGGCGTACAACCGGAACAGGGCGCCCCCTTTGGCATCGAGATAGGCAGTCAGATCCGCTTCGGTATCGAATCCCTGATAATCCAGCGCCAAAAGCGCGCTACCGAGTCGAGATTCCAGATGCGGAACCATTTTTTCAAGGGTGCCGGGGGGCGTCGACTCAAGTAGTGAAATCAAAACCGGGTGATTGCTGCTGGTTTCGGTGGTCGCCTGATGCAAGGCGCCACGCCACCAATCGAGCTTGGATCGGGCAACCTGGGGCTCCGCCATGGTCTGAACGATCTCTTCCAAACTTTTGTCGAGCGCCTTGATCGCCGTAATCGCGTACAGATCCCGGCCACGCAGCGGCAGGCTGGCATATCGAAAGCCGCTGCCAATCGGGCGGGCAATCCGTTCGCACTCGGCATCGTGACTCGTGGGGCTGTGTTGATTCATGGCGGGCATCATAGCAATGCAGCTGTCCGGGGGCATCCTGAAATGCCGAGTAGGGTGGTTGTGGCTTTGACCGAGCCGGATATGTTTGTCGGATTGGCTAAAGTATTTGGCCTATGTGACGATACGCCAACCACATCGCTAAGGTATTTGGAGTCAGGTGTCCAAGGATAGTGTATCCCTATTTTTTATGGGGTTTTAAGGGTTTCTATGAATAAAATAAGTATCTTGCGGCGCCTTAAATGGTCCTTTATCGCCATGGGGGCTATTTTCCCTGTTTTTGCAAGTTTCTTTGTCAACTTCAGGGAAGGGATGCTGAGCTGGTTCTTGCTGGGTTGTGTGGCAGCGGGCATTACCGTCGGTTTTGTAAATTACTGGGTGGCGCAGGTCGTGTTGTTGCGGCAATTGTCGAAAATGGCCATTTTGACCGGCTCAGTACGGCAGGGTGACCTGACGAGTAAATGCGACTTGATGAGCGACGATGCCATCGGCAAAATTGCTGATAGTTTCAACGGCATGATCGACACGCTGCATCGCCAGATCGGCGACATCAACCACGGCAGTGCATCGATGCAAGAAGCGGCCAATACGCTCGATCACCGCATCGGTCAGGTGATGACCGAGCAGAGTCAAGGACAGATCACCCGAAGTGTCGGTTCGATTCACTTCGCCCTTGCCCGCGTTGATACGGCCACCCGGCACATCCATTCTCTGGTGTCGGCCAAGGAAGAAATCGAATCCATGACACGCACCATCAGCTCGGTGGCCGACCAAACCAACCTGTTGGCACTGAATGCAGCCATTGAAGCCGCCCGCGCAGGTAAGCATGGGCGGGGATTTGCCGTGGTGGCCGGAGCAGTCTGGGCGTTGGCGCTGCGCAGTCAGGACGCCACCGTGCAGATTTCGGCAGTGATGGAGCGCTTGACCCGCGAGGAGGGTCAGACGGATCAAACCATGACCGAAGTCGTGGATTACTCTCAGCAGGCCGAAGCGGCTATGAGCGCGGCGCAAGGTGAGTTGGAGCAAGTCCTGGTTGCCATCGACGATTCCGTGTCGGCCACGTTGAGCGTGGAAAGCAACAGTCAGGAGCATCAGGAAACCATCGAGCAGCTCAATGCCGATCTGCACGCCTTGATCGACGTGATCACTGCCAACGCCGAACATATGTCAGCGGCGCAGGTCGCGGTATCCAGCGTGCAGCAGGATGCACAAAAACTGGGTTCGCTGGTCAGCGGTTTCAGGATTTAAGTCGAACCCCGTTCTCGAGAGCGGGGGCTCGGATAAGTCAGGCCGACACCGCGTGGCGCAAAAAATTCCGCCCGATCAGTTGGGCGCTGAGCCATCCCAGTGAAAGCCCGATCAACCCAAGCAGCGCGGTCAGCATCATCGGGGTGATCACGGTGATCTGAGTACCGTATTCCGCCGCGAATTGATTGATGGGTGCCGTGAGCATCGTCAATAGCGTGTAGATCAAGCCGCTGGCCACCAGGCCACCCAGCAGTCCCATGATGGCGCCGTCATAAAGTAGCGGGCGAATCATGTAACGCCGCGTGCCGCCGATCAGCGCGATCAACGCCAGCTCTTCACGACGTTTCTGTAATTCGAGCCGCAGTGTGTTGCCGATCACGGAAACCACGGTAAAGCCGAACAGGAACATCAACCACCAGCTCAACTCGTCGAAAAACTGGCTGATGGTTTGCAGTCGCTTTACCCATACGCCACTCTCCGAGAGATTCTCGACCAAGGGGTTGTTACGGATTTCTTCCCGCAGCGCGAGGCTGGCCTGGTCGGTCGGGTTCTTTAATTTGAGAACGACGACGGTCGGGAGCGGGTTGGGAATATCACTGTCCAGACTATCGATGTTCAGGCGTCGGGCGAGATCCTTCAGCCCCTGTTCCGGTGGAATGACGTGGGTGCTGCGGACATTGGGTTGGCTCTGCAGCCATTGGGTGAAGTCTTTTACATGGGTTTCATCGGTGCCCGTTTTGAGATACACGTTCACCTGACCCTGTTCGGCTGCCCAGGCACCACCGATGTGCTTGATCTGGGCGGCCAGCGTCATCAAAAACCCCGGCAGCGCCAGCACGATGGCTATGGCGAAAATAGTGGCCCAGGCGCTCAGGGGACGGCGCACCAGATGCCATAAGCCGTCCTTGAGGCAGCGTGCATGGTGCCGTTTCCAGGCGTTGAGTGCACTGGTCTTCGTTCTGGCAGTTCGGGTCGGTGTGCCGCTCGGGATTTTGGCCGAGGTTGAGTGGTTCTGGTCCATGCTCAGAAAGCTTCCTCTATCTGGGCAATCCGCCCTTGATTCAATACGATACGGGGCACGGCAAAGGTCTTTAACAAATGCAGGTCGTGGCTCGCGATCAACACGGTCACGCCGATGGCGTGAAAGTCGGCGAACTGGTTGAAAATTTCGCGGGAAAGTTCGGGGTCGAGGTTGCCCGTGGGCTCATCGGCCAGCAGGATCTTGGGGCGATTGACCAAGGCGCGGGCGATATTGACCCGCTGCTGCTCACCACCGGAGAGTTCATCCACTCGAGCGCGTTGGCGCGCAAGCAGGCCGACCTTGTCGAGCGCCGCTTCGACGCGTCGGCGGATGTCTCGTGGCTCGAAACCGGCCACCTGCATCGGTAGGGCCACATTATCGAACACCCGTCGGTCGGGCAGCAGGTGATGATCCTGAAACACCACGCCGATTTGACGCCGCAATTTCGGATACTGGTGTTTGGGCATTTTTTGCAGATCATGCCCGCCGATGCGCACCGTGCCGCTGGTGGGGTGATCCAGCGCGGGAATCAGTCGCAGCAGGGTGGATTTTCCCGAACCGGAATGGCCGGTAATGAACACCATCCGCCCTTCGGGAATGTGAAAACGCACGTCCTGCAAACCGAAGTGGCCGTTACTGAAGCGGCGGCTAACGCCATCGAATTCGATCATATTTCCTCGCGATCCAGCAGGGCATCGACATAACCTTTCGGGTCGAACGGTCGCAAATCGCCGATCTGTTCCCCTACGCCGATAAAGTCGATGGGCAGCTTCAATTCGTCGCTAATAGCGAACAGAATGCCGCCCTTGGCGGTGCCATCGAGCTTGGTGACAATCAATCCGGTCACGCCGACCGCCTCATGGAACTGACGAGCCTGATTGAGCGCGTTCTGGCCGATGCTGGCGTCGAGCACGAGCATAATCTCGTGCGGCGCGCCAGGAATCGATTTGCTGACGACCCGGACCAGCTTCTTCAATTCTTCCATCAGGCCGCCTTGCGTATGCAGTCGACCGGCGGTGTCGGCAATCAGCACATCCATATTCCGGGCGCGCGCCGATTGGGCGGCATCAAACAGCACCGAAGCGGCGTCCTGCCGCCCCGGTTCGCCGATGACCGGGATCTGGTTGCGTTCACCCCAGGTGATCAGTTGCTCGACGGCTGCGGCGCGGAAGGTATCACCCGCGGCCAGCATCACCTTGTGCCCGGACTGCTTGTAATGGTGTGCCAGTTTGCCGATGGTCGTGGTTTTCCCGGCACCATTGATGCCGCAGACAACGATAATGTGTGGCTGCTCCGTGGGGACGGGGCGGGGTTTTTGTACGCGTTCCAGCCGCTCGACCATCAGTTGGCTGAGCTTTTCGAACAAGGCTTCGGCGTCGTTGATCTGCTTGCGGGAAATCTGCTGATGCAGGGCATCGATCAACGCGCGCGTAGTCGCTTGCCCGACGTCGGCCATGATCAATCGGGTTTCGACTTCTTCGAGCAGTTCGTCATCGATGGCCTTTTTGCCGAGGAAAAGATCGCCCAAGCCTTCGGTGAAGTTGTTGCGAGCCCTTGCCAGTTGTTGCCAGAAGCGGGATTTGGGTTTTTCCTGTGTAACGGGTTGTGGCGCCGTTTGGATGGCTATCTGTGTCGAAGGTTGCGCCGGTTCAGGTTCTTCTGTAATGGCCGCGGCAATGGATTCGGGTTCGATGGCTTTTTGCGCTTCGACCGGTTCTTCTGCAGTGGCCGAGCCATTTGATTCGACTACTGGGGCGTCGACTGAAGAATCAACCGGTGATTCGATCGCAGCATCGCCGGGCACCTGTTTTTTCTTCCGACGGAGAAATCCAAACATTTTAAAGGCCTTCGTGAATGAGATAATCCATACGGGCAGCACACTACACCGTCTATGGATCATATTAACATGGGCGTCATGCCATCAATGAGCTGATGCCGATGATGAGCAGGGTTTCACATTTACGCTGTTCTTCAATCGCTTATCGTCAAGAATTCAGGCGCGGCTTTGAGTCGTGAAATCTCCGGGGTGAATTTTGAGTGCCAAATCAAGGAAATCGCGAATTTCGCATGGTGAAGAATCAGGGGATGGATTCGGCGACACATTCGTGAAATCTTCGCCTCGTGCCTTATCCGGCCAGGTCGTCCGTGGCAAACAGGTCGTGCGGGTGACGGGCGGGGAAATGCGCTCACGGCGTTTGCATTTTCCTGCCATGCCGAGCCTGCGCCCCACGCCCGACCGGGTGAGAGAAACACTGTTCAACTGGCTTGGGCAAAATTTGAATGGTTGGCGGGTGCTGGATTTGTTCGCCGGTAGCGGCATTCTCGGTATTGAATCTATTTCGCGCGGTGCACAGTGGGTGGGATTGATAGAGCAATCGGCCCGCGTTGCCGCCGAGATTCGCCACAGTTTGAAATCAATGTCGGTAGCGGATGAGCGGGCACGGGTTTGGTCGCAGGATGCCTTGGGTTGGCTGCGTCAGGCGCCGACTCAATTCGTGCCGGGGGAGCGGATCGATCTGGTATTTCTTGATCCACCATTTGCTCGTCCTGATTTGTTGACGGAAGCGGTTGAACGCTTGCAGCAGGCCGATTGGATGGCGGATGACGCATACATGTATATCGAGCAGAGTGCCCAGGAGGCGAGCATTCAACCCATGGGTTGGATCAGGTTGCGCGAAGGTCGAGCCGGAGAGAGTGCGTTTGCGCTGTGGCGGCGGCAAAGGCCGCTACCAAAAGAGGCATAGGTTTGATGTGATCAGGCGTCGCCCAAGGGGCGACGACGATCAGCCGGCGTAAGCCCGTGCTTCCTTGCACTCGAACATGCTAACGCGGGCTTACGCCTGCTTCGCATTGAGCTGGCGTCAGCCCGTGACGGTTTTTCGAGGTGCCCATGTATGAAACTATCTATGGTTTACCTGAAGCAAAATACAAGCCATGTCAGGGTTTTACCGTTTGATTTTCTGGCTTTTGCCGTGATGCGCTTTCATAGGCCATTTCATGGAGAATCATCGTCTCCCGGTGGTACAATCGCCGCACTCAAGTTGGCGTGACGCTGTGTTTCGTCGTCAATTTTGTCCCCTGATTCCATGCACTAAGAGCATATCCAACATGCAGATTTTCTTTGGCAACGCAGCCGTTTGTGATTTTCGTCTGGCAAAAAAACTGGCTTCGATTCAAGCTGTTGCGCCTTCAGTTACCCGGATTATTGCGCGATTTGTTCATTTCGCGGAAGTAAAACCGGGCGCGAAATTATCCGATGCGCAAACGCATGTTCTGCATGATCTGTTCAATTACGGTACCGCGCTGGAAAGTTGGCCGGACGACGTCGTCAGCGTGACAGTCGCGCCGAGAGCAGGCACGCGCTCGCCTTGGTCGAGCAAGGCGACCGAGATTCTGCAGATTTGCGGCATCGATGCCGTATCGAGGGTCGAGCGGGGCATCGAGTACGCGTTGGTCGGACTCGATGCGTTGGATCATTCCAGTCGCGAAGCCGTGACTGCCCTGCTGCATGACCGAATGACAGAAACGGTGTTTGACCATTGGGGCGATGCCGAAGCGTTGTTCGCCCATCAGCTACCCGCGCCGTTGACGGAAATTGCTTTGTTGCAGCATGGCGAATCGGCCTTGCATGAAGCAAATCAAACCCTTGGTCTGGCGCTCTCCGCCGAAGAAATCACCTTTCTCGTCGCAGCCTACCGGGAACTGGGCCGCAACCCGACCGATATCGAGCTGATGATGTTCGCGCAGGCGAACTCCGAGCATTGCCGCCACAAGATTTTCAATGCCGACTGGACGATCGATGGCGAGGAACACGATCTGTCCCTGTTCGCCATGATTCGCAATACGCATCGGCACAACCCGAACGGTACACTGAGCGCGTACAAGGACAACGCGGCGGTGATTGCCGGTTGGCCGGGCACGCGCTTTGCCGTGGATGTCGACAGCGGCGAATACGGCCAGACCGACGAGCCGATCCACTTTCTGGCCAAGGTAGAAACCCATAACCACCCCACCGCCATTTCCCCCGATCCCGGTGCCGCCACCGGTTCGGGCGGGGAAATTCGTGATGAAGGCGCGACAGGGCGGGGCGGCAAGCCCAAGGCGGGTTTGAGCGGGTTTTCCGTTTCCAATCTGCGAATTCCGGGTTTCGAGCAGCCGTGGGAAGCCATGACGCCTGCAGGCAAGCCCGATCGCATCGTGACCGCGCTCGATATCATGCTCGAAGGCCCCATCGGCGCGGCGGCGTTCAACAATGAATTCGGTCGTCCGGCGCTGGCGGGGTATTTCCGCAGCTTTGAATTGCAACCCACCCTGACGGACGGTTCGCATTCAGTCGTTCGCGGTTATCACAAGCCGATCATGATTGCCGGTGGCCTCGGTGCAATTCGTCCGGGTCTGGTGGAAAAGCAACCCATTGCCGATGGTGATTTGTTAATTGTGCTGGGCGGCCCTGCCATGCAGATCGGCCTGGGTGGCGGGGCGGCTTCATCGCAAACCAGCGGCAGTGGTTCGGCTGAACTGGATTTCGCCTCGGTGCAGCGCGCCAATCCGGAAATGCAGCGTCGGGCGCAGGAAGTGATCGATCGTTGCATTGCCCTAGGTGACCGTAACCCGTTGGTTTCGCTGCATGATGTCGGTGCAGGCGGCTTGTCCAATGCCTTCCCTGAACTGGTCCACGATGCGGGTCTAGGTGGGGAATTCAATCTACGTGCCATTCCGAACGACGAGCCGGGCATGTCGCCGCTCGCCATCTGGTGTAACGAATCCCAGGAACGCTACGTGTTGGCGATCCGCCCCGCGAGCCTGCCGCTATTCACCGAACTGTGCGAACGCGAACGCGCCCCGTTCGCCGTGATCGGTACGGCCACCAGCGAACAACACCTCACCGTGCGCGATGCGCATTTTAATAACGAGCCCATCGACCTGCCGATGCACACCCTGTTCGGCCATCCGCCGAAAATGCACCGTACGGCCCTATCGTTGCACCCGCATTTCGCCGAGTTCAAGACCGACGACATTCGTCTCGATGAGGCGATCAATCGTGTGTTGAGCTTGCCGACCGTGGCCGACAAGCGCTTTTTGATCACCATCGGCGACCGCAGTGTGGGTGGTCTGGTGGTGCGCGATCAGATGGTCGGCCCGTGGCAGGTACCCGTCGCCGACTGCGCCGTCACGGCGACCGATTTCTACCACGAAACCGGTGAAGCGATGGCGATGGGCGAGCGCGCTCCGATCGCCGTGCTCGATGCCCCGGCCTCGGCACGCATGGCGATTGCCGAAGTGCTGACCAATATCGCCGCCGCACCGATCAAATCCACGGCCGACATCAAGTTGTCCGCCAACTGGATGGCGGCCTGCGGCCATCCGGGTGAAGATGCCGCCCTGTATGCCACCGTGCGTACCGTGGGCATGGAATTCTGCCCGGCACTGGATATCGCCATTCCGGTCGGCAAGGATTCGCTGTCGATGAAGACCCGCTGGGCGGAAAATGGCGAAGCCAAAGAGGTCGTATCGCCCGTGTCGTTGGTCGTGACCGGCTTTGCGCCAGTCAGCGATATTCACGCGGTTTTGACGCCGCAGATTCAGCCGATCGACGACACTCATCTGTTGCTGATCGATCTGGGCTTCGGCAAGAATCGGCTGGGCGGTTCCGCACTGGCGCAGGTGTACGGCCAAACGGGGCAAATCCCGCCGGATATTGTCGCCAAGCCGCTCAAGGCTCTGTTCGATACCATTCAGTCTCTGAGCGGGCTCGGTTTGTTGGCCGCCTATCACGACCGCAGCGATGGCGGTTTGCTCACCACGCTACTGGAAATGGCATTTGCCGGTCATTGCGGCCTGGACATCGATTGCGGCTCATTGGGTAGCGATCCGGTGGCCGCCTTATTCAATGAAGAAGTCGGTGCGGTAATTCAGGTTCGCTCTATCGATCTGGATTTCGTGCGAGATCAATTTGCCGAAGCTGGCCTCGCCGATGTGCTGCACGATCTGGGTAAGCCCGTCCACGATAAAACGGGGCACGATAAGACCGGGCAGGGCGACGACGTGCATATCCGCTGGCGCGGCAAGTTAGTCTTTTCGGCCAAACGCAGTGATTTGCATCGCACCTGGTCGAAAACCAGCTACCTCATGGCCAGCCTGCGCGATAATCCGGACTGCGCGCAAAGCGAGTACGACTGTTTGCTGGATGAATCCGATGCGGGTCTCAGTGCGGCCAAAACCACATTCGATGTGCGCGAGAACGTCGCCGCGCAGATGATCGCCAGCGGCAAGCGCCCCAAAGTGGCGATCCTGCGCGAGCAGGGCGTCAATGGCGAAGTCGAGATGGCCGCCGCGTTCGACCGGGCCGGGTTTACCGCTGTCGATGTCCACATGAGCGATTTGCTGGCAGGCCGGGTTTCTCTGGCCGATATGCATGGCTTGGCTGCTTGCGGCGGCTTCTCGTATGGCGACGTACTCGGCGCCGGTTCCGGTTGGGCCCACGCCATTCGTTACAACGCGCGTGCATTCGATGCCTTCAGCGCCTACTTCAATCGGGAAGATACCTTCGCGCTGGGCGTGTGCAACGGTTGCCAGATGCTCTCGCAACTGCACGACATCATCCCCGGTGCACAAAACTGGCCGCGCTTCGAGCGTAATGTGTCCGAGCAGTTCGAGGCCCGACTGGCTCTGGTCGAAATCCTGCCATCACCTTCGATTTTGTTCGACGGCATGGAAGGCTCCCTGCTGCCGATCACGGTGGCCCATGGTGAAGGTCAGGTGCGCTACCGCAATCCGCTCGATGCCGAAGAAGCCTACAACACCCTGCGGTATGTCGATGGCAATGGCATCGCGACGGAAACCTATCCCGCCAACCCCAACGGATCATTGTGGGGGCAAACCGGCTTTTGCACGGAAGATGGTCGCTTCAATATCCTGATGCCGCACCCCGAGCGCGTCTGGCGTCGCAGTCAGTTCTCCTGGGCGCCGAACTCCTGGTCGCAGGGCGCATTCGACGATCACCGTGCCGAGGAAGGTCCTTGGTTGCGTCTGTTCCGTAATGCCCGTCGCTGGGTGGGTTGACTCCGTGCGATCAGGCGGGGTGTAACCGTCATGTCCTTGAAATTTAATCCGCCACCAGTATTGGTGCTGATGACGGGTTCGACCCTATGGGGCACGACCTGGATCTGGCTCAAGGCGATCGACGGAATGGGTATCGGCCCGCTTTTGCTGGCCGCGCTGGCCTATGGGATTCAGTTCCTGCTGCTCTTGCCCTGGGTGTTACCGCATGTGCGTAAGCGCTGGGGGTCGGGTGAAGCGCCCATGGCCTGGTATGGTTTGTTTGCGTTGGCGCTACTCAGCGGTATTTCCGGAACCGGCTTCACCATTGCCATGATCTTCGGTGATGTGGTGCGCGCCATGTTGCTGTTCTTCCTCATTCCCGCCTGGGGTGTGATCATGGGGCGGATCTTCCTGCACGAACCGCTCACGCCCACGCGCATCGTTGCCGTCATACTGGCACTCGGTGGCGCGGTGGCGATTCTGGGGCCGGATATCCAAACCAGTGCACCGCCCGCACAGGAGCCGTTCTTCACCTTGTTCGGTTTTTCATTGCCCGATTGCGCCGCGCTGATTGCAGGTTTGACCCTCGCCGGCGCAAATGTGCTGTTTCGCCATATGCAGGGTGAGCCGATGCTGGTCAAGCTGTCGATCATGCAGATCGGTGTCGTGCTGTTCTCCCTGGGCGCCCTGGTGTTCTTCCCCGAGCCCGTCGTGGCCATTACCCAGGGCGGGGTTGTCCATAGCCTGTTGTATGGCTCGACCTTGCTGCTGGCTGGCATGCTCTGCACGCAATACGCGGTTGAACGTTTACCGGCAGGGCGCTCATCCATTCTCATGACGCTCGAATTGCTGGTCGGCAGCCTGACCGCCATCTGGATCGGACACGAACATCCGTCGCTCTTGGTCTGGCTGGGTGGGGCGCTGATTTTGGCCGCCGCCTTGCTTGAAGCCACCAGCCAGCAGGAAAAATACGCGTGAACCAAGCGGTACATCTGGGTTTGAACCCGCAACAATCCGCGGCAGTAACGCACCTTGGCAGCCCGCTGCTGGTGCTGGCTGGTGCCGGTTCTGGCAAAACACGGGTGATTACCGAAAAAATCGTGTATCTGATCGAAAAACAGGGCATTCCCGCCCGCCATGTGTATGCGGTCACGTTCACCAACAAGGCAGCCAAGGAAATGGTAGCGCGTACGACGGAGCGATTGCCGCCCGAGCGGCGTCGCGGGCTCAATATCTCGACCTTTCATACATTGGGGCTGAATTTCATCCGCCGGGAATACGCGGCGCTCGGTTTGCGCGCGGGGTTCACCTTGTTCGATTCGGATGACAGCCTCGCCCTGTTCAAATCCTTGATCGGGCACAGCGAATACAAGGACGTGATCGACCCGAAAGCCGCCCAGTGGCAAATTTCGCAATGGAAAAACGATCTGCGCAGTCCGCAAACCTGCGTTGAACAAGCCATGGATGAAGAAACCCGCGCACTGGCCGGGCTATTCGATCAATATCAGCGCCAACTCACTGCCTGCAATGCGCTGGATTTCGATGACCTGATCGGTCGCCCGGTCGCGCTGCTGCAAAGCGATGCCGCGGTGCGCGAGCGCTGGCAGGCGCGGGTGCGCTACCTGCTGGTGGATGAGTATCAGGACACCAACACCACGCAATACGAGCTCGTGCGGCTGTTGGTTGGCAAGATCGGCGCGCTCACGGCGGTGGGCGACGATCACCAGTCCATCTACGCCTGGCGCGGCGCGAAGCCGGAAAACCTCAACCGGCTGGCGGACGATTTCCCGAATCTGCACCGCATCAAGCTCGAACAGAATTACCGCTCGGTCAACAGCGTGCTCAAGGCCGCCAACCACCTGATCGCGCTGGATACCACCACCGCATCCAAGCAGCTCTGGAGCGACATCGGCCCCGGCGAACCGCACCGCGTCATCGTTGCGGCCACGGCGGAAGATGAAGCCGAGCGCATCGCCACCGAAATCCTGCATCGACATTTTCGCGCGCAAACCGAGTACCGCGACTTTGCCGTGCTGTTTCGCGGCAATCATCAGGCGCGGTTGATCGAGCAGGCGCTGCGTAAACTCAATATCCCCTACAGCCTCACCGGCGGGCAATCGTTTTTCGAGCGGGCGGAAATCAAGGACGCGATGAGCTACCTGAAATTGCTCGTCAACCCGGACGACGACGCGGCCTTCCTGCGCGTGGTCAACACGCCCCGGCGCGAAATCGGCCCGACCACCATCGAAAAGCTGGGCGGCTACGCCCGCGAGCGACGCAGCTCACTGTTTGCCGCGGCGCGTTCCATCGGAATTCAAAGTGTGCTCGATACCCGCGCGGCGGATCGGCTGAACCGCTTCTGCGACTGGCTCGAAGGAATACGCGCCCAACGCGATCGTGATGCCATCGACGTGATCCGGCAGGTGTTCGACGCCATCGATTACCCTGCCTACCTGCGCGAGCAGGAAAGCACCCCCAAGGCCGCCGACCGCCGCTGGCAAAACGTCGAGGAATGGCTCGATTGGCTCGCCAAAATTAGTACCGATAGCGCTGAAAATAACGAAATCATGGATTTACCCGCGCTCGCCCAGCGCATGACCCTGCTCGGCATTCTCGATCAGCAAACCCGCGAAAAAGACAGCAATGCCGTCGCTCTGCTCACGCTACACGCCGCCAAAGGGCTGGAATTCGGCCACGTGTTCATGGCGGGGATGGAAGAAGACATCCTGCCGCACCGTGACTGCATCGAAGATGAGGAACGCTTAAGCGAGGAGCGCCGCCTGTGCTTTGTTGGCATCACCCGCGCCCGGCTCTCGCTCACCTTCACCCTCACCAAACGCCGCCGCCGCTATGGCGAATGGAAAGACACCGAACCCAGCCGTTTTTTAGATGACATCCCTGCCGACCTGCTGCAATGGCAGGGAGAGGGCATCGAACAACCCAAGGAAGTCAGCCAAGCCCAGGGGCGAGAACATCTGGCCAGTATTCGGGCGATGTTGGGGAAGTAAAGCCCAGCAGGGCGGATGATGCGCTGGATCATAATCACGCTGTGATGCGATTGAGCTATCACAGTCAGAAATCGGGGTATCGAATCCCACCTTAACGAGTCGAGGTCTACTCACCCTTCAACCCCCAGCATGATCGCGCTATCCCTCTGCGAAATCAGCCCGGCCTTGGCGTAGATGCCGAGCTTGGCGCGGGTGTCGGTGATGTCGAGGTTGCGCAGGGTGAGCTGGCCGATGCGGTCGAGCGGGCTGAACGGCGCGTCTTCCACCTTTTCCATGCTCAGGCGCTCGGGGGCGTAGGCCAGGTTGGGGCTTTCGGTATTGAGGATGGAGTAGTCGTTGCCACGGCGCAGTTCCAGCGTGACTTCGCCGGTGACGGCGCGCGCCACCCAGCGCTGGGCGGTTTCGCGCAGCATCATGGTTGCGGGTCGAACCAGTGCTACGGAGATAGACCTGACCCCCATTACTCGATACAAAACTTGATCAAGAATCCGGACCCACGTCTTTCCAATCCTCTGGCATAACGATCTTCGCGGCAATTTTCGCGTGCTCCTTGAGGAGGTACAACAAATTGCTGCCTGCCAGAAGTTCCATCGGCTTTCCGTTTGCGAACTCAAACGCTGCCTTGCCATAGCCGCTCGTTGTAACCAGGATGCCCTTGGAAGCGCCCTCGTTCTGCATCGTGCCGAACAGATCGCGTACCGCGCTCACCCCGACAGTGTTTTTGTACCGCTTGGCTTGGATAACCACCTTTCCGCCGAAGATCGGCCGTGGATCGAACGCAATGCAATCTACGCCGCCATCCCGTGAGGGCTGAGTTTGCCGCGTTTCCAGACCCATAGCCTGAAATAGGTTGGTGATCAGCGATTCGAACTCACCGGGAGTGAGTTCCATTAAATTGGGCCGTTGATCCAATGTCGAAAGCACATCACCTTCTTCAATGAACCGTGGATCAGACATATTCAACTCGAGCACAGGGCGGACCGGCACCAACTCCGCCGCGCTTTTCGATACGGTGGCATTCAACGCCCTTAGACAGGCAGCGGATTCGACATGCGCCAAGTCGATTTCACTGAAGGCGTCACGGGTAGTCCGGACAGTCACGATGCACGGGTGGATGGGCTTGCCGTTTCCGGGATTGGTGGCGTAGACGTAGCCATTGAACACAATAGTATCGATGTAGCCGCGAGAATCCGACTGAAAGACCTCGTGTATCGACCGCAATGCAGTTTGCGCCACAACGTCGGTGTACAAGGCGCGACGCTGGTTCTCCGGCCGAGCACTCTTCGAGAAGGAATCCGATGTCCTAACGTACTTCACCGACTTTAGCTTTGGAATTAGGGTGTCATATGCAGGCAGGTCATAGGCCACTATTAGCTGTTTCGATTCTGTCTGATATTCCGCTTGCACCTCTTGCGGGAAGCCATCCGGGTATGGGCTACTTCCGAGGACAGTAATAAAGTAAGAGGCCACGGCATCCGGTTCGCCTTTTGAGAACGCTTCGCGCAACTGCTCGACGGCTTTGTTGTGCTCATCGGCCTTGCGCTCGGCACGCTTCACAACTTGCTCGTGCTCGTACTGCCGTCGTTTCAGCGCTATTTGGCGTTCGTCCTCCTTCGTCCGAAACTCTCGCAAGGCCTGCTCGTAGGTCTGCTTCGCCGCATCACATCGCTTTTGGTATGCACTCTTTACCCAGGGCAAGAGGGCTGCCACGCCCTTAGGCTTTGCCGGCTCATAGGCAGTCCATCGCGGCTCCGGGGACGTCGAGACGAGATCGCTCAAGTCAATCGCGGCATACGCTGGTGTCACCTGCATCTTCGCAAAATCGATCATCGGTTCTCGGCTCAATCCTGTGAGAAGGATCTGCCTGAGTGATTGCACGTAATGTTCGATCTGCTCGTTCTGACTTTCGGCTTCAGCTAGATTGGACTCGATGTAAAGTCGCTTACGCTCCTTCTCATCTGCCTTTGCCGTACGCTCGTAATCACGCTGAGCCCGCTCCGCTTCCCGGACTGCATGCAATTGAACGCGATGTTGCATTTCTATTTCGCGCTGTTGTGCTCTGGCAGATCGCTCTATTTCCCGTACAAGCCGATTCATGCCGCTCAAAAATCCTCGGGCCATAATTCCCTCGATTGATTGCAGGTCTGGATCCATCAATCAATAGAGTCAGACTCGATTGATTTTCAAGCACCAATATACCTGTCTTTTTCTGGTACCGGAATGCCAGAGCATAACCACGTCGTTGGTTGGTTGGTTCGTTCGTGTGGATACAAGATCACATTACGTCGCCTTAATAAATCCGTGATCTGCGTCACCGTGAATGCCTATCGCAAGCTGTTTTCTCACGCTATATGAACGTGAGCAAAAAATCTCGTCTCGGATTGGAAACGTGGTGTTAAAAAGCCTGGAGGCTCTGCGCTGCGTCTTTTGGCGGTTGTGAAGAAAAATGGCATTCAGTCGAATAGCTGAAGCTACCGTTGAGGTGCAAGATCATAAGCTTGTCCGACAACCTCAGCGTACAGGTGGCGCGGGTGCTGATGGCTGCAATTGTGGAGTCTGTTGTCCGCCGTTCTGCCTCATGATGATGTTCAGAAGGTTTACGAATAAAGATTGGACGCCTGAGAGTCAAAAGAATAGGATTTAATCCTATCAAAACGAGGGAGTCCGTTATGCGAACCACCAAACAAATGAGCGTCACACTGCCCTACGACATGGCGGAGGTGGTGAAGGCCAAAGTACGCACGGGTGAATACGCCGGTTAAAGCGAAGTGATTCGTGATGGTCTGCGTGCATTGATGGCTCGGGATCGCGCCGTTGAAAACTGGTTAAGCACGATGGTTGCCCCGGCCTATGACTTATTGCAGGCCGATCCAACTCGTGCCGTCAGCGCTGACCAGATGCGCGCACGCCTGGCTGCGGAATATGCCAAAACACGATGAATTATCGTGTTGTCTTTAGCCCGGAAGCACGAGAACAACTTAGCACGCTTTTTCATTACATCGCCGAAGCGGCAACGCCTGACATCGCGGTGCGCTACACCGAAGCTATCGTAAGCTACTGTGAAAGCCTGTGCACGCTGCCTCTTCGTGGTACACAACGCGACGATGTGCGACCAGGACTCCGTATAACCAACTACGGGCACCTCGAAAAACCGTCATGAGCATGTTCGAGTGCAAGGAGCCGCGGGCTTACGCCAGCTGCGCGTAAAACGAGCACGCGAATTCAAGCGCCGCACCCGGCAGGGCTTCCGGCACGGATGGCGGAAGGGTGCGAGAACAGGACGCGCTGCAATCTGACAGCGCAGTAGGTTTTTCTAGGTGCCCCTACAAGAAACGCGCGGTGATAGCCTTTTGTGTGAATGACGAGCTCATTTCCATCCTCGGCATTTTTTACGGTGGGCAAGACTACGCATCCATCCTGCAAGACAGTCCGGACGACTGGGGCGCGGATCACTGAACGTACTCAAAGCTCTACGCTTCTCCAATCACCGGCATCTTCACATCCAGCACCAGCTCATCAAACGGCGCATGAATTTGCCCCTGCTCATTGCGTTCAAAAATGTGCCACTTCTGCCCGCGTAGGTCGGAATAGCGCAACGTATTCCGCCGCATGGAAATCAGTTTCGCGTGATACTTGGCTTGGACCGACCTCTGTCGTGCCAACAGTTTCACTCCGTCTTCACCAGCCAAAATACTTTTGACAATCTCGAGCTTGAACTCAGTTTTGTACAACTTCATAAAACCCCTTTGAAGTTTGCCCAGCTTCTGGAGGTCTGTTCAATTCCGGAGTGACTTACCCGACTTGTCGAGGGGTTGCTTGTGATGCTGGTCAGCAAATAGGTCGGTCTTGAAGGTGCTGCGTTCTTATATCGAGATTAAATCGGGTAGTGGTCAGATGGTTCGAGTTTTACCGGACGGCGCATGGGCTGGGTGAGGTTTTTCGAGGTGCCCGATTGTCCCTGTGAACGCATGAAATATCACCATATTGGGGCGGTTTTGGCGGGTGATTGCGCGATATCTGTGCGGATCCTTCTGTCAAAGGTAAGTTAAGTTGTTCATTATCAATATTTTAGAGTAGGCACAGAATCTGCTTTCCCACCGTGAAACTTTTTTTCACCAAAAGCACAAGGAGATGTTATGCCGCAAAACCATGGCGCAAAGCTTAACCTGATAAAGATGCAAGGGAGACTCCCATGAGAGTGGTAACCGCAATAATTAAACCGTTCAAACTTGATGATGTTCGAAGTGCACTTTCAAGCATTGGCGTACAAGGAATTACGACAACTGAGGTAAAAGGATTCGGGCGCCAGAAAGGGCATACGGAACTCTATCGTGGAGCCGAATACGCCATTGACTTCCTACCAAAAATTAAATTAGAGATTGCCGTTAAGGCAGACTCCCTAGATGAGGTTTTGGCAACTCTTCTTGAGTCGGCGTCGACCGGAAAAATTGGTGATGGGAAAATTTTCGTCTCTGTTCTGGAACAGGTTATACGCATTCGAACCGGTGAAACCGGTCATGATGCATTGTAAGGAGATTTATTATGAAACGTTTGATCTCGTTAGTTATCTTTCTTTCGGTGCTGATATTTGATCTGCCTTCTTTCGCAGCAGACACTACTGCATCCACCCCTCCTGCTGCAGTCGCAGTAACTACTGAAGCAACGCCCGCCGCTGCGCCAGTAGCGTTGCCTGATCCAACATTGAATAAGGGCGATATGGCTTGGATGATCGTTGCGACCTTGCTAGTCGTCATGATGGCAGCGCCAGGATTGGGCCTGTTTTATGGCGGGATGGTTCGCAGTAAAAACATGCTGTCGATTCTGATGCAGACCTTAGTAACGTTTTGTCTGCTCGGTGTTTTATGGGCGGTGTATGGCTACTCTCTTGCCTTCACAGAAGGCAATTCCTTTATCGGTGGATTCAGCAAGCTGTTCCTACAAGGCGTAACCCCTGACTCGGTGGCGGCGACTTTCAGTAAGGGCGTCGTAATTCCCGAATACATTTATATTGCCTTCCAGTTGACCTTTGCGGCGATAACGCCTGCCCTGATCGTTGGTGGTTTTGCCGAAAGGATAAAATTCACAGCTGTTCTCGCATTCATGGTGCTTTGGTTTACGTTTGCTTATTTGCCTGTCGCGCATATGGTTTGGTATTGGGCCGGCCCTGATGCTTATACCACTCAGGCTGCTGCTGATGCGGCCAGCGCGACAGCCGGATTCCTATTCCAGAAGGGAGTGCTGGATTTCGCAGGCGGAACAGTAGTCCATATCAATGCGGGTATAGCGGCGTTGGTTGGTGCCTACGTGATTGGTAAACGCATTGGTTATGGCAAAGAAACAATGGCACCACATAGTTTGACAATGACTATGATCGGGGGCTCTCTTCTTTGGGTCGGTTGGTTCGGTTTCAATGTGGGCTCAAATCTTGAAGCGAACGGTGTAGCAGGCCTCGTTTTCATGAACACCTTGCTTGCCACCTGCGCCGCAACGGTTTCTTGGTCGCTTATCGAAGGGATACGTAAAGGCAAGCCTTCAATGTTGGGCGCAGTCTCAGGTGCTATTTCAGGCTTGGTTGTGATTACACCGGCCTGTGGTTTCGTAGGCCCAATGGGTAGCATTATCATGGGTTTTTTGGGGGGATTGGTATGCTTCTGGGGCGTCAATGGTCTCAAGCGCTGGCTCGGCATTGACGACACACTGGACGTGTTTGGCGTTCATTGTGTCGGTGGAATCCTGGGTGCTATCTTGACAGGTGTGTTTGCCGCGCCGATTCTGGGTGGATCAGGTGTTTATGACTATGTAGCTGGCAAAGTTGGTGATTACAACATTGTTTCGCAAGTCATCACTCAATTCTGGGGTGTGGGTACTACGCTGATCTGGTCGGGATTGGTGGCATTTATCGCCTTTAAACTAGTCGATAAATTCATCGGCCTGCGCGTAAGCGAAGAAGAAGAGCGTGAAGGTCTTGATATTGCTTCACATGGTGAATCGGCTTATCACCATTAATAGAGAGAACCTCGAAAAACCTTTCAAGGTTCTCTAGGGAAGGTCTGCACGAATGCAGGCTTTCCCGTGCAGGGCATGGATGCCCAGCCGCTCAATGACGTAAGTCATTGAAATGCCGAGCACAAGACGGGTATGTACCGACTTGTGCGTTTCTGCACGAGGCCATGGATGGATTCGTGCAGAGGTTCCACAGAATCAAAACCTGAAAAAGAGGGCGCCTTGTGCGCCCTTTTGTTTTCGGGATATTTTTACTCTATATCGGTTCCATGATCTCTCGCCGCAGGGGGAATCAGAGCACGATTTTTTTCCAAGCGAACAAGCGAGTAGGTTGCCAGCCGAGTTGATCATAAAAACCCAGTGCTGACTCATTATCGGCATCAGCTAACAATTGCAGCCGGCCGACTCTGTTTTCCTTTGCCCATTCACTAACATGCGCAAGCAAAGCCTTACCGATACCTTGCCCGCGAAAATCTTCGTGCACCACCATATCTTCGATCCAGGCAGATCGTTCACCAATCGCCGTCGAACTCACGAGTTGTGCGCTAACCATTCCGACCACACCTTGCTGGGTATGACGGGCAACAAAAATTCGACCTTGTAAAGGATAAGCTAACAACAACGCCAAGCCACGGCGCTGGGCTACTTCATCAGGCACGAAATCCTGCTCAATAGAAAAAAGCGCAAACAACAGTGCCACCAGCGCATCAATATCTTCCGAGGTTGCAGGCCCAATATGAAAATCCATGCGCCTACTCCTCGTCCGCATGCGGATACATCAACACCGTCAGAAAACGAATAGGACATTGAACCATCTTGTCTGGTCCATGGGGTACTTTCGCATCGAAAGTCAGCGCATCACCGGGATGCAATAGGTAACGCTCCTTGCCATGACGATATTGAACAATGCCTTCGAGCATATAAATAAATTCAACACCAGGATGTTCGAATGAGGGGAAAGTTTCCGACTCTTCATCGATTGTTATAAGGAATGGTTCGAACACTTTACGAGGCCCACGGTCGTAAGCCAACAAATGATAGGTGTGCCCTTTCTTGGTGCCGCGCCGGACAACTTCCATGCCTTCCCCGCTTTTTACGAGTTGAGCACTCCCAGTTCTGTCATCGAAACCACTGAACAACTTTGCCAGTGAGACACCAAGCGCTTGGGAGAGACGTGTCAATGTTTCCAGGCTCGTTGCAGTTTGGGCATTCTCAATTTTGGACAACATCCCTCGGCTGATCCCTGCAAGATTGGCGACATCGGCGATCGTTAGACCATGTTTCTGGCGGATATCCCGAATAGCATTTCCGAGATAGCGCTCTAGACTACCTTCGCTGGATGATTCAGACACGATCTATTACCTATATAACAAAGGTTTACATTAAAACATCAGCACGAGTGTTTCATTATAGAAAAAAAAGTTGACCAAACACAATGCGTTGTGCACCATGAGAACTATAGTTTACCCTCATGAATCAAGGTGGGAGTTTATTCATGTCATTGGCTCGTCGATTTGTTCTCAAACTGTCTTGTCCAGACCGTGTTGGAATCGTTGCAGCAGTTAGCCATCTGGTTGCAAAGCATCAGGGGTGGATCACCGAAGCCAATCATCATGCCGATGCAATGGTGGGACGTTTTTTCATGCGGTTGGAAATCCTAGCCGACTCATTGCCTTTTAACATTGAGGCTTTCCGGGAACAGTTCGCACTGATCGCAGACGAATTTGACATGACTTGGAGTGTAGCCGACAGCGCACAGAAAAAACGTGTCGTGATCATGGTTTCCCGGCAAGAACACTGTCTCTATGACCTGCTGGCGCGTTGGCATGCAGACGAGTTGAATATTGAAATCCCATGCGTCATCTCCAACCACGAGACCTTTCGCGGACTGGTCGAATGGCACGGCATCCCATTTCATTACGTTCCGGTCACGCCGGAAACCAAAGAAGCCTCGTACGAGAAAATCATGGATCTGTTTGAAGAGAACGCAGGCGACGTCATGGTACTCGCCCGTTACATGCAGATTCTTCCGCCCCAAATGTGCGAGAAATACCCAGGACAGATTATCAATATCCATCACAGTTTCCTGCCGAGCTTCGTCGGAGCCAAGCCCTATCACCAGGCCTATGCCCGCGGGGTCAAGCTGATTGGCGCCACCTGCCACTTTGTGACTTCCGAACTGGATCAAGGGCCGATCATTGAGCAAGACGTTATTCGAATCGATCACTCCGATCAACCGGACGATCTTGTGCGCTACGGCAAGGATATCGAAAAAGCCGTTCTGGCCCGAGGCCTGCGCTATCACCTCGAAGATCGGGTCATTACCTTTAACAACAAGACCGTCGTTTTCCGTTAAGGAGTAATGTAATGCCCTGGCGACTTCTCCGCTTTGCGACCGCCAAAAAACATCCTGAGCCAAGGATGTTTACCACTCATAGCACCCTCAAGCCAACGTACGATGTGGTGGTGATCGGCGGTGGCGGCCATGGTCTTGCCGCTGCTTATTATCTCGGCCGCGATCATGGCATCACTAATGTGGCCGTGCTGGAAAAGGGATACATCGGTGGCGGCAATACTGGCCGTAACACGACCATCATTCGATCGAACTATCTGACGCCTGAAGGTGTCAAGTTTTACGATGAGTCAGTGAATCTGTGGAAAGACCTTTCACAGGAGTTTGATCTCAACCTGTTCTACGCTAATCGAGGGCATTTCACGCTGGCCCACAGCGACTCAGCCTTGCGCACCATGCGCTGGCGTGCCGAAGTGAACAAGCATTATGGCGTTGATTCAGAAGTGGTTGGACCAGATTTTGTCAAAAAGTCGGTACCAATGATCGACCTTTCCTGCGGTGGTCACGCGCCGATTTTAGGTGCGCTCTACCATGCGCCGGGATCAGTGGCTCGCCACGATGCTGTCGCATGGGGATATGGTCGCGGCGCTGATCAGCGCGGCGCCGAGATTCACCAGCAGACCGAAGTGCTGAGTATCGATATCAAAGGCGGAAAAGTCTGTGGTGTTCAGACTTCGCGTGGCTACATCGCCACCAACAAGGTCCTCTGTGCCGTGGCGGGGTTCACGCCCCGTATTCTCGACATGGTCGATCTCAAAACACCGATATACATTCATCCATTACAGGCGATGGTGAGTGAGCCGCTCAAACCTTGGCTCGATCCGATCCTCGTTTCAGGCAGCCTGCACATCTATGTCAGTCAGTCTGCGCGTGGCGAACTGGTCATGGGTGCCTCGCTTGATCCTTATGAATTGCACTCAACGCGATCCACGCTCGATTTTACCGAAGGCCTGTCTGCACACATGCTCGACATGTTCCCTTTCCTGTCGCATGTCAAGGTCATGCGTCAATGGGCTGGGATGGCAGACATGACGCCGGATTTTGCACCTGTCATGGGGAAAACGCCCATCGAGGGCTTCTATCTCGATGCGGGTTGGGGTACCTGGGGATTCAAGGCAACCCCAGTCAGCGGCAAGACCATGGCGCACACCGTTGCCACCGATAAACCTCATCCTTTGATCCATGGTTTTTCCCTCGATCGCTTCCGCAACTATTCGCTTACCGGCGAAAAAGGCGCTGCATCGGTGGGCCATTAGGAGATCCGACGCATGAAAATCATGACTTGCCCGATTAACGGCCCTCGCCCGGTTTCTGAGTTCTTTTATTGGGGGGAAATCCGGCCGATGCCCGATCCAGATACCTGCAGCGACGATGTTTGGGCCGATTATGTCTTCAACCGTAATGGCGCACCCGGCGTCAAGAAGGAATGGTGGTGTCATATCGCCAGCAATACTTGGTTCGTTGCAGAGCGGGATACCGCAAAAGATTGGGTTTTACGCACTTACCTAATCGGAGATGAATCGTGATTCGCTTACCGCCCGTTCCGGGTGAATGGATCGACCGCAGCACGGTGGTTCCTTTTACCTTTGAAGGAAAGACATATCAAGGCTATGCGGGCGACACCATTTCAAGCGCCTTGCTTGGAGCAGGTGAAAAAGTGCTCGGTCGGAGCTTTAAATATCACCGGGCGCGCGGCGTATTGTCGTTGGCCAACCATGATGTCAACGCTGTCTGTCAGTGGGGTGATCGCCCCAATGTGCGTGCGGATGTCACGCAGCTACAAGCAAACATGAATCTCACGGCTGTGAATACATTTGGCGGTTTGGACTCTGACAAGGCCAGGATATTGGGCACCTTCGCACGCTTCATGCCCGTGGGCTTCTATTACAAGGCCTTCCACAGCAAACTTCTGTTCCCATTGTGGGAACGGATGTTCCGTGGCATGACCGGCCTAGGTAAGGTCAGTTTTGACACGCCACACATTCGCACGCCAAAACGTTACGATTTTTGCGACGTTCTGGTCATTGGTGCCGGGGCATCCGGGCTTGTTGCCGCACTGACTGCAGCCGAACAGGGTGCGGAAGTAACCCTTATTGACGAAAACAACCGTGCTGGCGGGAGCGGTGGTTATGCCCTCGGTGCAGAAGCTTCCCGAATGGAACAAATGACTGAGCAGCTGAACAAGGTGCTGGCTCATCCCCGAATTCGGTTACTCACCAATACTTATGCTGCTGGTTATTACACCGATCACTGGATTGCGCTGGTTTGTAGTGATGTGTTAATCAAAATGCGCGCGAAAAGCGTGGTGGTTGCCACAGGGGGTTATGAACAGCCCGCCGTGTTCCGCAACAATGATCTGCCGGGGATTATGCTGGCTTCCGCTGCGCAACGATTGCTCTATCGTTATGCGGTGCGTCCAATGCAGCGAGCCGTAGTACTCACGGCCAATCAGGATGGCTACCGGGCGGCATTAGATCTCTCTGCACAGGGCGTTGAAGTGGTAGCCGTAGTGGATTTACGCCCGGACCACTTGGACGGCGAGCCCGAACAGAGGGTCATCGCTCTGGGAATTCGTGTGCTATCTGGGTATCGCATTATTGAAGCGCTGCCGGGTGCGAAGGGGAAATCGGTGGCAGGCGCACGGGTAGGCAATGGCAAATCCGAATCTGAAACATTGCCTTGCGACGGGATTGTCATGAGTGTCGGTTGGGCGCCGGCTGCCAACCTGCTCTACCAAGCCGGGACCCGCATGCGTTACACACAATCACTTGAACAGTTCGTACCCGACATTCTGCCGCCCGGTGTTTTTGCCTGTGGTCGGGTCAATGGTGTACATACGCTGTCCGCGCGCCGACTGGATGGTCAGCGCGCCGGAAGCGCCGCCGCCGCACACGCCGGTTTTGGTGATATCCGGGAGATTGTCATTCCGGCCGAGACGGAATGCCCAACCCATCCTTGGCCGATCGTCGCGCATCCGCAGGGTAAAAATTTTGTTGATTTCGACGAGGATCTTCAGCTCAAGGATTTCGAGAACGCAGTCCAGGAAGGGTTCGACAATATTGAACTGCTGAAACGGTTTTCCACGGTCGGCATGGGGCCGAGTCAGGGCAAACATTCGAACATGAATGCCCTGCGTATTCTCGCGAAGTTGACCGGCAAAGAACCGCAGGAAGTCGGCACCACCACATCCCGCCCATTCTTTCATCCGGTGCCGATGTCGCTGCTCGGTGGCCGGGGATTTAGCCCGGAGCGGCGCACGCCAATGCATTCCCGCCACACGGCTTTTGGTGCTGAATGGATGATGGCCGGGGTCTGGCAACGGCCGGAATATTACCGGCGCGCAGGCAAGGATCGGCTGCAATGTATCCAGGATGAAGCTGTGGCCGTGCGCCAGAACGTGGGCCTGATCGATGTCGGTACGCTCGGAAAACTCGAAGTCATCGGTCCGCAAGCTGCCGAGTTGTTGGAGCGGGTTTACATCTCCAATTACGCGAACCTCAAGGTTGGCATGACCCGTTACGCAGTCATGTGTGACGAGTCTGGCGTGGTAGTGGACGACGGTGTGGTTGGCCGTCTGGCCGAAGATCATTTCTATTTCACGACGACGACATCTGGCGCGGCCACCATTTATCGCGAGTTATCGCGACTGAATACGATGTGGCAGCTCGACTGTGGCATCGTCAATCACACGGGATCGTTTGCCGCAGTGAATCTTGCCGGACCTCAATCGCGCGCACTACTTTCCCGATTGACCCCACTAGATCTGTCTGCTGCGGCCTTCCCTTACCTCGCCTTGAGGGAGGGCGTCGTAGCAGGTATTCCAGCCCGACTGATGCGGGTTGGTTTTGTCGGAGAATGGGGCTACGAAATCCACGTTCCGGCCAATCAGGGCTGCGCGATCTGGGATGCCCTGATTGCGGCCGGCAAGGAATTTGATCTTCGACCGTTTGGAGTCGAAGCGCAGCGACTGCTTCGCCTTGAGAAGGGACACATCATCATCGGCCAAGATACCGATGGCCTTACCAATCCGTTCGATGTCGGCTTGGAATGGGCTTTGAAGATGAACAAACCTTTCTTCATCGGCCAGCGCAGTCTGCGTGTCATTGACCGCCAGACTCGCAAGCAGAAGCTGGTCGGCTTCATCCTTGATGCCCAATTCAACAGTTCGGTGCCGCAAGAATGTCATTTGGTGATCGACCGCGGCGAGATTGCCGGGCGGGTAACGAGCATCGCCTGGAGTGCAACGCTCGGGTGCCATATCGGTCTGGCCTTCGTCCGCCCGGAACTGGCCGAGGCAAACACCACAATCAATATTCGTCTGACCGATCGCACTACGGTTTCGGCCAAAATTGCCAGAACCCCCTTCTACGATCCGGACAACCTCAAGCAGAAGGAGCCCGCATGAAAAGCCCCTCACCATTGAGTCCAATCCACGATGTCCTGCTGGCTAAAGCCTCTGCATGGAGTGACTCGGATTCGTTACCACCTTCAGTTCGAAAGTTTGATGCCCGCGATCCGCAAAAAGCCACCCTGCTTGGCGTTGCCGACCTTTCACATCTGCCGCGCACGGGCGCCAAGGGTGCTGGCGCAGCAGGATGGCTAGCCGATCTGGGGCTGCCGCTACCATCCCGCCCGAACAGCTGGCTCGCGCTCCCCGATGGCGGGCTGATCAGTCGCCTGGGCCGAACCGAATATTTGATCGAGAGCAACCCAACGCTCGTCGCGCAAATCATGCAAACCCCACGCTCGCCAGGAGTCTATCCGGTGCTGCGTCAGGATGCGGCCTTCGCGCTTTGCGGCAGCCGGGTCAACGAGCTCCTGTTGCAGACCTGCAATGTCGATTTTCGCTGTCTGGCTGCCGACCCTGAACAACTGGTGCTGACCTCGATGGCCGGCGTCAGCATCCTGGTACTTGCTACCGGTGACAAAATCCACCCCGTTTTTCGACTGTGGTGCGATGGCACCTACGGCCCTTATCTCTGGGAAACCCTGACGGGCATCGCAGAAGAGCTCGGTGGTGGCGGCATTGGTCTGGATGCTCTGCCATGAACCCGTTTACCCCCATCACTTCAAACCCCATTTGGGAGAGCTAACATGACCCCTGCTGAAGCGAAGGTATTTCTTGCGGACAATAACGTTAAATACGTCCTTGCCCAGTTTGTTGATATTCACGGCACCGCCAGGGCCAAGTCTGTGCCAGTGGACCACTTCGACGACATCATCACCCAGGGTGCTGGGTTCGCCGGGTTCGCTATCTGGGGGATGGGCATCGAACCACATGGGCCGGACTACATGGCGGTTGGCGATCTTGATACGTTATCTCTCGTACCTTGGCAACCCGGCTACGCCCGCATTGTCTGCGATGGGCACGTCCATGATGAGCCGTGGGCCATTGATGCCCGCGTTACGCTGAAAAATCAGTTGAAGCACCTGGAAGAAAAGGGCCTGACTTTCTACACTGGCTTGGAACCCGAGTTTTCGTTGCTCAAAAAGGGGCCAGATGGCCAGATCCAACCGTATGACAACAGCGACACGCAGGCCAAACCATGCTACGACTACAAGGGGTTGTCCCGTTCGCGCGCCTTTCTGGAAAAACTCACCGACAGCATCAAGGCGGTCGGGATCGATGCCTATCAGATCGACCATGAGGATGCCAACGGCCAGTTCGAGATCAATTACGCTTTCGAAGACTGCCTCAGCTCCTGCGACAACTACATTTTCTTCAAGATGGCGGCCTGCGAAATCGCCAACGAAATGGGCTTGATCTGCTCCTTCATGCCCAAGCCATTTGCGACCAGTCCGGGCAATGGCATGCATATGCACATGTCGCTTGGCGACGGTCAACGCAACCTGTTCCAGGACAAGAACGACCCTCAGGGTATGGATCTGTCGAAACTGGCCTATCAATTCATGGCGGGTGTGCTCAGGCACGCACCTGCACTGGCTGCGATCTGCGCGCCAACCGTCAATTCCTATAAGCGGCTGGTGGTTGGTCGGTCGCTGACCGGTGCAACCTGGGCACCGGCCTATATCGGCTATGGCGACAACAACCGTTCTTCTCTGATTCGCATTCCGGGGGGGCGTCTCGAATTGCGTCTACCGGACGGATCATGCAACCCCTATTTGGCGACCGCCGCGGTCATTGCTGCGGGCCTGGATGGTATTGAAAAAAATTTGGACCCCGGTAAGCCGCACAACATGAATCTTTATGATTTGTCACCCGCAGATTTGAAAAACGAGGGTATCGAGATTCTGCCACAGAATCTGCATGAAGCATTAAAAGCGTTGGAGGAAGACGCCGTGCTCTGCGCCGCGCTCGGCCCGGTGGCGGCAGAGTTCCTCAAGCTCAAACACATGGAGTGGGTGGAATACATGCGGCATGTTTCGGACTGGGAAATCAAGAATTATCTGGAATTTTTCTAGGGATATGCTGATTTATTCCGTCCTTGGAATAAATCAGCTCGCTCATCGCGGTGCACGCCCGCGATGGCTCTCACGAATCAAAGACTTACGTCTTTGTTCGTGTTGGAGCATCCTGCCCCAAGCGGGAAGCGCTGAATAAATCAGCGCTTCCCTAAGACTCACACCACAGCCCGCCCCACTGGGCTGTCCTTAGCGATGGGAGAACATCATGTGTGGAATTGTTGGATTATTGGTTAAGTCACCGCCTCTGCGCGCGCGGCTGGGTGAGTTGATGGTGCCGATGCTGATCGGCATGACCGAGCGCGGCTCTGATTCGGCCGGCCTGGCGGTATTCACGCCCCCCCTGCCGGTCGGCGAGCGCAAGATCAGCGTCTATTCCGGGTTGACCGAGGCTGGCGCCGATTTCAACTGGCAGGGTTTGGCACACGATCTGAAATCGCATCTGGGCACCACGGTGACCGTGGATGTCCGGGGCAATCACGCCATTCTGACCACTAGCTTCGATCCCGAAGCCATCAAGCGATGGATTAAGGAGCATCATTCGAAGTTGCAGTTTCTGTCGACTGGGCGGAGCATCGACCTCTATAAAGATATTGGAACCCCGGCGGAAGTAGCTGCACGCTACGACTTTGCGAGCTTGAAAGGCAGCCATCTGGTCGGGCATACGCGGATGGCGACTGAATCAGCAGTAACCCCAGAACGTGCCCACCCGTTCACGGCAGGCGAAGACTTCTGCCTTGTGCACAATGGCTCGCTGTCCAACCCTCATGGCATTCGCCGGATGCTGGAACCTCATGGCATCACATTCGAAACCGATAACGATACCGAAGCCGCCTGCCGTTTTCTGGAATGGCGCTTGCGCGAGGGTGATGATCTGGAGGTGGCGCTGCAGAAAGGTTTTGAGGAGCTGGATGGTTTCTACACCTTCCTGATGGGCACGCCGGACGAATTGGCGCTGATCCGCGACCCCTTTGCCTGCAAACCGGCCTTGGTTGCCGAGACAGACGATTATGTGGCAATTGCCTCGGAATTCCGTTCACTTGCTCATCTACCTGACATCAAAAATGCCCACGTTTTCGAGCCCGCGCCCGAGGAGATGTACGTATGGAAAGCATGATTTTTGATCTGGCAACAACCCCACTCCGCGAGCTTAACCAGTTTCTGCATCACGAGGCTAAAACTGGAGCAGTTGAGAAGGTTGTTGTGCTCAATCCCGATGGTGCGCACAACATCGCTGTGGGTTTGGACTGCCCCGTAGAAGTCGAGGTGAAGGGGCATGCCGGTTATTACGCAGGCGGCATGAACAAGACCGGCAGCGTCATCATCCGTGGCAGCGCCGGAACGGGCGTCGCTGAGAACATGATGAGCGGCAAGGTACACGTCAAAGGCTTCGCCTCCAACGGTGCCGGTGCATCCGCGCACGGTGGCCTACTGGTTATCGACGGCGATGCAGGACTTCGCTGCGGTATCTCTCTCAAAGGCGGCGATATCGTGGTAGGTGGTTCCGTGGGGAGTTTCTCCGCCTTTATGGCACAGGCGGGGCGCATGGTCATTTGCGGTGATGCCGGCGATGCTCTTGGTGACTCTCTATATGAAGCAGTGATCTATGTGCGCGGCAAGATTAAATCACTCGGCGCTGACACCCATATTGAACCGATGAGCGAAGACGATCTGGCCGCCGTAGCCGATTTGCTGGCTCAGGCCGGAATGGAACATGCACCGAGTGAGTTCAAGCGGATCGCATCCAAGCGCGAGTTATATCACTGGAACGCCGACGCCAATCAGGAATATTGAGGACCCAATTATGGAAACAAAACCCGAACAACTCAAACACATTTCCCGTGAAGAATCGGCTGGTTACGATCATAAGACCCAGGATTATATTCGTAATGCGGCTGCCCACGGTCTCTATGAAATTCGAGGCTTAGGCGCTAAGCGCAAGTTGCCGAATTTTGACGATTTAGTGTTCCTCGGGGCTTCACTGTCGCGCTACCCACTTGAGGGTTACCGAGAAAAGTGCGTCACTAAAACCCTGCTTGGTACTCGTTTTGCGAAGAAACCCATCGAACTTGAAATTCCGATCACCATTGCCGGCATGAGCTTTGGTTCGCTCTCGGCCCATGTCAAGGAATCATTAGGTCGTGCCGCTTCTGAGTTGGGTACCTCAACGACTACCGGGGATGGCGGGATGACCCAGGAAGAGCGTCTATCTTCCAAAACGCTGGTTTATCAGTGCCTACCTTCTCGTTATGGCTTCAATCCAGACGATGTCCGTCGGGCAGATGCGATCGAAGTTGTCATCGGGCAAGGTGCAAAACCGGGCGGCGGCGGTATGTTGTTAGGACAGAAGGTCAGTTCGCGCGTCGCTAAGATGCGTGCCTTGCCAGAAGGCATCGATCAGCGCTCGGCCTGTCGTCATCCGGACTGGACGGGTCCAGACGATCTGGCTATCAAAATTCATGAATTGCGCGAGATGACGGATTGGGAGAAACCTATCTACGTCAAGGTGGGGGCGACCCGAACCTTTCACGATGTCAAATTGGCCGTTCACGCGGGCGCTGATGTGATTGTGGTAGATGGTATGCAAGGCGGAACGGCGGCCACACAGACCTGTTTTATTGAGCATGTCGGAATCCCGACTTTGGCAGCGCTGCGACAGGCAGTCGAAGCATTAGAGGACCTTAATATGAAAGGTACCGTGCAGTTGATTGTTTCCGGAGGGATTCGTACCGGGGCCGATGTCGCCAAGGCATTGGCCATGGGGGCGGATGCTGTTGCCATCGGCCAAGGCGTGCTGGTCGCCCTAGGCTGCAACAGCGAGTCATACATCCAGAACGGACAACATCTATCTGCTGAAAAAGACTATGCGGCATTGGGAACGGCGCCTGGCTTTTGTCATCACTGCCACACGGGCAAATGCCCCGTGGGCATCACAACCCAAGATGCCATCCTCGAGCAGCGACTTCAGCCGGAGATTGGCGCCAAACGCCTGCGTAATTATCTGAAAACCCTGAATATGGAGCTGACTACTATCGCTCGCGCTTGCGGCAAGCAGAATGTTCATCACTTGGAAAGAGAGGATTTGGTTGCTTTAACCGTAGAGGCTGCGGCAATGGCGCGCCTGCCTCTTGCTGGAACGGACTGGGTCCCTGGTATGGCAGGTTACTGATCAACTTGCCTTGTAAACAATTTACTCAATTATTGAATGGGGTATGTGCAAATGGGTAATCCCCCCAGAAAATAGCGGTATTCAGAAGTGGAATTTTCTCGAGAAGTAAACGCAGGGGATTTCCGATAAAAAATTCACGATATACCGATAGTCAGATACTGAGCATCCTCAAGCAGACAGAGGCTGGCTCGCCCATGCCAAGCTTGTGCCTAGCCTTGTGCCAGGCTTGACGCTGGGAGCATGGCATGAGCAGCGCCACCTTATTGTATATGGCGTTCCAAATTTGGCGGCATGGATGCGTCATTGATGGCGCGGCTCAGGGAACTGTAAGAGGAGAACCGTCGGCTGAAGAAAATGTATGCCGAGGAGCTTATCAAGTTCGAGATACGGAGATGTATCCAGCCGCAATGAACTCACGCCCCAAAAGAAAATTATTCAAATCGCACATATGCGATTGATTTGATTACCGCATCCGCCTTGGTGGGCTCAGATCATGGATGATCTGAGGGCACGAAAACAGGATGATTTGAGGGCCGTATCCGCCTTGGCGGGCTCAGATCATGGATGATCTGAGGGCACGAAAACAGGATGCGCGGCACCACTTCCCTGTAATGCCCCTAAGTAAGCGTTTTCCACTCCGATATCGGATTACCAAGTCTTCATGATCCGGTCACCTTGTGGATAAGTGCCCTTTGTTAAGGTGATCTTGCATCAACGAAATCGTTGATCACCACCTGAAACCAATGAGGTACGTATCATGAAATCACGTTATATCATCGCAAGCATCACCGGCGTCAGCCTTTCGCTGATGGGCATTGTTGGCGCGCAGGCCTATAGCGGAGAAAACCTCGCCAAGCACGCAAAGATCACCATGACTGAAGCCCAGGGCATCGCCCTGAAAGCACGCCCGGGGACAATCACGGACGAGGAGCTGGAAAAAGAGAAGGGCGGTAGCGGGTTGCGGTATTCTTTCGATATCAAAGGGACAGACAAGGTTGTCTATGAAGTTGGCGTCGATGCCCAGACAGGTTCTGTGCTCGAAAACGACAAGGAAAGTTCGCATCCCGATTAACATTCGGATCGAGTCTTGAGTTAAAAATGATCCGGCTCTCAACAGAAGCTCTGTTGCGGCCGGATTTTTTTCTGAGGCGTGGTTCGGTAAGCCTGAGCGTAATCGAAGCACGATATGACTTTCTTTACCGTAGATTAGACTCTACCGCCTCTAAGTCGATATATACCGTAGGAATACTGGAAATTAATGTGTTAGATCAGTGGTTGCAATCTTTGATGCCTTTTATCCAGCACTTGAGTGGCTGGATTTACTGGATCGCCTTTTTGGCAGCGCTCGTAGAAACGGTGCTGGTCGTCGGGTTGTTTCTGCCCGGATCTACCTTGTTGTTGTTGTTGGGGGCTTTGTCCGCAGGCAGCGGAGGCCCGAGTTTCCTCTGGCTGTTTATTTTCGCCGTGGCCGGTGCGACGCTGGGCGATAACGTCAATTACACGCTCGGTCGACGCTACGGGCGTCGCTGGACAGAAAACGGGCTTTGGTTGCTTCGTCGTGAGCACATCGAGAAGGCGCACGAATTTTTTTCAAAGCACGGTGGAAAAAGTGTCTTTTTCGCACGATTCATTCCCAGTCTGAAAGAGGTTGCGCCCTTTGTGGCGGGCACCGTCGGTATGTCGCGTGGCTGGTTTTTTATCTGGAATCTGCTCGGCGCCCTGGGTTGGGGGCTGCAGTGGGTTGGCGCGGGCTACGTGTTCGCGCGTTCCCTGACGCTGGCGCAGCAATGGATGTCACGGGCCGGATTGGGCGTGGCGTTACTTGCGATTTTGGTTCTACTTTTTTGGTATCTGCGGCGCTGGATGCTACGCAATGGCCCGGCTTGGTGGGCTGCCGTCGTTTCTGTATCACACGCGCTGGCCGAGACCCTACGCGAAAACCCGGAATTAGTAGCCAGGGTGCGGGCGCATCCGCGTTTGTTCGGGTTTCTTGGAGCACGCCTGAACCGTCAACAGTTCAGCGGCCTTCCACTTACCCTGTTCGGCGTGGCATTCCTCTATCTTTTGCTGTTGTTCGGTGGCCTTGTCGAAGATCTGATCGTGTCCGACCCAATTGTCGCCCTGGATCACAGCGTGGCCGAAGTCATGGTCGCGCTACGCGCCCCCGCGTGGGAGACGGCGGCAATGTGGGTGAGTAATATCGGGGTTTGGCAGGTCGTCGTGGCCATTGTGCTGGTTTCGAGCATTTGGCTGTGGTTGTCGCGGCGACGATTTTACATACTGCCGCTTTTGATCTCGGTGAGTGGCAGCACCTTGTTTGCCTTTGCCGGCAAATGGGCACTCCATCGCGCTCGCCCACTTGAAGCCGCCGTGCATGAGGCGAGTTACGCCTTCCCGAGTGGGCATGCTCTGATTTCGGTCAGTTTGTTCGGCTTTCTGGCCTATATCTGGCTTCGGGAGATATCGAGCTGGCCCATGAGGGTCAATATTTTTTTCGCCTGGCTGCTCCTGGTCTTGGCGATTGGGCTGAGTCGTATCGTTCTTGGCGTGCATTTCCTTAGCGATGTGCTGGGTGGTTACTTGCTTGGCGGCATTTGGTTGCTGGTGGCCATTGTTTGGGCTGAATGGACACGAACACGCATCGAGCAGTCGCAAATACGTAGCATGCCGTTCGCCTTGCCGTTGGCTTTTGTATTCGTGGGAGCGGTGTATTCAGGGGTGTTGCTGGCGCCTGCCCGAACCCCACCCGTTCCGATTCCGGAGGCATCCATATCTCAGCTATTGCCCCAACAGGCGGAAAGCTTCCTTGAGACTCATCTGCCGCATTATGTTCGCGGTACGCTGGGAGCACGGGTGCAGCCATTGTCCGTCGCGTTGCTTGTCGGGGATGAGGCAGGCCTGCGCGATGCGTTGCACACCGACGGATGGACGCAGGCAAGTCCGATCGGCGCATCGGCATTATTAAAACTGGCTCGCGAAGGGCTCGACGATCTGCAGGCACCATCCGTTCCTCTTTTCTGGAATAACGAGTTGTATACGCTTGCTTACAACAGACATATACAGACGTCAAAGCAGACTGAGATGCTGTCACTGCTACTTTGGAAGACGCCCTATCGAAATGCGGTGGGTGAGACTTTGTGGGTAGGCGTTGTCCGTGCCTATTCAGGGATGCACTGGTATCCAGCCCGGCGGCTGTCGCCTGATCTTGATGCTGCCCGTGAACAAGCCCTGATGGATTTTAAGATACAAGGTTGTCTGGTTTCGACCAAACGTCTGCCGTGGGTTGCACCTCAAATCGGGCAAATCTTCACCGAAGATGAGTTTTTTACCCGTGGCGATCTGGTTTTTTCACGTTTCGATTCTCGTTGTCGGTAATAAAAAAGGCAAACCACATTAGGGAAGGAACGCATAAATGCAGACCCTCCCTAATGTGATGATGCCACGCCCTGTTGATGGGAGCGTGGCATTCAGATAACCGGGACAGAATCACTCGTTAAGTAATCAGATGTCGAAGTTGTAGCCCAGGTTGAAGAAAATGGCGTTCTTTTGCTTAGTGCCATTGCGATCCTTGCCGCCGATAATGTAGTGCATGCTAACGTTTGCCCCTGTTTTGCCGATCGGATGAGATAGGTTGATATCTGCATAACGGAAGGCGTTTTTCTCCGGGGTTGATGCAATGTACGTGCCGCTATTCTTGTAGGTGTAATAGCCGATCGTTGTACCGAACTTGAAGTCCTTTGGCAAAGCAGCGCTGTAATCGAGGGTCCAGAAGGTGTCACCCTTGTTGCCCCAGACTACATCTTTCAACAGTGTCTTGGCGCCAAAGGTGACGGGGCCATAACCGACGCTGCCGTAGCCTTCAATGCCATTCGAGTTGGAGATGTTGACGTAGGCGTATTGAACGACGCCGACGCCATAATGGAAGTCACCAATACTTCCGTTGTAACCGCCATAGAAGTCATTTTCGAAGCCATTGGATTTACCCGGATCAGAATACCCAAGAGACGAACCCCAGTAACCAACGTAAAGGCCATTGTCAAGTGCATAGTCAAATCCACCTTGCAATGCAGCATTGTCATCTTCCGGCGAATTAGTAATACCTCGAAGAATATATTTCGAAGCGGCGTTGATGTTGCCGGTAAACGTATCGGCTTGGACAGCTGTGCTAACCAGCGGCATGCTCATTGCAGTTGCTACTGCGAGTAGCGATAAGATGTTCTTTTTCATGTTACATAAGCTCCTTAGGGACGATAGTAGTTTCAGGGTTGTCAAAAAATGGTTTTGAATCTGTGGTCTTGGGTATCAAGCCACAAAATCTTCAGTGTCCGATCATCCATGGGCGTTTGCCCTGTTGCATTTTTAGGTGAGGACCTCCTTTGGTTGTCGTGGTCTTGGTGGGGGTACTGGAATGGTTGC
The DNA here is from genome assembly GCA_021795795.1 of Pseudomonadota bacterium. The sequence continues at coordinate 50,667 of JAJYPA010000002.1, read as the reverse complement.
AGCCCGGCCCGCATTGGTGCCGTGCCGTTGATCTCGGTTCATGGGCACTTCGTTCATTGACTTGATGGGCCTGACGGACGCTGGCCTTCATGTCGTTCAGTCTCGGAGCAGATAGGACAACCCTTCCCGCGTCGTGATCGCACATGGGGCATGCGCACGGCTCCTGGTACTGGGCCATGGGGCGCATTTCCTCGAACACGTGGTCACAGTTTTTGCAGTGATACTCATAAATGGGCATTTCACCCTCCGTGAAAACAATGGGATACATGGATCTTCGGATCTATTTCGAACAGATCCTAAGAGCGGGGGTTATTTATCTGCCCAGTAGGAAACCGGCACATCCTCGTTAGCCTTGATGTACTTGGTCGGGCCTTCGGCGCATGGGTCAATGTTGAAATTGAAGATCTCTGTCGGCAGGAAGAGCGTTGCGCAGACATTCGGTATGTCGACGATGCCGCTGATGTGCCCCTGTACAGGTGCTGTGCCAAGGATCGAATAGGCCTGGGCGCCGGTGTAGCCGAATTTCTTCAGGTATTCGATCGCGTTCAGGCAGGCCTGGCGGTAGGAAACATGAGCATCCAGATAGTGCTGTTTGCCAGATTCATCTACGGAAATACCTTCGAAGATCAAGTGGTTCTGGTAGTTTGGCTGCAGTGGGCTCGGCTTGAAGATCGGGTTTTTGACCGCGTATTTGGCAACACCATCCTTGATGATGCTGACTCGGATATGAATCCATCCGGCCATCTCGATGGCACCACAGAATGTGATTTCACCATCACCCTGCGAGAAGTGCAGATCGCCCATTGAAAGACCAGCGCCCTTAACATAGACAGGGAAAAAGACACGGGAGCCTTTGGTGAGATCCTTGATGTCGCAATTGCCGCCGTGTTCACGTGGCGGAACGGTGCGCGCACCTTCGAGTGCGGCGACTTTCGCCGCATCACCTTTGAGTTGGCCCATGTGTGCGGTACCTGCACAGGGTGGGGCGGCCAGCGGAGGAACCCGGTCAGGATCGGTCGCGATCAGGGCAGCTTCACGTTTGTTCCATTCGTTCAGCAATTCTTTGGAGGGTAGGCAACCGATCAGACCCGGGTGCATGATGCCCGCGAAGTTCACACCGGGCACGTGGCGAGAGGATGTATAAATGCCATTGAAATCCCAGATCGATTTGCGTGCATCCGGGTAATGTTCGGTCAGGAAGCCACCGCCATTTTCTTTGGCGAAAATGCCATTAAAACCCCACTGGAATTGTTCCAGTGTGCCGATGTCGAGGATATCAACTACCAGCAGGTCGCCCGGCTCGGCACCCTCCACACCGATGGGACCACTGAGGTAATGAACTTTGGTCAAATCCACATCACGGACATCGTCGGCAGAGTTGTTGTTGTTGATCTGGCCGCCGGTCCAATCCATGCACTCTAGAACGAAATCTTCACCCGGCTTCACCCATGCATACATGGGGATGTCCGGGTGCCAACGATTGTGAATGCAATCGTGTGCTTCCGGTGGTTGTGAAAAATCAATTTCTATAAGTTTCTTTGCCATTGTGCTAATCCCCTTGAAATTATTTTGGCGTGGCCCGTCTGTAAATCAATAAGCCAATTACGTTAATTGACGTATTGATATTATTGCCTTCGGTTGATCCATTCCTAATTAATAAATTTGAAATAATGCAACTTTAGAGCTCAAAGGAATATTGCACATCCCGTGCCAACTTATGTTTATCCTTTGTTTTCCTATTAATCACCATGAATTTAATTTGTGGTGATGGCGAATGTAATGTTTTTGTCATGACAATCATTTGTTCCAATTCAAATTGGAACGAAATGTAACATTACAATTTGTGTTTGATCATATTGACAAGGAGTTCTTGGTGTGTAACCTTTATAAATATATGATCTTAAAGGAAATACATTGGATATTTTCTTGGTTTTAATTGTTTACGCTTCTAGTTTTTATCGTGGATTATTGATTCTGGTTTGATGATAATTTAATCAAATTCATCTTTGTAACTCATTGAATGTCCAGTTATTCCATTGCCGAATATTACCTGGGAAAGGTTTTTGTTAATGTGCCGATATATGTGGGTTGTGTATTTATTTTTGTTTTAATTTGTGTCTTATTATTCTGGCACGTTTCCTGCAATAGTGCTTATTGGAGGGATTTTCCCTTTGGTCCTTGTAGCAAGGTAAAACGTCCAGGTGAGATTTTAAGGAGCAACCATGATTAATAAGACCGATTCTAAAGTTTGGCGCAGCGTACGAGCTGCGATCCAGGGTCTGGCGCTTTCGTCAGTACTCATTGCGTCTGCCGTTTATGCTGGTCCTCCAACCGCTGAGGTGGACACAACTGGTCTTGCTGTGACCGACGATACGGTCACCGTGGGCATTCTCCATTCACTGACAGGCACGATGGCAATCAGTGAAACGGGTGCTCAGGAAGCCGAGAAGCTGGCGATTGAACAGATCAATGCGCAGGGAGGTGTGTTGGGACGCCAGATCAAGTACATCCAGGAAGACGGTGCCAGTGACTGGCCTACCTTCGCTGAGAAAGCCAAGAAGTTGTTGGAAGAAAACCATGTGGCCGCCATTTTCGGTTGCTGGACATCAGCATCCCGTAAGGCGGTTCTTCCCGTACTGGAGCGTGATAACGGCCTGCTGTACTACCCGACTTTCTACGAAGGACTGGAGCAGTCGAAGAATGTGGTCTACACCGGCCAGGAAGCGACTCAACAGGTATTTGCCGGCCTAGATTGGGTGGCCAAGAACAAGAACGCCAAGACCTTCTATCTGATCGGTTCTGACTACATCTGGCCACGTACAACGATGAAACTGGCGCGCAAATACATTGAAACCGTATTGCACGGCAAGGTGGTGGGTGAGGAATACGCCGCGTTGGGCAGCACCCAGTTCGGTTCAACCATCAACAAGATCCGTCTGAAGAAGCCAGATGTCATTTATGCCGCTGTGGTTGGCGGTTCAAACGTGGCCTGGTTCAAGCAGCTCAAGGCGGCCGGCATTAACGGCAGCAAGCAGACGCTGCTGACCTTGTCTGTCACTGAAGACGAAGCCCAGGGCATCGGTGGTGAAAACCTCAAAGGCTTCTACTCCGCGATGAAGTATTTCCAGTCTCTGGATACGCCCGAAAACAAGGTATTCGTTGCTGCGTTCAAGAAACGCTGGGGTGCTGATGCGCCGATCGGTGACGTAACCCAGGCTGCTTATGAAGGCCCGTGGTTGTGGAAGGCTGCTGTCGAGAAAGCGGGCAGCTTCGATACCGACAAGGTAGTGAAGGCTGAAGAAAGCGGCACGATCACCTTCGACGCACCGGAAGGCATGGTTTACCTCGAGCCGAACCATCACCTGAAGACCCGTCTGCGTATCGGCGAATGGCGTGACGATGGTCAGGCAGACATCGTCTACACCTCACCGTACATCATGCCGAATCCGTTCCCGAAAGGTTACTGAGCAAAAGCGGCCGGGTGAGTGGCGTTCTGGTCGGCTTCAACTGATCAGGGCGTAACCCACTCCCTATGCAATTTTAGACAGGAGCAACTTCCATGTTGTTTGGATACTCATTCTCTGATTTAGGGTCCATCCTGGTGATGCAGGGGTTTTCCGGCCTAAGCCTCTTCAGCGTACTGCTGTTGATGGCCTTGGGGCTGGCGATCATCTTCGGCCAGATGGGCGTCATCAATATGGCTCACGGAGAGTTCATGACGATTGGGGCCTACTCGATCTATGTCATCTCTAAAATTACAGAACAGTACTTTCCCGGATTCATGGCCTATTACTTCGTGGTGGCGATCATCGCTGCCTTTGTTATTGCCTTTACGGTGGGGTATTTCGTCGAATTCCTGCTCATCCGTCATTTATACAGGAGACCACTGGACACGCTGCTTGCCACGTGGGGGCTCAGCCTGATCATGCAACAGATTTTCCGCTCGGTGTTCGGTGGTCGTGAGGTTAGCCCAACATTGCCCGACTGGTTGATGGGTTCATGGTCACCAACACCTAGTATTGATATTCCGATCAACGGTCTGTTTGTGATGCTCATCACGCTCGTCGTGACTGCAGTCGTCATTCTCGCGCTTCATAAATCACGTTGGGGACTGAAGGTCCGGGCAACGACTCAGAACCGGTTAATGGCCGGTGCCGTGGGGATCAACACCCAAAAGGTTGATCGAATGACGTTTGCGGTGGGTTGTGGTGTCGCGGGAATCGCCGGTGCGGCATTCACGACGATTGCGTCAACTGGCCCGACCAGCGGATCGACCTATATCGTCGATACGTTCCTGGTGGTTGTCTTCGGTGGGGCAGCCAGTCTGCTGGGTACGGTCGCTTCCGCGTTCACCATTTCGCAGGCCCAGTCCATCCTTACTTTCTTCATGACGAACGCCATGGGCAAAGTGGTCACGCTGTTGGCGATCATCGTCATTCTCATGCTTCGGCCCGAAGGTCTGTTCTCAAGCAAGGTCAGAAAATAAGGACACGCACATGAATACTTTTTATGACAGATGGTTGGGTGGACGGCAGGGCGCGATCGGGCTCCTGTTGCTCGCCTTGCTGATTTTTATCATTTTGCCCGTGTTTCTGGATATTTACCGCCTCAATAACGTGGGCAAGTACCTGACCTATGCTTTTGCGGCGGTCAGTTTGGTCATGCTCTGGGGACACGCGGGCATTCTGAGCCTGGGTCAGGGAATCTTCTTCGGCGTGGGTGGTTATTGCATGGCCATGTATCTGAAGCTGGAAGCTTCGGATCCGGCGAGTACCGCAAGGCAAACGACACCGGGTATCCCGGATTTCATGGACTGGAATCAGATCACCCAGTTGCCCCTTTTCTGGGAACCCTTCCATAGCCTGCCGTTCACGATCCTGGCGATTTTCGTCGTGCCTGCTGTGCTTGCCTATATTGTTGGCGCGGCCATGTTCAAGCGGCGCGTGGGCGGGGTGTATTTCGCGATTATCACGCAGGCAATTGCGGCCATCCTGACGATTCTGGTTGTTGGTCAGCAAGGCTACACCGGCGGTATCAATGGGATTACCGATTTGAAGACCCTGCATGGCTGGAACATCAACACCGACTCGGCGAAGTACATCCTTTATTACATCAACGGGGTGCTGCTCGTCGGCGTGATTCTGCTTTGCCGCTACATTTTATCGTCGAAACTCGGGCGCCTGCTGCTCGCGATGCGGGACAAGGAGGATCGGGTCCGATTCTCCGGTTACGACGTGTCAAACTTCAAGATTTTCGTCTTCAGTCTCTCAGCGATCATTTCGGCCATCGGTGGAGCCATGTTCACGCTGCAGGTCGGCTTCATGTCGCCCACCTTCGTTGGCATCGTGCCTTCCATCGAAATGGTCATTCTTGCTGCCGTCGGTGGTCGTCTGTCCCTGATCGGTGCGGTTTACGGCGCTTTGCTGGTCAACTACGGCAAGTCGGCGTTCTCGGAATCATTCCCGGCGCTGTGGCTCTTTCTGATGGGCGGTATGTTCATCGGTGTGGTGATGTTCTTCCCCAACGGTTTGGCTGGTCTGTATCAGACTTACCTGAAACCATCGGTGGATCGTTTCCTGGACAAGTTCACCCGCAAGTCGAGTGCTGTTAAATCGGCTGCGTTGAGTGAGAAGAAGGAGGTCGCGGAATGAGCAACACCGATTTCGTGCTGGCAATTGAAGACCTGACGGTGTCCTTCGATGGATTCAAGGCGGTCGATGGCCTGAATCTGTACGTGGACAAGAACGAGTTGCGCGTCGTGATCGGCCCCAACGGGGCTGGGAAGACCACCGTTCTTGACATGATCTGCGGTAAGACCAAGGCCACCTCAGGCTCGATCAAGTTCAAGGGCATGGAACTGACCAAAATGGCCGAACACCAGATTGTTCGGGCCGGTGTCGGTCGTAAATTCCAGACCCCGTCCATTTATGAAAACCTGTCGGTTTTCGAGAACCTGGAAATTTCGTTTCCACGCGGACGCACCGTCTTCGGCGCCCTGATGTTCAAGCGCACAGCCGACGTGGATCAACGCATCCACGAAGTGGCGGACATGATCTATCTCTCGGACCTGCTGGACAAGGAAGCTGGCCTTCTGAGCCATGGCCAGAAGCAATGGCTGGAGATTGGCATGTTGCTCATTCAGGACCCTGAACTCCTGATGCTGGACGAACCCGTCGCCGGTATGAGTGTGCGGGAGCGTGAACAAACCGCCGATTTGCTGAACCGGATCTGTCAGGACCGTTCGGTCATCGTGATCGAACACGACATGGAATTCGTCAAACGCATCGCGCACAAGGTCACTGTACTTCACCAAGGCAAGATCCTGTCACAGGGAACCATGGAACAGGTGCAGTCGGATGAGCGCGTCATCGAAGTTTATCTAGGCCATTAATCGGAGGGGACCTGACATGCTTGAAGTATCCAAACTCTCCGTGAGTTACGGTGAAAGTGAAGCCATCCATGGTGTGGATCTGATCGCCTCGAAGAACGAGACAATCGCCGTGATGGGCCGCAATGGGATGGGTAAAACCACCTTGTTCAAATCTCTGATTGGTGTGTTGCCCGCGGGTGGCGGCTCGATCAAGGTCGATGGCGTCGATGTGACGAAAATGACCTCCTATCAACGGGTTGCCAATGGCATCGCCTACGTGCCTCAGGGCCGGATGATTTTCCCCAGCATGACCGTGCTGGAAAACATCCAGACCGGTCTGGAAACCGTCAAGGACAAAACGATCCCGGACGAAATCTTCGCGCTGTTCCCCGTGCTGTTCGACATGCGTCAGCGCAAGGGTGGCAACCTTTCCGGCGGTCAGCAACAACAGCTGGCCATTGCGCGGGCGCTGGTTTCGAACCCCAAGGTGCTGCTGCTGGATGAGCCCACCGAGGGGATCCAGCCATCCATCATCAAGGACATTGCCAATGTCCTGAACGAGATCCGCAAGATGCGGGAGATCACCATCATCGTCTCCGAGCAGGTGCTCAGTTTCACGATGGCGGTCGCCGACCGGATCATCGTGATCGACAAGGGTTCGTTCATTCATGAGGACCTGCGGGAGAACGTCGATACGGCTCAGATCAGCAAGTATCTGTCGGTTTAACCCGTTGTAAATGACAAGCCACAGATTGCTACCCGCGTCTGTGGCGATGCCCGATTCGCCAGGGATGGTTTGCCTGATTCCACGCTAGTGATGTGGGGTCAATAACCGTTTTTTTTCAGTTTTTCAGAGGATATAACCTATGCGTCATGGTGATATTTCATCCAGTGCCGATACCGTCGGCGTTGCCGTCGTCAACTACAAGATGCCGCGCCTGCATACCAAGGCCGAGGTTCTGGACAATGCCCGCAAGATCGCGGACATGGTCGTGGGCATGAAGCAGGGCCTGCCGGGCATGGACCTTGTGATTTTCCCCGAGTACAGCACCCACGGGATCATGTACGACCCGAAAGAAATGTACGAAACGGCCTCGACCGTTCCAGGCGAAGAGACCGAAATCTTTTCCGCCGCCTGCCGCAAGGCAAAGACCTGGGGCGTGTTCTCCCTAACGGGCGAGCGTCACGAAGAGCACCCCAACAAGGCGCCGTACAACACGCTGATTTTGATTAACGATCAAGGCGAAATTGTGCAGAAGTACCGCAAGATCATGCCCTGGTGCCCGATCGAAGGCTGGTATCCCGGCGGCAAGACCTACGTGAGCGAAGGCCCCAAGGGCATGATGGTCAGCCTGATCATCTGCGACGACGGCAATTATCCAGAAATCTGGCGTGATTGCGCCATGAAGGGAGCCGAACTGATCGTTCGTTGCCAAGGCTACATGTACCCGGCCAAAGATCAGCAGGTGCTGGTTGCCAAAGCCATGGCCTGGATGAACAACACCTATGTCGCCGTCGCCAATGCGGCAGGCTTCGATGGTGTGTATTCCTACTTCGGCCACTCGGCCATTGTCGGCTTCGATGGTCGTACCCTCGGTGAGTGCGGCGAAGAGGAATACGGCATCCAGTACGCCGAGTTGTCCGTTTCCCAGATTCGCGACGCCCGCAAAAACTGGCAGAGCCAGAACCACCTCTACAAGCTGCTGCACCGTGGCTACACCGGCATGATCAATTCTGGCGACGACATGAACGGCGCTGGCGAATGCCCCTATGAGTTCTACAAGACCTGGATTACCGATCCAGCCAAGGCGCGTGAAAACGTCGAGAAGATCACGCGCTCGACGCCCGGCACGGCTGAATGCCCGATCCAGGGCATTCCGAACGAGCAGGATCTGGGTGGCCATAAATAAGGCAACCCACTCAGACACTTGAGCAAAGGCGGGTGCGAAGTTGCCATAACCAAGCACCCTGAATCAAACAAGAATTAAGTAAGGAATAATCCAATGAGCCAAGAACACGATGCCAGCCTGAAAAAAGGCGGCGAACATAGCAAGGGTGAGCACCTGGTCGAAGAGATCAAGCACATCGAAGAAGAACTGGAACATACCCTCGGCAAGGAATACGAGCATACCGCCGTACCCATGTCCGCCCGTCGCAGCATGTTCTCAGTGAGCATGGTCTGGATGGGTTTCCCGATGATCATTACCGGGGCGATGACCGGTTCGCTCCTCGTGCTCGGCATGGGGTTCACCAGCGCCTTGTGGGCCATGCTGATCGGTAATCTGATCATGTTCGGCTACGTCGGTCTGCTGGGCCTGCTGGGTACCAAGAAAGGATTCAATTTCGCGCTGCTCGCCAGCATCGTATTTGGTCGAAAGGGTTACGCTTTGGCGTCAGGACTGCTTTCAACCCTGCTGCTGGGTTGGTTTGCCGTGCAAACAGGTATTGCCGGTTCCCTGATCAGTAGTGCTTATCACATCAATTACGTGGTCATGACCATTATCGCGGGGCTGCTGTTCATCGGCATTACCTTTATCGGCGTTCGTGGTCTGCACTGGATCGGCATCATTTCCGCGCCCTTGTTTGTCGTGCTCGGGTTGTGGGTGGTCATCGATGCGTCCAGCAAGACGACCTTCGATGCAATCATGTCCTACCACGGGAACGATCCAGCAAATCTGCTGCCCTTCGGTGTCGGTTTAACCATGGTGATTGCCCTGTTCGTTGATGCGGGCACCGTAACACCGGACTTCAACCGCTGGGCTAAAGACAAGAAGAGCTCGCTCGTGGCGACCTTCAGCGCTTTTCCGTTTGCGAACATGATCGCGATGCTGGTGGGTGGAATCATGACAGCTGCACTCGCCGTACCGAATGCCAACCCGTTTGGTCAGGACAATATGTTCGGCTATATGATGGCTACCGGTTCGGGCGTTCTGATGGTGATCGCCTTCATCTTCCTGCTGGCTAACCTAGGCTCTGTCTGCTCGCACTGCCTGTACAACGCGTCTACCGGCTGGTCACGTATTCTGGGCAGCGAAATGCGCTTGATGGCGGTTGTGCTGGGTGCCATCGGCATCCTGATCGCGGCGACCAACGTCTGGGCCTTCTTCATCCAGTGGCTGAGTCTGCTTGGCATCATCGTGCCGCCAATCGGTGCGATCATCATCATCGACCAGTACTTAAAGCGTCCCAACTCGCAGGTCGATGCTGACTGGCGTCCGCTTGCCTTCATCGCATGGGCGGCAGGGTCTGTAGTCGCCTTTATTGTCGAGAAGGTATTCCCTGGGCTTTCTACCGCCATTTCCTCCGCACTGGTCGGAGGTTTGGTGTACTGGATTCTGATGTCTACTGCCGCCAAGAAAAGCGTGGTGGCCTGACGTGACTGGTGTACAGAAATCGGCAGCTAAAATCTCGAATCGACGGATGTTCCGGGTGTTGGATCAGATTGATGAGATTGGCCGAAGCCTAGATGGCTTTGGCGTTATCGGGGAGGACGCATGAGCGGTCTGGGTGGTTTGAACAAATCTCCGGATGGCGTTGTTCTGGGGCTGGTGCAATTGCAACTTCCTATCGTGAAAACGCCAGAGGATCTGACTCGCCAGACGGAGAAAGTCTGCGCCATGGTTGCCAAGGCAAAGAACGGGATGCCCACCCTGGATCTGGTGGTGTTCCCGGAGTATGCGCTCCATGGACTGTCGATGGATACCAACCCAGAAATCATGGTGCGCATGGATGGGCCCGAGGTTGCTGCTCTGCGCGTTGCCTGTGTGGAGCACGCTGTCTGGGGTTGCTTCTCCATCATGGAATACAACCCGGATGGCTACCCATACAACACGGGTCTGATCATCGATGCCGAAGGTGTGATCCGCCTTAAGTATCGCAAGCTCCATCCGTGGGTTCCGGTGGAACCCTGGGAACCGGGTGACATGGGTATTCCGGTATGCGAGGGGCCAAACGGCAGCACCCTGGCTTTGATTATCTGTCACGACGGCATGTTCCCCGAAATGGCGCGTGAATGCGCCTATCGCGGAGCCGATATCATGTTGCGAACGGCGGGATACACCGCACCAATTCGCCATTCCTGGAAGATCACCAATCAGACCAACGCCTTCTGCAACCTCATGTACACCGCGAGCGTGTGCATGGCGGGCACGGACGGGACGTTCAACTCGATGGGTGAGGGGATGGTGGTCAATTTTGACGGGACAACCTTGGTCGAAGGCAGCGGTGTGCCGGACGAGATCATCACGGCGGAGGTCCGTCCGGCCCTGGCGCGTGAAGCGCGGCGTCTGTGGGGGGTAGAGAACAACATCTACCAGCTCGGTCATCGTGGTTATGTCGCCGTGGCCGGCGGAGCGCAGGATTGCCCATACACCTTCATGCAGGATCTGGTCGCCGGTAACTACAAGTTGCCTTGGGAAGATCAGGTGGCGGTCACGGACGGTACGTCCTGTGGTTTCCCCAGACCCGTTCGAAAGTACGGCGCGGCATGAGTACACCATGACGCACACCAGCGTCGTTCCACGAAAACGTTCATCAGATAGACCGAGGGGGGATATTTAGTTGAGTAGTCATGAAATTTGCAAGATGGACGCGGTTTCGATTGCCGCGGCAGTTCGTGAGAAACGTTTGTCGCCAGTCGAAGTGATTGAGGCCTCGTTAGCACAAATGGAGGCGTTGGAGCCCCAACTGCATGCCTTCTGCACGCCCACCCCGGAGTTGGCTCTGGATCGGGCGCGTGAACTTGAAAAGGACATCGCAGCAGGTCGACCCATTGGGCCTCTTGCCGGGGTTCCGGTGGGAATCAAAGACCTCGTCTGTACCAAAGGTATCCGGACGGTATCGGGCTCATTCGCATATGAGGAGTTTGTCCCGGAAGAAGATGACGTCGTTGTCGAAAGACTAATCGCGGCAGGTGCAATCATTCTGGGCAAGACGAATGTGCCGGAATTCGGATACAGCGGTGTTGGTCACAACCCGGTTTACGAGACGACTCGTAATCCCTGGAATACTGACATGACTCCTGGTGGTTCCAGCGCTGGATCGGGCGCGGCTGTGGCAAGCGGCATGTGCCCCTTTGCGATCGGTAGTGATGGCGGTGGTTCAATAAGGATCCCGGCAGCGCATTGCGGTTTGTATGGTCTGAAGGCATCCATGGGGCGTGTGCCTTTGTATCCAGGTACCAAAGATGAGCGATATCCGGGGGTCTCCAGTTGGGAAAGCCTTGAGCATATTGGCCCGTTGAGTCGGACCGTAGCTGACAGTGCGTTGATGATGTCGGTTATCGCCGGACAGGATCCGCGCGACCGTCATACGCTTCCCGACCCGAATTTTGATTGGATGGAAACCCTGAAGGGAGATCTCAAGGGGAAGCGGATCGCCTATAGCCCCGATTGGGGCTATGCACCCGTAGATCCACGTGTTCGTCAGGTTGTGGATGAGGCGGTGAAGGTCTTTGAGCAGGATCTGGGATGCATTGTGGAAGAAGCTCATCCGGGTTTGGATGATCCCTACGATGCGTTTTGGGGCATTGTCGCTGCGGAATCAGATCTCAAGGGTTTGCGAGCGATGGCGGATCGGTATGGCGACCGGATGACGCCTCATCTGGTTGACTTTATCCGTCGGGATTGGAAAGCGGAAGACTTTACGAACGCTCTGATGACACGTAAAGCCGTTAACAACAAGATGTGGCGATTCATGCAGCGTTATGACCTGCTTCTGACTCCTACTTTGGCGGTTCCTCCATTCCCTGTGCATATACAAGGGCCAGAGAAGATTGATGGACATATTGTCGCGCCGTTCCGTTGGTTGGCGTTCACCTTCCCAATGAACCTGACAGGACAACCAGCTGCGTCAGTACCCGCAGGTTGGACAGACGATGGTTTGCCAGTTGGTCTGCAAATCATCGGACGCCATTTGGACGATCAGATGGTGCTTCGTGCTTCGGCGGCTTTTGAGCAAGCCAAACCATGGGCTCATCGTTGGCCAGGGATTGTTGGTTGGTGACTTCATGAACAATAACCTGTGTGGTTATTCATAGCGGTACATCCGTGTACCGCAAGGAAGCTCTAGTCTAAAAAGAGCTTCTCTAATTCTATTCAATCGTTTGAATCAAAAAGCATTTATTTAACCTTGAGGAAAATGTAATGAGTGATTACAAGATTTATGAAATGGGTGACGTGGTTCTGCAATCCGGCGCCACCATCCGTGACGCCAAACTGGCGTATAAGACCTTCGGCACGCTGAATGCGGCGAAAGACAATGTCATCGTGTATCCGACCTGGTATTCCGGTCAGCACTATGACAACGAGTGGTTGGTCGGCACGGGCATGGCTTTGGATCCGGATAAGTACTTCATCATTATTCCGAACATGTTCGGCAACGGCCTGTCCTCGTCGCCGAGCAATACGCCTGAACCCTACAATCAGGCTCGTTTTCCAGACGTGACCTCATATGACAACGTCAGCTTCCAACATCGCCTGGTGACCGAAGTGTTCGGCATTGAGAAAATTGCGCTGGTGACCGGTTGGTCCATGGGCGCGCAGCAGACATTCCAATGGGGCGCGTCCTACCCGGATATGGTCGAGCGAATTGCGCCGTTTTGCGGTTCTGCCAAAACATCCGTGCATAACTTCGTGTTCCTCGAAAGCGTCAAGGCAGCTCTGACCGCCGATGCCGCCTGGAACAACGGCTGGTACGAGAAGCCACCGACCAAGGGCTTGCGCGCCATGGCCCGTGTGTACGCCGGCTGGGGGTTTTCTCAGGCGTTCTACCGCGAGAAGCTGTATCTCCAATACGGTTACTCTTCGCTGGAAGATTTTTTGGTCGCGTTCTGGGAGGGTTTCTTCCTTGCCCGTGATGCCAATAACCTGCTGACGATGCTGTGGACATGGCAACAGGGCGACATCAGCAACAATCCGATGTACGGCGGCGACTTCGAGAAGGCGTTGGGTGCGATCAAGGCCAAGGCTTTTGTCATGCCGGGTCAGACCGACCTGTACTTCCCAGTCGAAGATAACGAATACGAAGTCAGCAAAATGCCGAACGCCGAGTTACGGCCGATCCCGTCCATCTGGGGGCACTTTGCCGGCGGCCCGGGCATGAACAAGGTGGACGTTAAGTTCATCGATGACGCCCTGAAGGAACTGTTGGCCCGCTAATCTCAATAGCATGTCGATCCGTCGGCCTCGCCTGAGGCTCCGGAGATATTGTGCATTCGTCATCACGCCTTCGCAGCACTATGACCCGGTTGCCGCATCTTTTCGGCAACCCCTAAAGTTTATGCCCGTTTCCATGAAGACTCCTATGGCTAACCTCCTACCTCAACAATTGGAAGCGGAACCTGTTATGTCGTCTCAGTCCTTCGAGGACGTGCGGCATCTTTTAAATTTGTATCTGATCGCACTCTGGGGGCAGTCTTTCGATCTGGCCGGCATTCCGGCCGCGTCGGAATCGTCAGCCGTTCGCCCTCGCATCGATCAGGGGCATATTCGTCTGCCGTCTTCACTGTCTCAACAAGGGGCGGTAACCGCACGCAGAGTCTATATCGCAGCAGCGGTCCATGCGGCCGCCCATCGCATGTACAGCCAACCGCTGAATCCCGAGTCACTAAACGCACGTCAGCGACATCTGGTTGAACTGGTTGAGGATGCCCGGGTCGAGTACCTCGCCTTTTCGCAGTTCCCGGGATTGCGTCGGCTCTGGTTGGATCTGCATCCCCTGGTGTCGCCGGACCCGACGCCGTTTGCGACACTGATGTGGCGTCTTTCTCGTGGCTTGCTGGAACTGGAACAGTCGAAGGACGATGACTTCATGGTTCGCAAGGCAATCACACTGTTTCAGGAGCGGATTGCCGAAATCGAGGAGGCAAGGACAGCCCGTGAAATCGGCTTGCGTTTGGCGCACGACATCGGCCAGATGCGTCTGTCGATGGACGAGGGCAGCGTGCCGCCAATGGCCGTATACCGGGATGACAATCAGCATCTCTGGTATGAGGAGCACCCGTTGCCCGAAGAGACGAGGGCCGCCGAGCAGGCCACCGAGGGCGTGCAATCCGGTGCGCAGTTTGAGGAAGCCGCCGAAGGACGGCAACTGGCGTTCACCGAGATTCCCCTGGCGTCGAGTGCTGCCGAAGCCGGCTATCGAATCGAAGAGGTCACGGAAGATGCACAGCTGACCTTCTTCCAGACCAGTGAAGACGAGGAAACGCATCCCTCACGCTACCCGGAGTGGTTTGCCCGATTCGGTGTCGAGCGAGAGAACTGGTGCGCCGTGCACGAAGGAAATGCGAAAGAGGGTGACGCGGATTGGGCCCCGGCAGTTCTGGCTGCTAATCGCCCATTGCTGGCTCATTTACGCCGGGTGGTTGGTGCCTTGCGCAGTCGGCACCGTGTGTTGTTGCGAAAGCAGGAAATGGGGGATGAACTGGATTTGGACGCGGCACTGCGGGCGATGGCGGATATCCGTAACGGGCAGGAACCGGATCCGCGCGTGTTCATTCGCACACGACCACAGAACGATCAGGTTCTTGCGCTGTCGCTACTGCTCGATCTTTCAGAATCGGTAAACAATCCCGATTCCATCAGCGGTCGCCCCATTCTGGACTTGGCCCGCGAAGCCATTCTTCTGCTGGCCGAGACCGCGACCGATCTCGGTTCCGATTTGTCTTTGGCCGGGTTTCACTCTCAAGGACGCCATCTGGTGGATTATCAGATTGCCAAGAACTTCGACGAGCCCTTCGATGCTGCGGCCAAAGCACGCCTAGCCGGGTATGAGGGGCGTTACTCCACACGGATGGGGGCGGCAATCCGGCATGCGACGGAGGCGTTGCTCACGCGCGGGGCGCACAATCGGGTGATGCTGATCGTGACTGACGGCGAGCCTTCGGATATCGATGTCTTCGATCCCGAGCACCTGCTGCTGGATACGCGCCACGCCGTGATCGAGGCGCGCCAGCGAGGCGTGCATATTTTCTGCGTCAGCCTCGACCCGGGTGCGGATCGGTATGTCGAACGCATTTTCGGCGTGGGGCACTTTCTGGTTCTGGATAACCTGCGCCATCTGCCCGAGCGGCTGTCGCGCCTGTTCCTGCGTTTGGTGAGCAAGAAATTCTAGGTGTGGTTTTAGCCCGATGATCGTCCCAGTACGAGTGCAGCGGCGGATGTTCGAGTTTCAACGCCCAGCTTTTCGAACACATGTTCCAGGTGTTTGTTGACCGTGCGCGGGCTGATCTGCAGGATCTCGCCAATTTCCTTATTGGTCTTTCCCAGAGCGACCCAATAGAGGCTTTCCGCCTCGCGTGCCGTCAGTTGGAATATCTTGGCCAGTGCCTCCGGTTCGGCCAGGGCCGCATGGCGTTGGATGGACAACAGACCGGGTTCGATCCGGGTAAACAACAAGCGCTCACCCGCGTGCCAAAGCGGGAAGGAGGGATCGGCGTCCTTGGCTTCGAGCCATTGGCGGATGGGGATCGGCAGCAGATCCTGCACATCGACAACGGATTGGACCAGACGTTGGGCCAACGGGGTAGCCCAGGTTATCGCATAGTTCGAATCGAAGGCCAGAATGGCCCGCCCGGCCGAGTCGATCGCCGCGCGGGTGTGGGTGACCAGTCGCGCACGCTGCATATGGGTGGTGATGCGCGCTAGCAATTCTTCGATCACGACGGGTTTGGTCACGTAGTCGACACCACCGGCCTGAAAGCCCTGAACGATGTACTCGGTGTCGCTAAGGCCTGTCATAAAGATGACTGGGATATCGCGGGTGTTGAGGCCTTCCTTGAGTCGTCGGCAGGTTTCGAAACCGTCGATGCCGGGCATGCGCGCATCCAGAACAATGATATCGGGTGGCATGAGCTGCACGCTGTCCAGCGCGCTTTGGCCATCTGTGGAAACCAGTACCAGATAACCTTGCTCCTGCAAGGCATCATGCAGCATGCGCAGATTGTCCGGCGCATCGTCCACCAACAGAATGGTGCCGCGCTCATGCTTATGTATGTTCATGCTTGGCTTCCAATTGTTTGAGTAGACGCATGTACTCACCGAGGTGGAATTGTTGAACGGATGTGCGCAACTGGTGGACCATCTCTGCTAGATCTGGGCGCAATTGTTCCAACTCGTCGAGTTTTTCGAGGATACCGCGTACATACCCCATAGCGCCCAGATCTAGCAGGGTTTTGAGTGCTTCCGCATCTGGCAGGTCGCTTACACGGGTTTGGACGCCGTTTTGTGGTTCCGCATCAACGTTTGATTCTGGCACCGCACGTTCTACGTTTGTCGCAAGCGCGGGGCGTACTTCCGAATGGGGGTGGGCAACTCGCTGTTGCTCAGAAGCCGGTGTTTGGGCGGCAATCTGCTCCTGGGTACTCGTGATCCAGTTGAGTTGTAGCTTGTCGTGGATGCGCTGGAGCAATATACCGATGTCGACGGGTTTGGCAATGAAATCGTCGATGCCGATGTCTTCCATGTTCGGTTTGCCCCGGTCGAGGACGTCGGCGGAGACGATCAGAATCGGTGCCATGGAAATACCGTTGGCGCGCATCAGTCGGGCGGTTTCCCAGCCATCGATATCCGCCATGTTGATGTCCAAGATGATCAGATCCGGCTGATGTGCTGCGGCCTGACGCAGGGCGGCAATGCCCGATTCGGCCTGAATCACGCCGAATCCGAGCGCCGAGAGTACGCTGTGCAGAAACTCCCGATCGCTTGCTTGATCGTCGACGAGGAGTATGCGCATCTGCGGACCGCGGTAACCCAATATATTGGCGGGTGTATCCATGGGTTGAGGGCGGGGATTGCGTACGGCAGTGAGTAACAGGCGCAACTGGAATCGGCTGCCGCCGCCCTCGCGCTCATGTACTGTCAACTCGCCACCCATCAGGGTGGCCAACATACTGGCGATCGTTAGGCCCAGACCTGCGCTGGCGGCATTGCCAGTTGCATTGCTGCCGCGTTCGAAGGGAAGGAAAATCCGCTTGCGATCACTTTCTGCAATGCCGATTCCCGTGTCCTCGATTTCAAAGCGTGCCAACTCGCTGCGGTATGAAATCCGGAAAGTCACATGCCCTTGTTCAGTGAACTTGATTGCGTTGCCCAGAATATTGATGAGGATTTGCCCCAGTCGTTTCTTGTCGACGCGCACCACGGGTGGTAATTCGTCCGCTACGTCGAAGTTGAACTGGATGTGCTTCTCCTGAGCCTGTAGCCGAAACATGTCCGCCAATTGGGCGACAAACTGCGGGAAATGCACCTCTTCGGGTTCAATGGTCAGTTTTCCTGCTTCGATTTTTGCCATATCCAGCAGGCCATTGATCAGTGAAATCAGGTGCTCTCCACTGCGGCGGATAACCTTCATCTCTTCGCGGCGTTGCAGCGGTACTGCGGGATCGTGTTCAACGATCTGGGCGTAACCCAGAATACAGTTCAGCGGGGTGCGAAGTTCGTGGCTGATCCCTGCCATGTAGCGGCTTTTAGCCTGGTTTGCGCTCTCCGCTGCCTTGATGGCTTTCTGTAATTGCACATCGGTTTTCAAGTGGGCCTCGATTTCGTTCATCAGCAGATGGGTCTGTCGATTGGACTCGTCCTGCGCGACGTATCGACTTTCCACGGTGAGCGCCAGCCACCAGCCGCCAATGGTGATCAGCGCGAAAATGGCGACAAAAAGCTTGATCAGCAGCGTCCGGAAAATCTCCAGATCGGCTGGGGGCATACTATTGAGTTGCTGCAAGTAGAAAAAGAACAAGGTTATAGCCAGAGCCACACCTGAAATCAGAATCAGGAGCAGGTAATAGCCAATGCGGGTGTTGACATGCTTTGCGAGGGTCTTGGGCAGAAGGCGGTTCAGCATGGCGATGAACTGTTCCAGTAATCCGGCCTTGGGCCGACACATATCGTGGCAACGCGCGTCCAGAGTGCAGCAAAGTGAACAGATGGTTCCCCGATAGGCCGGGCACATCGCCATGTCTTCTGTTTCGTAGTCGTTCTCGCAGACAACGCAACGCAGTTTCTTCTTATCGCCCATTTGGTCGGGTGTACGGGCGATGTAATAGCGGCCCTTGGTCAGCCAGGCAATCAGTGGTGCCATGATAAATGCGCTGCCTAATGCAATGAAGGCGGAAAAGGCCTCGGCCCACGGCCCGAACCAGCCACTGAATGCAATAATGGACAGCATCGAGGCAATTAACAAAGCGCCGGTACCGACCGGGTTGATGTCATACAGATAGGCGCGTTTGAACTCGATCCCTGGCGGGCTCAGACCAAGTGGCTTGTTGATGATCAGGTCGGCAACAATGGCACCTACCCAACTGATCGCGACATTCGAGTAAATGCCAAGCACATTTCCCAGCGCCTCGAAAACCCCGAATTCCATCAGCATTACGGCAATCAGTACGTTGAATATAAGCCAGACGATTCGGCCTGGGTGGCTGTGCGTCAGACGGGCGAAGAAATTCGACCACGCAAGCGAACCCGCATACGCATTGGTGACATTGATCTTCACTTGGGAGATCACTACGAAAAGGGTTGCCGCAAACAACACGACTGCTGGTGAATTGAAGACATAACTGAATCCGAGCTCATAAAAAACCGCCGGTTGAACGGCTTGAGCCAGACTGATCCCGCTGCTGAGCGCGAGATAGGCCAGCAAACCACCAGCCAGAAGTTTGAACATACCTAAAATAATCCAGCCGGGACCGGCCAAGAGCACCCCGAGATTCCATGCGCGCTTATTGGATTCATCTTTTTGTGGCATGAAGCGGAGGTAGTCGACCTGTTCCCCGATCTGTGCGATCAGGGCGAGAACCACACTGGTGGCTGCGCCGAATGCCAGAAGATTGAACTCTGGTATCCCGAGATTACCGCCAAAGGATAAGAGCCGATCGAAAATGGTTGGATCTTTCCATAAGATGCTGATGTAGGGCAGGATCAACAGGAATAGCCAAATGGGTTGGGTCCACATCTGCAGTCGGCTGATCAATGTGATGCCGTAACCGACCAATGGCAGGACAATCAAGGCGCTGAACAGATACGAGGGCGTCATCGGTAGGCCCAGATACAGGTTTAGCGCTTGCGCCATGATGGCAGCTTCAATGGCAAAGAAGATGAAGGTGAATGACGCGTAGATCAGTGACGTGATGGTGGAACCGATATAGCCGAAACCAGCCCCACGCGTGAGCAGATCCATATCGAGGTTGTATTTTGCGCCATAGTGTGCAATCGGCAGACTGGTCAGAAACATCAGGATCGAGGCGGCAAGGCAGGCCCAGAATGTATTGATAAATCCATATTCCACGGTCAGCGCCGCACCGATGGCTTCCAGTGCCAGAAAGGAAATAGCGCCTAGCGCAGTGTTGGCAACACGGAACACAGACCATTTGCGAAATTCGCGCGCCGTGTACCTGAGCGCGTAGTCTTCAAGGGTTTCATTGGCAACCCATGACTTGTAGTCCCGCCGGATTTTCTTGACCTGTCGTGGCGGGACGGCATCTAGGCTCGGAATCCGGCGCAGCTTCTTCATGGAGTTCTCGCTTTGAGCTGACAAGCGCGTGTGAATTATGATTGTCATACAAGTAGGAAACCTTGAAAAACTCCTTCCATGGAATTTTTCAAGGACGTTCGTCGCGGGAGACCCGCAACGAACTTAAGCTATTTTCAATCGCGTAAGCGATTGATTTGACTGCCGCATCCCTGTGATGCACGGGCACCTTGAAAGGTTTTTCGAGGTGCCCAGTATTGATCTACTGTCTTTTGCCGTTAATCACCTTGTTTGTGATTATTCCCGGTGTCTAAATGATTCGAATTGTCCATCCGAATGGATAACCGTTTAGCCATAAAGTATCAGTCTATCATGCGAACGATATACTGCTTCCACTATACGTAATTTTACGTAGTCCACGCATCTAATCTCTTATATGAAATAAAACTGACTGCCAATAAATGGGTTTGGGTTGGATGAGTGTCATACCGTATCCGTTGTATGACGTATATCAGTAACTGAGGGGGGTAGGTAGTCTTGTTATTAAAGTTGCATGGCGATCGCGTCTTGCTGCGGAATCATTTTCTAGGTGTTTAAGGAAACACTGATTTAATCGTAGGTTCCGCGCGGCACAAGGATGTGCTGCTATGAGTGATCACACACGTGATTGTTCATGAAGAAAATCAAAAAATCGAATTTTTTGATTTTCGATCTCTGAAAATTCCAGGGTGGAATTATTTAGAGCTTCCTCAAGGGTGATTGTAATTTAGATATTTAAGTAAATTATTTTTTTGGTTATTGATTCGCTGTCTAGTCTGTTTAATAACGCTTAATTAACAGGTTAAGTTTTGCCTAGAACTTTATCACCAGTCAAGGCAATTGAGTACCCGCTGGAAATTTCCCGGATGTCATGAAACAGATGAGGATGTTATGAAAGAAATCACAGGTACGCGGGAAATCAATTCTGCACTATTGCTTGAGGTTTCCCGGCTCACGAGCAAATCAACCGCATCGTCAGGTTACAAAATCAGAAGTGTGTTGAGTCTGCTTTCGCGCTGGTCCAACCTCTACTATGGCAGGGTAATGTTGCCGAATTACTCCCTTCGAGTGCTGGAGGTCGCCTACAGTTATGGGCTGCCTGAAGAGCAGATTGCATCGGGTAAATATACAGTGCCATTTAATCAGGGACTAACTGGGTTTGTGTGGCGTACAGGCCAGGTTTCTCTGGTAACCGATGTGTTGGATGAGTCGATCTTCATTGAGCGTATAGCCGAACCAGTGGAGGGCAGCTTGAGCCGGATCGGTTTTATTTGCGTGCCGATCATTATCGATGGCCGGGTAGTCGGCGTGCTGTCCGTTCAACGCCGCGCCAATCCAAGGCGATCCTATTCGGAAGACGTCGATTTGCTGAGAATTATTTCCAGCATGATTGGCCCCGTGTTGGTGAATATGCGTCAACGGGCGCAACAGGTAAGTTTCCTGCCCTCACAACTCGATCATGATGGCGGTCGCTATATTCACATGTGCGAGACGAACAACATCATTGGTTCAAGTCATGCCCTGTTGTCGGCGGTCAAAGAAATTGATCAGGTCAAGAACAGCGAAGCGCCGATCATGCTTCTTGGAGAGTCTGGCACGGGCAAAGAGATGTTTGCACGAATGGCTCACCGGGAAAGCCAGCGGCGGGATAAACCGTTTATTTGCATCAATTGTGCTTCGATACCCGAAGCCTTACTTGAGTCGGAACTTTTCGGTCACGAAAAGGGCAGTTTTACCGGCGCCTACCGTCGGCAAAAGGGAAAGATCGAGCAGGCACACGAAGGCACTCTGTTTCTGGACGAAATCGGGGACATGCCGCTCGATCTCCAGGCTAAGTTGTTGCGTGTCCTTCAGGACAAGCAGGTTCAGCCGATCGGTAGTGATCGGCCGCAACTTGTCAATTTCAGGCTGATCACGGCTACCCATGTCAATCTGGCGGCAGCGCTGCAGGAAGGGCGCTTCCGATTGGATCTGTATTATCGGATCAACGTTATTCCCGTCTATCTGCCTCCACTCAGGAAGCGACAGGAGGATATTACCCGTCTGGCTCAGTATTTCCTCAATCACTATGCCCAGCTTTATGACCGTAGTGTCAGCTTTACCCAAGGTGTCCATGATGAACTGATGTCTTACAGTTGGCCGGGTAATATCCGCCAGCTTCAGAATGTTGTTGAACGGGCTGTGCTTAAGGCGAATGGGCAATTGATCAATGTTGAACAAATCAAGCATATTTTGGACATGGAGAGGAGCATGTATCAAACGGTACAGCTCGATGATGCCAGGTTGGATGCTGCTGCATTATTAGAACCTATGGCTACAGGGCGAGTGTATGATTCTCCACAGGGCGCCCAGCTCTCAGGATCGTCGTCAACTCGCGTTAATCGTGGTAAACGCAGTTATATGCGGGTCTGCGAACATGAAGGCGAAAATATCCGTAATGCCATGAGCAAGTCTTCCGGTAACCAAGCTCAAGCTGCACGTCTACTGGGGATGACTGCGCGTCAATTCCGTTATCGCTTGGCCAAATTGGGTTCTGAAAACAGTCACGCGTAACTGTTTCACCGCGCACTGTTTATGTCTGTTGCATAATGATCCTCCACACCATTCGGACGAGGATTTGCCAGTGAATAAAGTAGAGTTGATCAATGCCATATTCGAACGAATGGATGTGGTTTGGGGCGAGGAAGGGTTCGATGGCGAAGCTCAGGAATATGATTGGCTGCTGGCCAATTACGGCATCACCGACGAAGAGGACGTGATGTGGATGTTGATTCTGCAGCACGGTATGGACGATCTCGAGTCCGAAGATCGTGATGACGAAGAGCTGATGACATTTCTTGAGAATGAGCAGGCAGTTGTCGAATTTTTGGAGGCTTTTCTGCAGAAATATCAGAGTGCCGACACGGTTTATCCTCGGTAATTCCGGATATAGTTGAAACAGGATGTATCGCGAAGCCTGGTCGGCAGAGTTACAGCATGATGCATGGCTTGAGTATTGCTGGTGGGGAATGCATGGACTGGCGGCCGTAGCGGCAGGGCTGTGCGGTGTCGCTGCGCATTTGCCGCTGCTTGTATCGCTTGGCCTGGCTTTGGTGTCAGGGCTTTTGTTATACCGTTTCGCCAGCCGGAAGCCCGCTGCCTTTTTCGGGACGGGGCATTTGGCGTTGAGCGGGCAGAGCGCTCGTTGGCTTGATGGAACGGGCCGACTGCTGGAGGGTGATGTCACCTGGTTATGGACGGGGCCCCAGCTTGTTGGTCTGGTACTGAAACACCACGAAGGATATTTCCCGATATGGATAACCCGTCGCCGCGTAGGGGATACGGCTTGGTGGCAGTTGCAACGCTGGTTGCGTTTTGAGCAGGTTCGTTCGGGATCGGGTTGAGTCTATTCAGAAGGCGCCCGTTCCGCTGCCAGCGCAAGGAGCTTGTGATGACACCGGTCGACTTGACGAGCCAAGGCCGTTAAGTCTCCTGTGTTTATGATCCATTCGTTCACGACGGCGTCACGTTCACGATCCGAGCTTTGTGCCGCGATCATCTGGTCGGCCAATGCCGGGTCGATACCCGGACGTTCGAGCAAACGGGCTTTCTGAATCGATGGTGTGGCCCGCACACCCAAGACGAAGTCCAACCACTGATAGTGGGGTCGAACCTTGGGGTCGGCCAACAGGGGAACGACAACCAGAACATAAGGCGCTTGCGTGGCCGATTGCTCTGCACGCTCCTTGGCCAGTCGGCGGATTTGCGGATGCAAAATGGTTTCAAGAACAGCGCGAGCGGATGGATCAGAAAAGATTTTCTCCCGCATTGCCTTTCGATTGAGATGGCCGTCCTCGTTGAGGATTTGTGGGCCAAAGTGGCGGTATAGCTCATCGAGGCAGGGTTGACCGGGTTCAACCAACTCCCGGCTGATGAGGTCAGTATCAATGACCGGAATATTCCGGGCAGACAGAAACCGGGCCACGGTTGATTTGCCGCAGGCAATGCCGCCGGTTAATCCCACAAACAAGGCCATGAAACGCAGTACCTATTAATTCCCGTCTTGCAGCCTGTCGACTAGTACGTACCGGGCATGCCAAAAACCATTTGGAACAGTGTGTCGCCAAAATAGTAAGCAAGCAAACCGGCGCCTGCCAAGTACGGGCCAAAGGGAATGGGTATCCGCTTGTCGTGCTTGAGGAACAGAATCATGCCGATGCCGACAACGGCGCCCACGCCAGCAGAAAGCAGAAGGACCATCGGCAGTTGTTGCCAGCCTAACCATGCACCGAGCGCGGCGAGTAGCTTGAAATCACCATAGCCCATGCCTTCGCGTCCGGTGATTAGCTTGAATAGCCAGTAAATGCTCCAAAGCGCGAGGTAGCCGGCCATCGCACCGAGTACTGCGTTCTCCAGTGTCACTGTCGTGCCAAACCCGGTCAAGGCCAGCAGTATGCCCAGCCACATCAAAGGCAGGGTCAGGTTATCCGGTAGCAGGGTTGTTTTCAGGTCGATAATGGCAGCGGCAAGCAAAATCCAACTGAAAAACCAAACAACAACCGCCGTCTCAGATACACCGAAATACCACGCGGCCAAGAGGGTAAGCAGGCCACTTGTCAGTTCGATCAGCGGATATTGGATGCTGATTCCATGCTGGCAATGCGCGCACTTGCCGCGCAGCCACAGCCAACTGATGATCGGGATGTTCTGCCACGCCTTGATTGGCGCATGGCAGTGAGGACAAGCCGAGCGTGGCGTGATCAGGTTGTAGACTTCTGGGCTTGAAGACGGGGCAATTTCCAGCAGTTCCTGGCAGTCGCGCCGCCAGCCTTGCTCCAACATAATGGGTAGGCGATGTATAACGACATTGAGGAAGCTACCGACCAGCAGGCCCAGTATTAAAGCAACAGACAACCACAGAATCGGTGACTCATTAAATAAACCGACCCATGTGTTGATCATTATCGTGCCTTTCCAGAAGTGGTGTTGAGTGATTTAAACCACAGAACCCAGTTTGAAGATCGGCAGGTACATGGCAATAACCAGACCACCCACCACTACGCCAAGAAACACCATGATCATGGGTTCAAGCAGGCTGGACATGGCGTCTACCATATTGTCGACTTCTTCCTCATACATATCGGCAACCTTACCGAGCATGGTATCCAAAGCACCGGTTTCTTCACCAATGGCGACCATCTGCACGACCATCACAGGGAATAGCTTGGATTGCTGCATCGCCACTTTGAGTGGTGAACCGGCTGCGATGATGTCGCGCATGTTCATGACGGCGTCCTTGAAGATGGCATTACCGGTCGATCCCGCTGTCGGTTCCATGGCTTCAACCAAGGGCACCCCGGCCGAGAACATCGTGCCCAGAGTACGCGCAAAACGGGCGATGGCTGCCTTTTCGGTTAATGGGCCAAAAATCGGGACCTTTAAAATCAGCATGTCGAGAAAGTGGTTGAAACGATCCGAGCGACGCTTGACGTAAACGAACAGGAAGATGGCCAGACCAATACTGCCGAAAATCCACATCCAGTGTTTCTGAAAAGCCTCTGAAAGACCAATGACGAATAGGGTAAAGGCCGGCAAACTGGCACCAAACCCATCGAATAGTTCCTTGAACTGTGGGATTACGAATATCAGAAGAATGGCCGTTACGATAAAGGCTACAACCACGACTGCAATGGGGTAGAACAGCGCTTTCTTGATTTTCCCCTTAAGACTTTCGCTCTTCTCCTTATACACCGCGATGCGGTCAAGAACGAGTTCAAGTGAGCCAGAATCTTCACCTGCGCGCACCAAGTTAACAAATAACTCGTCGAAATACTTCCTGTGTTTATCCATGGCATCGGCCAAGGTCAAACCACTTTCCACATCATTTTTAACGGTGAAAATCAATTCCCTCATAGATACTTTTTCAGCACTTTGCGCCATGATGTCCAGTGCTTGGACAATGGGTAGGCCGGCAGTCATCATGGTGGCGAGCTGTCGTGCAAGAACAGCAATGTCCCTTGCGTTGATAGTCCCTTTGTTACTGAATAAGGGTTTGGGCTTTTTCCTGACCCTGATGACAGTCAAGCCCAGTCGCCGTACCTCGGCTCGCACAACCATCTCATTGAGTGCACTCATTTCGCCTTTGACGAGTTTTCCATCCTTGTTTTTCGAGTCGTAAACAAAAATCGTTTTCTCGTCCTTGGGTTTCTTCTTTGCGGTCGCTGCAATTGCCATGGAGCTCTCCCTTAATCCTTGGTCACCCGATTGAGTTCTTCGAGGCTGGTCACGCCGGCTTTCACTTTACGCATGCCGGATTGCCGTAAGTCATTAATCCCTTCTTTAGCCGCCTGCTCTGCCAGTTCCATAGAATTGCCGCCTCGCATGATGATTCGTCCCATTTCTTCAGAGACGGGCATTACCTGGTAAATACCGACGC
Organism: Pseudomonadota bacterium; assembly: GCA_021795795.1. Next base: position 24,376 of record JAJYPA010000002.1, on the reverse strand, counting down.
GACCCTTGTATCCGTTGGTGCACTGATCGCAACCGACTGCTTTGAAAATCTTGAGGCCCGCCTGAACATCGGCGGGTTTGAAGCCTTCGCGCACAAGTTCTTCGTCCGGTACATGATCCACCTTTTTACAGTTGTTGCATAACCGTCGTGCGAGTCGCTGTGCAATGATCAGGTTTACGGATGAAGCGATGTTGTAACCGGGTATACCCATGTTCAATAAGCGGGTAAGCGTTTGTGGTGCGTCGTTTGTATGCAGCGTGGACAACACCAAGTGACCTGTTTGTGCCGCTTTGATGGCGATTTCGGCTGTTTCCAGATCCCGGATCTCACCAACCATGATAATGTCGGGATCTTGACGCAGAAAGGCGCGTAGGGCGCTCGCAAACGTAAGACCTACGCGCACATTGACGTTGACCTGATTGATTCCGGGTACCACGATCTCAGCAGGATCTTCCGCCGTTGAAATATTCCGATCCATGGTGTTGAGGATATTAAGACCTGTGTACAGCGACACGGTCTTACCCGAACCGGTAGGGCCGGTAACCAGAATCATGCCATAGGGGCGCTCCAGCGCTTTCATGTAGAGTTGTTTCTGGTCTTCTTCATAGCCGAGCGAATCGATACCGAGTTGCGCGCTGGTGGGGTCGAGAATACGCAGAACAATCTTTTCGCCGAACAGGGTCGGGAGCGAGTTGACCCGGAAATCGATCGAGCGACCGGCGGAAAGCTTGAGCTTGATCCGACCATCCTGCGGTACTCGTCGTTCGGAAATATCCATGCGGCTCATGACCTTAACGCGGGAAACGATGCGGTCGGCCAGTTGGTAAGGCGGTGGTGGTATTTCGGTCAGGATGCCGTCAATACGAACGCGAATACGTAATTTCTTCTCATAGGGTTCTATATGAATATCTGAAGCCTTGCGGCGGATGGCGTCGGTGAGCACCTTGGTCACGTACTTGACGACGATATCGTCCTGAAGAGGGTCTTCACTGGTGCTGCTGTCGCCGGCAATATCACCTTCGTCGAATTGTATATTGGCCAGATCGTCATCGAGATTGGCAAGATTGGCCATTGCCTTGCTGCTGGCTTCTTCCAGCAGTCGGTTGATTTTCTGGGATTCCGCTACGACCACATCAATGGCGAGGTTAGTGCTGAATCGATAATTCTCAAGAATGCCGAGATCCGACGGGTCGGCCATGGCGACCGTTAAACGTCGTCCGCGCTTGCGTAGAGGTAAGGCATTGCCATGTTCAAGCAGTTTTGCGGGAACGATGGCTGTGGGCAAATCAGTGGTGTCGAACGCATCTAGGTCGATCTGGGGTAGACCGAAGTTTTTTGATGCCGCTTGGGCAATTTTGGCCGAGGAAACCCCGCTATTGATCAGCGTCTGAATAATGGGTTCCTTGCTTGCGCGCGACTTTCCCAGAATCTCGGTCGCTCGTTGTGGTTCGATGACAGAAGTCTTTACGAGGGCAGCCAGAAGGCCAGTGATAGCAGGAGGAGTCATAACGTGGTGTAACCGATAATTCCGTTTAAGGGCAAGCGAGCCATACTATATTTAAAATCAAGCGGTGGGCACACTATTTTGTGACCGTGTAGCGCTGATTTTCGCCAGTTGGGCCTTAAGCGCATTGTTTTCCTCTTGCAGCCGAACCAGTTCAGAGACGTCGTGTTGGATTCCTATGAAGTAAGTTAACTGATCTTTATCGTTGAATATCGGTGTAATGGATAGTTCATTCCAAAACAACGTTCCATCTTTGCGGTAATTGCGCACTACGACACGGGTCGGGCGGCCTTCCTTGATGGCTGATTTTATTTCTGAAAGGGCCGCCTGATCTCGATCATCTCCCTGCAGAAACCGGCAGTCCTGATACAGGATTTCGTCCCGAAGATAGCCCGTGAGATGTTCAAAGGCGGCATTGGCGTAAATAAGAATGTTATCGCCACCTTCCTGTTCCGCGATAACGATTCCATCGTTTGACGCCTCCACTGCTTTTTGCAGTAACTCTGAATCCAGCATGACCTGAGGCCACCTCCCGCGTGAACAGTTGACTTAATCGACCTTGATGATAACAGGCACTAAGCGATCTGTTCCAGAAGATACCGCTGGCAGCGGGTAAGGCCGCCTTGGCATACGCCATTGGGTGTGATGGATAATGCCTGTTCATCTGAGATGATCTGACACCAATGCAGCCTGGTTGAGCCTGAAAGCAGGTCGCCCGGGCACTCCGGCTGGGGTTCGGAGGGTTCGAGTAGCCGAATCCAATGCTGCGCTTGCCATCGATTAACCAACCGGGCGCGCTGGGGTTCGGATAACGTGGCCGTGATCAGTTGCACAGTACATTTTCCGGCAAGCGCCATGATCAACAGGCATTCGTTTGAGTAAAGCGGTCGATGATCTGTTGTGGTGTCTATTAAAACCAGTGGATGCGAAAGCGCCGGTTTCCTGGCCTGTTGCAGCAGCCACCACTCGAGGCGTTGACGGACATGGTGGCCGAACCAGCGCAAGCCCAGATCACGATCCGGCCAGGATTCGCGTTGTTCGAGTTGTCGATAGGCTTCAATGAGGATCGAGCGCATCACCTGTTCAGGGGGCAGCCACATCATTGCCTGTTGCTCGATGCGCCTCAGAGCCAGTGGATCCATATGAATGATGGCTTGTTTCAGGCTTTCGATCAGACCTTTTCCCTGTGTCGATGGCTCTGCCAGGAGCTCTGAATTGGGTTCAGGCGCAGCCAGCGACAAGTGATCGGCTGGTGTTTGATGGTTTGCGGTCGAGCGAGATTCTCGCGCCAGTATCTGAGCAATTTGTGTGAAGCCGACACCTTGTGCCGACAATGCCAGGATGCGCTGAATCTCCTGAATATCGGCCGCGCTGTAAAGGCGATGGCCCGTTGCTGTTCGGGTGGGGCGAATGAGGTTGTAGCGACGCTCCCATGCACGCAGGGTGATCGGGTTCACCCCCGTGATGTTGGATACGGCGCGAATAGGGAACAAGCCATCCTCGCAGGCCGGTTCGCATGCTTCCGGGCAGGATTCGCCGCGAACAGTGGCTGTTGTGCCACCGGCTGAATGCTCGAATGCCGGTTGTTGTGGATCGGGATTGCTCATGTCAAACCTGTCATGGCTTTTATGTATAAGTTTTGCATCGAAAAATTGTAGCAGAATTTACGTGTTCCGCTTTATTCCAGATAAAACATGTGTTGGGTACTTTGAAAAACCGTTACGGGCTGACGCCAGCTCCGCGTTAGTGGCCCGAGTGCAAGGCGGCCGGAGCGCAGCGACCGAGACATATCAAATAGATAGGCGGGCTTGCGCCAGCTACGCGTTAGGGAGCGAGCACCGCCCAACGCAGCAATCGGGTCGCGCAGTAGGTTTTTCGAAGTGCCCTGTTCTGAGTTCTGCAACGGGAGTTTGATATGTCGAATTTGGTGGTCGATTCAGGACGAGCAGTTTATGACAAATACAGTCTGCTTGACCTTATTGCCTCTGCGGGCTATTTTTGCCCCATGATGATGAATGTTACCTCTTCTGCACGCGCCTCAACTTCTCGCGGTTTTCCGGCGGAAAGTTTTTGCGCGTCTGGCGCTCTGCTGCTCAAGCTGTTGGATCTGCGACTGCCGTTCGGCAGTAAATAACGCTCATAGCCAGACGTGGCCAAACGTGCCCTAACCCATAAATTCAAGTCATCAGAACGTGCAGACGTTCACGATTGAGGCGCAATAGAATCATGAATCAGCCGAAAGAAAATACCCCTGTGGCTAACAAACCGAATTCCTCCTTGATTATTTTCGATACGACCTTGCGTGATGGGGAACAAAGCCCCGGTGCCGCAATGACCCGTGAAGACAAACTCCGTATCGCGCGGCAACTGGAGCGTCTGGGTGTCGACGTGATCGAAGCCGGCTTTGCCGCCGCAAGTGAAGGTGATTTTGCGGCTATCCGCGCGATCGCCGAAACCATCGAAAACTCAACCGTATGTTCTCTTGCCCGTGCCAACGAGCGGGATGTTCGTCGCGCCGGTGAGGCCATTGCCCCTGCGGCCCGCAAGCGCATCCATACCTTCATTGCAACCAGCCCGATCCACATGGAGAAGAAGCTGCGCATGACGCCGAATGAGGTCGTCGAGCATGCGGTAAAAGCGGTCAAGCTGGCCCGTACGTACACCGACGATGTGGAATTTTCTGCCGAGGATGCGGTTCGTTCCGAGATCGATTTTCTGGTGCGTATCTTTGAAGCGGCTATCGAAGCCGGTGCCACCACCTTGAACGTACCGGACACCGTGGGTTACTCCACACCCGGCGAATGGGGCGAGCGCATGGCCGAGTTGATTCGCCGTACGCGCGGGTCAGATCGCGTGATTTGGTCCACGCATTGTCATAACGATCTCGGCATGGCGGTCGCCAACTCGCTTTCTGCCGTATTGGCTGGCGCGCGTCAGGTTGAATGCACCATCAATGGTTTGGGAGAGCGGGCGGGTAATGCGTCGCTTGAAGAAGTGGTGATGGCCGTCCGCACACGCCAGGATGTGTTCGGTCTCGACACCCGGATTGATGCCACCCAGATTGTGCCGATTTCCAAACTGGTCTCCACCATCACGGGTTATCCGGTGCAACCGAACAAGGCCATTGTGGGCGCGAACGCTTTTGCCCATGAATCAGGCATTCATCAGGATGGTGTGCTCAAACATCGTGAAACCTACGAGATCATGCGTGCAGAAGACGTGGGTTGGACGACCAACAAGCTGTCTTTGGGCAAGTTGTCCGGTCGCAACGCCTTCCGTAGTCGCTTGTCCGAACTCGGTATCGATCTGGCCAGCGAAGAAGCATTGAACGATGCCTTCCGGCGATTCAAGGATCTGGCCGACAAGAAGCGTGAAATTTTCGACGAGGATATTCAGGCACTTGTTTCCGAAGTGCACGAAGATCAGGTCGAGCAACTCAAGCTTGTTTCGCTGAAAGTCTGTTCGGAAACCGGCGAAGTGCCAACGGCCACCTTGGTGATTTCCGTGGCGGGTGAGGAGAAATCGGCCACAGCACAGGGTGCCGGACCAGTCGATGCGGCATTCGTGTGTATCGAGAACATGATGCAATCGGGTGCTAATCTGCAACTGTATTCCGTCAACAACATCACCAGCGGTACCGATGCCCAGGGCGAGGTGAATGTGCGTCTTGAACGGGCGGGTCGCATCGTGACCGGGCAGGGTGCCGATACCGACATCGTGGTGGCTTCGGCCAAGGCCTATCTCAATGCACTTGACCGCCTGCAAAAGCCCGCCGAGCGCGCCCACCCTCAAATGGGCGACGTGTGAACGTTTTGTCCCGGCAGCGCGTGAATGGATAGCATCCCGGCACTTCACTGGTTGGGTATCGAGCAGTGGGTGTTGCGAGCGCCATGGCCGGGTCATTCGTCCGAGCCGGTTGCTCCATTGAAAACGGATATTTCGATATCCGATGTACCGGCCGCGAAACAGCGCATTCCTCTGGCGGATTCACCGAAAGTTGTAGAAGTATCCGCGGCCGAACCGGTGCCGGGTGCGGGACTGTGCTTCATCGCCGCAAACGATGCTGAATTCTCAAAACTGGTTTCGGCCATTTCGCGTTGTCTTCCCTCGGGGAAGACGGCGATACATCAATCTGCATCGGAAGAACAGCCACCCTCGGTTCATTGCAACGGGCTGACCTGGTCGCTTGCAGAGCTCAGGCGGAGCGGACAGGCCAAGCGTGCTCTGTGGCGTTTGCTGGTAGGCTCGAACGCATGAATGGGCAAATCGACCAAAGTACTACGGTTTCACCTGTGCCCCCTCCCATTGCACACATACTCTCCCTGGATGAAGAAGATTTGCCCGCCGTGCAACGGATTGAGCAGGCGGCGCACATCTTCCCGTGGTCCGAGCGCGTTTTCAAGGACTGCATGCGATCGGGTTATTACCTTGATGGCGCGTATGATCGGTCAACATTACTGGGTTTCAGTGTGGTGATGCCGATACTCAATGAATGGCATCTGTTGAATCTGTGCGTCGACCCGAAAAGGCAACGACGAGGCGTCGGTCGGTTGTTGCTGGAATACATGATTGAACAAGCGAAAAAAGCCGAGGTGGATAGCCTCTGGCTTGAGGTGCGAGAGGGTAACGCAGGGGCGAAGCAGTTGTACTCGGCCTACGGATTCGAGCAGGTTGGTCTCAGAAAAGCCTATTATCCGGCCAAACAGGGACGCGAGGATGCGCTTGTGCTGACGCGTACACTGGAATAAATCTCGGTTGTTACTGAGTGTTCTGGGCTGGATATTTCAAGTAAAACAACCCTATCCGAATTTGAGCCTATCCGAATTTTTGTGTGTAAGGGATATTCAGCTCTTCCAAAGAGGAACGCAATAGGACCGAACATAAAACCAAACAGCCTTCCAGAGTCTGTCCTGAAGGTTGCTTTCAACCTTTTTTGGTCCTCATTAATCTTTAGGCTTAATCCTCGGTTCTTTGACATGAAAACTCCGGCTCAATCATCACGGCAAAAAACAGACTGTGCTGGCTGGCTATCGCTTTGGCCATGCTGTTTTTTAGGGGCTGCTTTTGGGGGCTATGACCTAAATGAAATTGCGGTCAATGGGTTCGTGTGGTTCTTTATGGCGGCCTTTTCAATCATTGGCTAATTGTTGTCGCCATTGCCCTGCGCTTACTGGGGCGCTTACTTTAATCCTCGATCAGCACCCCGCATCTCAGGCTTACCCATCAAGGGAGAAGGTGGCGAATGCCCCGTCTTCCCACACGCCCGTAGGTGTGTTTCGTCAGCGTCCAGCCGCCCCACCTGTGAAATTTGGGTCGTTTATGCTTTCTGCTTAATGGGCAACAATTCGTCGATGCGGTTGTTGGGCCATGTGGGCAGTTTTTCGAGAGTGTCTTTTAATCAGGCAGCCGGTTCAATGTCGTTGAGTTTGGCGATGGCAAACAGACTCTGAATGGCCGCTGTCCTTCTGCTTGCCCGTTTACTCTCAGCGAACATCCCGTTCTTCTTGCCGAGGGCAGTGGGAAGCATGGCCTTTTCTATCCCCTCTGAGAAGATGGTGTTGTCGATCGGCAGGAGGCCGGTTTGGGCGTAGCGGATCAATGTCGGTCAGCGCTAGGGAAATGCTGAATAATTCACCGCCCCCGACAAATCTACAGACTATTGACGAAGCAAGCTGACAAACGGATGGTTTTTTCGCTCAAATCAGTGCATTTTGAGTGCATTTTGAGCGATTTTTCGCTCATTTCCCATATTCAGGATGCAACTTACCCCCGAGGGTCAAGCAACCATCGACGCGCCAGCATTAAATTCGCCAAGCCAAATAGTGAGAACAACTGCGCCGTGTTTTTGGCCAATCCACGATAGCGGGTCTTGCGATGGTGAAACACGTTCTTCACCCAATGGAATGGATGCTCGACTTTGGCACGAATGCTCGCCTTGGCCTGTTCGAGCTGTTCCTGCTGCTCGCCTTCGGGGGATTTGTCTAAAGCACGACGTTTGCCTGGACGCATCGCAACATGCCAAGTCACTGGTGTTTCCAGATGCTCTTCACGCTTCTCGATGCCCTGATACCCGGCATCTCCAAACGCCACAACTTCCTCGCCATGCAGCAGGGCGTGGGCCTGGCTGATGTCGCTGACATGCCCCGCTGTGCCCATGACGGCATGCACTAGACCGGAGTGCGCATCCACGCCGATGTGCGCCTTCATGCCGAAGTACCACTGATTACCTTTCTTGCTCTGGTGCATCTGTGGGTCGCGTTGTCCCGTCTGGTTCTTGGTTGACGGCGGTGCCGCGATCAGGGTGGCATCAACGATGGTGCCTTCGCGCAGAAACAGACCTTTATCGGCCAGGTGGGCGTTGATGGTGTTGAAGATGGCTTCAGTGAGTTGATGCTGTTCAAGCAGGCGACGAAACTTCAGGAGCGTGGTGGCATCGGGTGGCGTATCGCGGGCAAGATCCACCCCGACGAAGCGGCGAATGGCCTGGCTGTCGTAAATGGCATCTTCTGTCCCTTCGTCGGAAAAGCCGAAGCATTGCTGGACGATGTACATGCGCAGCATCCGGCTCAATCCCTTGGGCGGACGACCAACACCGCCGTCACTGGGGTAGAACGGCACGATGCTCTGTTCGAGAGCCGCCCAAGGGGTAATGGTTTCGAGTTCGGCAAGAAAACGATCGCGCCGGGTCAGTTTCTTCTTGGTGGCGTATTCCAGTTCGGAGAAGCTCGTTTGCATTGCAAAATTACCTGTGACGAGGACAGGTGAATTTTGCCAGATGTTCATCAAATTCGGGATTAATTGAGTGAATAAATCAGTGTTTCCCTAGAAGGTAAAGTCAATGGCTTTGGCCCTTGCGCTTCCGTGCACTAGATGATCCGGCAAGGGCTGACGACCGGCTCGGCTACTAGTCCTGGGCTGTGCATCGGCAGGGGGGTGAGAACTGTGCCTCAACGGCTGCGACATCCTGAGCCAGATCGTCTTCGAACAGGTGTAGTTGCTCGGCACTCATGGCCTCGGTTTTGGCCCCGAAAGGGATACAGCGGTAATATGCCAGCTCATGGGTCAATTTCTGGTTCTTGAGCTCCAGCGCCACACTGGCAACCGATGCACCGGGTTGCTGACACAGGGCAATCTGTTGAACCTTGAATTCAGCGGGATGATAACGCCGTTGGCAAGCAGGTGGTGTCAGGTTTATAAAAGTGTCCACTAAAAAACGGATAGGTGCTTTTTACACTACTCACTACCCGTCAGAACAGGTGGAACGGCTGGACACTCACAATGAGAGGTCTAGGTATGTCGATGAATCAAGCTCGTTGGCTTGTAGCCACGTTTGTCATTCTTGCTGCTCTGAGTTTCATCTGGGGGCATAACCCCGATCAAGTTCGCCTCAAGGATACCGTTTACGGCCCCGTTATTGCGGTGGTTATTCCCAATGACTGCACTTTGAAAGGTGTTGGTTGTGACTTGTCCTTAGGACAAATCGGCAACGTGCTTGTCCGGGCACCCAAAGAGATCAAGCCCCTGAAGAAGTTTTCACTGGTCGTGGAGCCGCAAGGTGATGCCTCAAAATCGATGGGTGCGGTCTCTGTGGATTTTCAGATGGTGGGCATGGACATGGGCATCAACCGGTATCCACTGACCCGTTCCAGTGATGGAAATTATGCTCAGAATATCATCCTGCCTGTCTGCACAACGACGCGAACGGATTGGGTGGCTGATCTTAGCTTTACGACGACGGCAGGTACTTTTGTCGCCAAAATACCTTTCATTGTTGATCACCGGTAGTCTGTTTAATGGTGGAAACTCTATTGCAGAGCATGCGCCAGCAAGGCGATTTCCTTCAGCGTTAATGTTTTTGCAATGACTGCCATCGGGTTACCCTCTGTCACCGGGCGTTCATTAAACCGCCACGCGTTCATTTGATGGATAAAGTAGATGGCAGATTGCCCTGCAATGGGCGCGATTCCATCCTTATTACCTTGTCCGTTGTCTCCATGGCAGCTGAAGCAACTGGGTATCCCCCGATTCGGCGCACCCACTTGCAGCAATTTCGCCGCCTGAGGTGGCAGGGTCTTGAGATCAATGTGTGGTGAATGCGCGGTCTGATTCGCGTAGTAATCCGATACGGCCCGTCGCTCTGCGATACTCAGCTTTTGTGCATACTCCTGCATGATTCGATTTTTTCGCTCATCTTGTGCATACAGCGTCATTTGTTGATCTAGATATTCTGCATTCATGCCAGCTAATCTCGGATAGCCAGCCTTTATATTCCCTTCGCCGTGATCGCCGTGGCAAATCGCACATGCTGGAACGTCACCTGTTCCCTTTCTGGCAATTTTCTCGCCAAGTGTATTTGTCGACGTCCCGGCAATAGCCAGGGGGCCGGCAGATAACATTAATAGGGTGGCGAAAATCCGCTTCCGGTTTTTCATGGATAATTTCCTTGTAACTGGCAACTGAGTCGTGCTTTATTTGCTTGCCAGTTGAAGACGCTCCAGATGTTTCAAAGTTTCATCCAGCGCCACGCTCAAATGCTCGGTGGCCATTTTGAGCGCCTCTGGCCAGTCCTGTGCAGCCTGGCCGTCTGCACCATCGGTAATAAACTTCAGCGCGATGAATTCTGCGTTGTGGTGGCGGCACGTTTTCGCCAGCGAATATGCTTCCATATCGATGACTTCAAAGCCGAGATCAGGGTGCCGTTCGGTGACAAAACTGTCCCCGGTGAAGCAGGTTGCCTGTTTTATCCCCGGTATGGCCAGGCTGCCTGTAATGTGTGTGTCCTCTTCAAAGGGTGTTTGTCCCGGATCAAAACCCAGCGCCGTTGCATTCATATCGTGTTGAAAAAACCGGGTGATGCACAGTGTTTCACCGGCTGGATACTGGTGTGAACCTGCCGACCCCAAATTGATGACAATGTACTGTTTATCCGTTCTGGATAGGATTTCGCCCAGCTTTATTGCCGCGTTAATCTTGCCGACGCCGGTGTAAAGAATAGGTAGGCCGAACTGATCCAGACGGTTCCCCACATTCTCCTGTGGAAGTGCCATGACGAGGAGTATGTTTTTCTTCATCGTTTTGTTCACTGTTCAGTAGGTGAATAGGCTGCGCACCGGTGTGTTTGGCCAGGCGAATTGATTGAGGCCGGGGAGGTTGATCAAGGTGCCGATACCTTTGATCTCATGTCCGCATTGCGTACAGAGTTCGCATGTACCAAGCAGCGTGCCGCCCGTGGCAAGCACGTCATCGATGATCAATACGCGCTGTGGATTCAGATTTGTAGCCATTTGCAGTTCGTCTTCACCATATTCGAGAGCGTAACGTACGCTAGGTCTGGGTGGCGGCAGCTTCCCCGGCTTGCGGACGATCATGAGCCCCTTGTTTTGGGCATAGGACATTCCGGAAGCCAGAATGAACCCGCGGGATTCAATCCCCACGATAGCATCGATTTCTGCCCATTCTTCTGGTGTGAACTGGGCAGACAACATATCGATTGTCTCGCGGAAATAATGGTTCAGTAGCGGGGAGATGTCTCGAAAGATGACGCCGGGTTTGGGGAAATCGGGAATGGCACGTATGGCCTGAGCGAGGAAATGTGCTGGTGTTGGCATTTTGTTTAAATTTCTGGGATTAGGACTTGCGTAACAATACGTAAATTGCGCCTGTGCCGCCATCATGCGGCGGTGCTGAGCAGAAGGCGATGACATCATCTCTCTGAGGCAGCCAGTGGTTCACCATGCGTTTGAGAACGGGAACCTGCCCAATCGATCGGTTGCCTTTGCCGTGAACGATGCGGACACAGCATCGCACGTCCCGGCGTTGCGCCAGGAAAAATCGAGCGATGCTGTTTCTCGCTTCGTCGATGCTCATGCCGTGCAAATCGAGACTGGCCGCAACGCTGAATTGGCCGCGTCTCAACTTTCTCAGTAGCGGAGGAGGGCTGTCTGGCCGAAGATAACTCAAGGTCTCACCGTGTTCGATGGGTTCTTCCAGCGCGAATCCATCGGATAGATGCTGGTCGATGAAATCGCTGAGCCGCTCTGGAATCACCTTCCTGTGACCGGGTTTTGGTGGTGCGTCATCCACCACGACACAAGCATTTGCGACCGGCTCAACCGAGCCTACAGCCTCGTGAAACAAGGCGATATCCTCAGGGGCGAGTGGTGCTGTTTTTTTGCTGCTTTTCGCCATTGCTCATGCCATGAAATAACTTTGTTCGATTTTAGTTCAAGTGCGAGGTGTAAAGCAGCCGCCGCACCGGTATCCTTATGCCCTCGTTATCGTTTGGATGCAAATTCATGAATATTCTGGTCAGTAATGACGATGGTTACCTCTCGCCAGGGATACGGATTTTGGCCGAGCGCCTTAAAGCGCTGGGGCATGTAACGATTGTGGCACCGGATCGAGACCGCAGCGGTGCATCCAACAGCCTGACGCTGAGCCGCCCGTTGAGACCCCGACTGGTCGAGCCGGATGTCTGGGCGGTGGATGGTACACCAACCGATTGTGTTCATCTGGCGATACAAGGTTTGCTGCCCGTGGTGCCCGATATTGTTGTTTCCGGCATCAACCATGGTTCGAATCTGGGTGATGATGTGTTGTACTCGGGCACGGTTGCTGCAGCCACAGAGGGCCGTTCGCTTGGATTGCCGGCGATTGCCGTTTCCAACGCGGCACATCACCCAGAGCATTTGAGTGTTGCCGCCGATGCGGTCGTGGATTTGGTCTGCCGCCTAGTGAATCACCCCCTGCCCGCGTTTACACTGCTGAATGTCAACGTGCCGGATTTACCGGCCGATCAGATCAAACCCATGCTCGCCACCCGTTTGGGTCGCCGCCATCCTTCATCGGGGATCGTTCGTGATCGAGATCCTCGTGATCGGGAAATCTTCTGGATTGGTGCTGCGGGCGAAGGTGCGGATGCAAGCGAAGGCACGGACTTTGCCGCTGTCGCGGCCGGACACATCTCGGTTACCCCGGTGCAATTCGATATGACGCGGCACAGCGCCATACCCGGTGTCGCCGACTGGTTGGCTGAACCCGTGTGTGCTTTGCCCAAATGACATCGTCTGATTTTCCACGTCTGAAGAAGATATTGTCTTCATCAGGCAAGCCAGAACTGCGTGTGCACGAGAAGACGGCAAAGAAAACGGCTCGTCAAGTTGAAGTCGAGCTTCCGCCTTATTCCAAACGAGGGCCGGACTATACCTGGGCACGTGGCGCCATGATCGAACGAGTGCGGCAGCAGGGCGTAACCAACCCCAAGGTTCTGACCGCGATGAACACCTTGGCACGCGAGGCATTTGTCGATGAAGCCCTGCGGATGCGGGTATATGACGATTGCTCGTTGCCCATCGGGCAAGGACAGACATTATCCCAGCCTTATATTGTGGGGCGGATGTCCGAGCTGCTTCTGGGGGCGAGTATCCCGGTGAAACGGGTGTTGGAGGTCGGCACCGGTTCGGGGTATCAGGCCGCTGTGCTTGCTCAATGTGGTTGTGCGGTGTTCACGATCGAACGGATCGGGACTTTTCTTGACGTGGCCAAGGCCCGTCACCGCAGGCTGGGATTGTTGAATATCCGTTATTTGCACCGAGATGGTTTCAAGGGATGGCCTTCGCAGGCTCCATTCGATGGAATCATCGTGACCGCGGCGCCACCAACCATTCCCGATGAGCTTAAAGTGCAGCTGGCCGTCGGCGGTCGACTCATTGTGCCGGTTGGTGCGCAGGGTGGGGCCCAGCGACTTACCGTGATTACCCGTACCGAAACGGACTTCAGGAGTCAGTTTTTCGATGCGGTCAGTTTTGTCCCCATGCTTCATGGAGAACAGTCTTGAGACTATTTGGCGCTCTTTACGATCGAGTTTTATCCTGGTCAGCGCATCGACATGCGCCAGTTGCACTGGGCGGACTAAGCTTCGCGGAATCCTCGTTTTTCCCGATTCCTCCCGATGTCATGCTGCTTCCAATGGCCATGGCCCGCCCGCGCTGTTGGTGGCAGTTTGCGACCATTGCAACCGTCTTTTCTGCCGTTGGCGGCCTATTCGGGTATTTGATCGGCTGGCTGGCAATTGATTGGCTGATGCCCTATATCCAGCAATGGGGCTATGGTTCGGTTTTTGAAAAAGCCAGACTCTGGTTTGATGAGTGGGGATTCTGGGCGATCATCGTGGCGGGTTTTTCACCCATTCCCTATAAGGCGTTTACGATTACGGCCGGTGCGCTGACCATGAATCCGGCCTTGTTTTTTGTCGCTTCTCTGGCCGGGCGAGGCGGGCGGTTTTATCTGGTCGCCGGGTTGATCGCCTGGGCCGGGCCGAAGATTGCCCCCAAGCTCCGCCACTATATTGAGTGGCTGGGTTGGTTGACGGTCGCTTTACTGGCCATCGCCGTGATTCTATGGCGATGGACGAAATACTGACCGAATGGAGTGCATTATCCCATCGTGAACCAGTTATCGCGTCTTGCTGCCCGTATGGGGCCCGTCCGGATGGCATGGGTTGGGTTGCTGCTTGGCGTGATCACCTTGTCGGGCTGCGCCACAGGGTCTCATTTTGATCGGTGGGCAGGGCAAGAAGCTTCGGCCATAGGCGTTCGACCGGGGGACACGCTCTACTCCATTGCCGTGGCGAATGATCTGGATTGGCGTGATGTCGCGCGTTGGAACGGCATCCGCAATCCGCGTGATTTGCGTGCGGGGCAAATACTGAGACTGACGCCGCCAGGGCAAACCGCACGAGCCGCCGCAAACACGACGACACAAGCCGTTCCACATCAACCTTCGGCCACGAAACCGACCTCCCAATCAGCCTCAACCCGCTCCAATGCCTCCGTTTCGTCTCAGGGCGTGGCTTGGCAGTGGCCGGTTAACGGACGTGTTCTGAGTCGGTTTATTGACCAAAGCAAGCAGCAAAAGGGGTTGATTCTGGCAGGTCAAATCGGAGAACCTGTTCGTGCCAGCGCAGCCGGGGAAGTGGTTTATGCCGGCAATGGTCTGCCTGGATACGGTAATCTCTTGATCATCAAGCATGATTCGACATGGCTATCGGCTTATGGTTACAACCGCAGCCTTCTAGTGAAGGAGGGGCAGTCCGTTCAGATAGGGCAAGTCGTGGCGACCATGGGGCGGCGAGATGGGCGTGCAAAGGATAAAACCGGCAGTTTGTTGTTCCAGATACGTCGGGATGGTAAACCCGTCGATCCCATGGCCTATTTGCCCAGTCGCTAGCACCCGCCCGAATTAACACCCATTTTCTGCAGGCGTGTTGTTGTTCCACAAAAACGGTTGAACCTGTTCCGGGTTTTTCAGGATGATCTGCTGGATTTTCGGGTCGGGGTGTTGCCGTTCGGGCTCAATTTGCATCAACCGCAAGAAGTAGGGCAGTAAAGCCTGACGAACGGGCTCGCAACGTGTTCCATCGACCATTCCGTAGTCCTCGGCCAGAATCATTCGCTGGCTTTCCGGAAGGTCCGGGTGCGGCTCGATGATCACATCAATGGTTTGATGCCATGCCTCATCGTGATCGCCCGTGATCGCAGTTTCATTCAGCAATTGGGGCGCCTCTCCCCTGAATCGTGCCAATACGAAATCACGGTATGCCTGATGCGTATCACTGAATGCGCGCACATGCCAGCGGAAACCACTGAACACCAAATGATGCGGCGAGAGGGTCAACTCGGTTGGTTCATTGCGATTCATGGACTGGTACGCAGCCTTGAGTTTGCGTTTTTGGCAGATGGCCTGACTCACAGCCTTCAGAACCGACCAATCCAGTTGACGATCCAGGGGCTGTACCACCTGGATGGCTGGCAAAGTGGCAGCCAGGGTAACCACGGGTGTTTGTTGTGGATTAACCACCTGCAGGGCATTGAGTACATCCGTGGCCGAACCGGTGAGCAGTAGCGGGGTGAACGTGTCACCAGCCTCATAATATTTCAGTGATTTGTTGTACTTGAGGTTATCGGGGCGAAGGTTCATGTACACCGCAAAATCCTTGGATGCCTGAGCCCGACTGATGCTGAACGTCTCGACGAGCGCCTGCGTGCGCACCCAACCCGTGAGCAACAGTGTGCTTTCCAATAGCGTGAGGCGTTGTCGAACATCCCATTTCAGGGCCGCGATTTCAGCGTGATTAAGCATGGTCTTTTGTGTGTGCCGGTAGATGATTTTTCAGCCCTTACGAATCCGGTACACGCCCGTATTCGTGGGCGGGACATCCATGTCCCGCATAACAGGCTGCTGAAATACTCATTTCAGCAGCCTGTTATGCATCATTGTGCCGTAAATACAACATGTGTCAATAAACTTGACTAAACAATATTGACGCATCTCGATCAAGTGTCTACTATCTATTCGTGTAGATTAAATAGACACACATGGAGATTAATCATGGGTCACGTACTTGATACCGCCACACATACTGCATCGATTGAATGGGCTGAAGTTTATGCAGCCTGCCGGCTGCATCTTGGGGGAATTTCTTATGCGCGTTTCATCGAAGCGCCCGAAGAGGTTCTGAATTGTTTGGGGATGCATGACGCATTGGAGATTATGGCGGCAGGGTTTCTGCCGTTGTTGCCCGCTCAGGCGAAGGTGCGGCAAGAAATCGATGACCCAAAGCCTGTCCCGAAGGTGTCGACAGCACGTTTTGATCATAAAAAAACAATTCTACGAGCCACTGGTGTTCGGGCATTATCCAAGTTGATGTCTCGTGCCTCTTGAGTTGAGCAAGCGGCGCGAGCGGTCAGAACAATCGGGCGCGTTTGAACAGGTAGATGAGAACGGCGCCCAGTGCCCCCAGTAGCAGAGCGAAGATACTGAAGGCCCACGGATGCCCCTGATTGCCCGGAATACCGTCGATGTTGACCCCGAACAGGCCGGTAATGAACGTCAACGGCAGGAAAATGGCTGATAGCGCAGTGAGGAAGGTCAGTTGTTTGTTCAGTTCATTGTTGGAGCGGGTCTGCAACTGTTCCTGAATAATGCGCATTTGGTCTCGGGAGGCATCCAGTACCTCAAGATAGCGAGTCAGTCTGTTTTCCGCTTCGCGCAGGCGCTGGATCGGCCCTTTCTTCATCCAGATCAGATGGCTGCCGATAACGGTGAGCAATGCATCCCTTTGAGGGCCCAGATAACGCCGCAACGTGAGAATCATCGTGCGCAGATCGGCCAGGTCGCGGTCGGACACCGGTTCGACATCTTCACTGATTAGCATGATTTTCTCGTAATTGCCGGTGAGTTCGTCGATTTCTTCGATCGTATCCAGCATGTTGTCGTTCAGAAGTTCAACGAGCCGCGTGACAAATTGCCCGGCATCTTTGGGCGCATTGTTTGTTTCCATATCGCGCTGCAACGTATTGACTGCCCGCAAGGTGCGCAGATGAGTGCTGATGATGAGCTTTGGCGTGATCCAGAGCCGGATGCCGATCATGTCGTCTGGCTCTTGCCCCGGGTTGTGATTGATGCCACGCAGCGTCAGCAGCAGGCCTTGATCGAGAATCAAGGCGCGTGGTCGAGTCACTCCAGCCAAAAGGGTGTCCTGAACCGTGCTGTCCAGATCGACTTGACTACGTATCCATTCCTGGGCTTCAGGCTGGGCGTAATTCAGGTGCACCCAGACTGGTCCCGCGCAGGGCGTTTCATCTGAAAGGGGAAGCAGGCGCGCTGTGCCATCGCCCTGCACATGCCAGGTATAGAAATCAGTCGTCACTGGAAATACTCTCGATCGGATGATGAATGTCGGTTAAACGTCAAGGCAAACCTGGAAAAGTCTAAGATTTGATTGCTCGATGAATGGTGTAGCTCTGGCCCTGTTTGATTTTTTCGTAGTTGCCGAACTGTTCCTTGAATGTGCGTTTGAAGTAGTCGCGCAACCCGTTGATACTCACAAACCAGATATCCCCGCCGGGGTTGAGCGCCTCGGCAGCATCCCAGAGCATGATCGACCACATCTCCTTGCCCACCTTGGCAGGGACGTTCGATACGATTCGATCCACATGTTGTTGGCCGCGCAGGGCATCGAGACCGTTGCTGGGCTTGACGACGACGTTGCCCAAATGATTGAGTTTGGCATTGCTTGCCGCAAATGCGCAGGCGACGAAATCCTTGTCGAGCAAAATCACTTCTGCTTTGGGTTGGGCCTTTGCGAGGGCCAGCCCGATCGGTCCATAGCCGCATCCCAGATCCACAATAGTCTGGCCGGGTTCCGGCGCATTTAGAAAACCCATCAGTAAACGTGTGCCTTCGTCGATTTCACGCGGGGAGAACAATCCCCAGGTGGAATGCAGCGTGAGCGATTGATTCATCAGCGTGGTGGTTTGAACCAGATCGGCACGTAGTTGGGCTATTTCTTGGGGTGTAGGCATGAGAAGACCAGATGTGGCGGAAATGACGGGGGATATTTTAGCTTGAAGTCAGCAGTGATGCGGACTTCTTTCATCACTGCCTTTGGCAGGTCGCGCATAGACCGTGCAGCTCTATGGACTGGTGCGTCACTTTGAATTTCTCCGCAAGAGTGAGCGCACTCAGGATGCCATTGAGGGGCTCGCTGGCTGCTTCGTTAATCGTGCCGCATTGGTCGCAGATCATCAAAATGGCCTGATGCTGCATGTCCGGATGATGGCAGCCGATGAATGCATTCAAACTCTCGATGCGGTGAATCAACCCGTGTGCCAGCAAAAAATCAAGTGCGCGATAAACGGTGGGCGGCTTGATCAGGCTGCCTTCGCTTGAGAGCCGAGCAATCAAATCATAGGCTTTCGTCGCCTCGTGGTTCGCCCATATTTCCGTCAGCACGGCACGCCGGATGGGGGTTAATCGCGCGCCACGTGCAAGACAAACCTCTTCAGCATGTGCAAGTGCGAAGGTGGCGCAGTCGTGGTGATTGAGACAACTCATGGGGTCTGGTCGTGTCCTTGGAGCGAGGAGGTAATGATTCCGGTTCCGAGCTGGAGATTGGCGTGCAGGCTGTGGTGTCGAAATCGCGGCGAATCGACAAGCAAATCCAGGGGCTCATTTGAAGAATTAATAATCATGGTATTGAAATCTTTCATTGCACTGACCAAGATCATAGCAGGAGTCATGCTTGGTCATCCGGTCGAGTCGACTTATCCAGGTTGGGAGTCAAATAAAAATGAGATCAATCACAATGAAATCAGTTACAGAACGTATGCCCCGTCGACGCTTTTTGCAATCCGTAGGCTTCGTGGCCGGAGCGACCATGTTGCCAGCTGCTTTTTCCGCGCGTGTTTTTGCAGAGGAGAATCTGGTTATTGCCGGGCCAAAGGTGCCTGACATCAAGCCTACCCAGTTGTCTGAGAACGTATTATGCATAGTCTCACCATGGGGTTTCCCCTCTGTTGAAAATCAAGGGATGATGAGTAACGTGACTTTTGTGAACACGAAAAAAGGCGTGGTCATTATCGATAGCGGAGCTTCCCGGCAAATTGGAGAGATGGCCCTGCGCCAGATTCGCCAAATCACGAACGCGCCGGTAGTGGCCGTTATCAACACGCATTATCACGGTGATCACTGGTTAGGGAATCATGCCTTCGTGAATGAGAACCCAGATGTGCCTCTATATGCACACCAGAAAACCATTTCGGCCATCAAGACCGGGCAAGGTGAGTTCTGGCGCAACCTGATGGAGCGTTCGACCGACAACGCCACCGTAGGTACGGCCGTCACGCCGCCGACACTGGCATTGAGCCATGGCGACGTTCTCGATTTCGTTGATACGAAAATCAAGGTGCATTTCTATGGTACGGCACATACGCCCTCCGATATCAGTCTGGAAATCGTGGGGCACAATATCGTTCATGTCGGTGATGTCGCGATGGATAATCGAATCGCATTCATGGACGATGGCAGTTTCCGCGGGACATTCAAAAATTATGATGCGCTGGAAGCGGCGGTGCCGGGGGCATTGTGGATTCCCGCACATGGGCATCCCGGCAAGCAGGTTCTTGCGCACAACCGGGAATTGTTCGAGGGGATTTACCAGTCTGCACAAAAGGCCGTCGAGCAGATGGGCGGGCAGGAATTGGCCAAATCTTTGGCACTTGAAGATCCGCGCGTGAAAAAATACGCACCGGTAACCAAAGGCTTCGACGAAAACATAGGCAAGTACACCTCACTTGCTTACCTCGAAGCTGAGTCGGCTTCATTCTGAAATGCCGTTGAATGAAAAGGCTTTAAGTGCATCAATAGAGGGGGCGAATGGTTCAATCAAACATATCGATTGGGCATTCCCCCTTTATTTAGGCTAAAAGGTCTGATGGCATCGATTAGTAGAGAAAAGGAGTGATATATGTCTGATGGTTCGTCGGTTCGCCCTCTGTGGCCGCCTCTGGTCGCTGGGTTGGTGCTCGGATTGGTTCTTATACTTACCTTCGTTCTCGTCGGGAATGGCGTAGGGGCCTCGGGTACGTTCGCCAGTATTGCCGCCTGGTTGGGGATGCAGATCGCACCGGCGGCAACGCAGTCCAATGGTTATCTCGGCGGCATGGTTGCGAATGGCGCCAACCCGTTTGCGAGCTGGATCGTCGTCGAGGTTGTCGGGGTCGCCATCGGCGCGCTTCTGGCTGCTGCCAGCGCAGGGCGCTTCAAACTGAAAGTCGATACGGGCGCCGGTAAAATCGGGGTTTGGCCGCGTCTTGCCCTCGCCTTGATCGGTGGCGCACTTGCTGGTTTCGGTTCTCGCCTTGCGGCTGGTTGCACGAGCGGTGTCGGTTTGTCCGGTACAGCAATGCTCGGCATCGGTGGATTTGTCTTCCTCGTGGTCTTCTTTTTTGTTGGCCTTGGTATGAGCGCACTGTTGCGGAGGGTCTGGTAATGGATTATGGGGTAGCAGGTACTGCACTGGCTTCGGGGATCTTGTTCGGCTATGTGCTTGAACAGGCGGGTTTCGGGTCTCCGTGCAAGCTGACGGCTCAGTTCCGCCTGACGGACTGGTCTGTCTTCAAGGTCATGTTTACGGCCATCATCGTGGCTTCTCTGGGTATTCTTCTCCTGCAAACCGGAAATTACTTCGGTTCCAAGGGATTCTTCGTGCCAACCACGTTCCTCTGGGCAACAGTTTCCGGGGCTGCCCTGATCGGAGCCGGTTTCGCAATCGGTGGCTATTGCCCTGGCACTTCGGTTGTTGGCTTCATGTCGGGACGGATTGATGGTCTGGTCTTTATGGTGGGCATGGTGCTGGGGATTTTCGGTTTTGCGTCTGTGTACGATAGCGCCCTGATCCAGTCCATTTTGCATTCGGCGCAATTCACTGCCAAAACCTTGCCGCAGTATCTCGGAGTTTCACCTTGGCTGATCTGGGCCGTAATGGTGTTGGTCGCCGTAGGTGGCTTCGCGCTGGGTCGGGTATTAGAGCGCCGGACTCATGGTGTGATTACCGCAGAAGATATCGTGGATGAAACTGATCCGACGATTTCCTTCGATGGAGAGGGTAGTGCGGTACATGGTAATCTTGGTTCGCGTGCAGCTTAAGTATTGTATTGGCTTGTCGCTTTTGAATTAAGTGCGCTGACACTCATGCTGAACATTTCGAATAACGACTTTTAGGGGATTTGATTCATGACTCAACAGGATAAAAAAATGACGCGCTCCAAGTCACGACGTTTTCTCTCCGCTTCCGTTCCGGCGTTGGCCGTAGCGATCACCGCGGCTGCCGTGGCGCCTTCGCCAGTGAGCGTGCTGTCTGTTATTCCGGTAGCCCAGGCCCGTGGCGAGAATCCATGCGCACCGGCGAGTCGGGGAGACAACCCATGTGCGCCAGCCAGTCGTGGCGGCAATCCCTGTACACCGGCCAGTCGTGGTGGCAATCCCTGTGCACCGGCCATTCGCGGCGAGAATCCCTGCGCTCCTGCGAGTCGCGGTGGTAATCCTTGCGCACCATCCGTTCGCGGGGCGAACCCTTGCGCACCTGGTGGCCGATAATCCAGGTTAAATCCAAGCAATTCAAATGATTTCCAGGTTAGTACGTGGTTGAGAACATTCAGTGTGACGATCTCTGCCTTATGCTCGCTGGATGATTATCGGGATTGGCTGATTCAGCTTCCTGAGCCGGATTTCGACGAGCTCGTGTCTGCGGCTCAGGAATTTTTCGATATCAATCAGGCTCTGATTAATGATCAACAAACGATTCTGGGTGAGTTGCTCAGAGATGAACCTGATTCGCCCGTGCTTCGCTGGCAGCACTATCCCTCAGGAGATGTGTCGGACCCGGATACGGGAGCAATGTATTACTACCATGCGCATGCTGATGGTGAGCGTCCTTGTGATGAGCATGGCCATTTTCATCTGTTTATTCGTCCGGAACCGAGTGCCCGATTCAGCCATTTTGTAGGTGTTTCCATTGATGCGCGAGGTGCCGTACGTTCCCTGTTCACAACCAATCGCTGGGTGACGGACGAGTACTTTCGTTCCGCGAATGATTTGGTTTCCCTGTTGCCCAATACGTTTGTCGTTAATCGTGCACGCCCATCCTGGTTGGTTTCCCGTTGGTTGATGATGTTGGTTCGTTTGTGCGAACCGCATATTCAGCGATTGCTCATCGCGCGGGATGAATTTCTGGGCTGGACCGGGGAAGGTGAGCTGCCGGTTGAGATTGCCGAAGATCGATCAAAACAGGTGTTGAGCGAAGAGTTCATTGATATCTATGCGATTTTAACGATAGTGCAACACATGGGGGTGCAGCGTTATTCGGCATAAAAAAACACACATTGTCACGATCTGGTCGGTGTGTTTTGATAGGCGATGCAACTTTCTGGTTTGCATCTCATGGGGTGGTTGGATGCGCCGTAGGCTATCTGACAGTTAAATGTTCTAAAGAAGGAGTTTTGACGAATGAATTTCAAGAAGTTTGTATTTGTGCCCGCTGTGATCGCGGCATCGTTCGCGGCACAAAGCGCGTTTGCGGTTACTGTGCCGGGGCCGTTAGTTGATCCGGCTTGGCTGAACGCACATTTGAACGACGTCAAGGTGCTGCAGGTCAGTGGCACCATGAAAGATTTCACGACCGCCCCTGAGATCAAAGAGATTAAGGGCAAGAAAGTTGCCGTGACCGTGAGCGGTCATGTACCGGGCGCATCGTTTGTCGATTTCAAGGCGATCCGTGTCACGCGTGACATTGATGGCAAGAAGGTACCGGGTGTTATCCCTGAAAAGGCGGCCTTCGAGAAACTGGTTCAATCATGGGGCGTGAACAAGGATCAGCCCATCGTGATCGTGCCCAAAGGTCTTTCTACTCCAGACGTTGACGAGGCCACTCGTTTGTACTGGCAGTTGAAATACTACGGTCAGGACAACATGGCCATTTTGAACGGCGGTATGGCCCAATGGTTGGCAGACGGCATGCCAGCGGCGACCGATTCACCTGCCGCTTCCGCGGGCAACTGGATTGCTACTGCCGAGCGCAAGAATATTCTTGCGACTTATCAGGATGTCAAAAAAGCCCTTGAACAACCGGGCGCTGTCGAACTTGCCGACGCCCGTCCATCCAACCAGTTCATGGGAGTTTTCACCAAACCCAAAGAACTGTCTGGTCATCTGCCCGGTGCGAAGAACGTTCCGCCAGATCTACTGACCACCGCCGATGGAGCTTCTGCAAGCTTCCTGCCCAAAGCTAGCTATGAATCCATGTTCAAAGCCGTCGGTTTGAATCCGGGTAAGGAGATCATCGACTACTGCAACACCGGTCACCTGGCCTCCGGCCTTTGGTTTGTGACTCATGAAATCGTGGGCGACAAGAAAGCCCGTCTTTATGATGGTTCTATCGTTGAGTACAGCATGTACGATGGTGCCAAGATGACAGACCCCGCCAAGCTGAGTAAGTAATCTTCCATTAAGGAAGCTCTGAATAATTCCATCCTGGAATGTTCAGAGGGCGAAAATCAAAAAATGTGTTTTTTGATTTTCCTCATGAGCAATCACGCTTGTGATCGTCCATTGGAAGCACGTCTCTGCGCCGCACTAAGGCTCTGATTTAATCTGGGATTCCTTGACTCGTTGACTGCTTTAACGATTGGTGGTTTCAATGACCACATACAAATATCGCCGCATGATGCTGCTTGAAATCGAAAGCATCTGGTGTAAACAGCATAAGCAGGGCGTCAGATGCGGTCAGCTCAAAGTTCGAAGGTGTCAAATAATTTGTGTAACTGAGTTTAGTTAGGCACCCGGTCACCGTACAGAATGACGAACTGATTGAGTGCCGCTTTCCAGTCCCTAATGGGACGAGTCCATTTTCTGGCCACGTTCTTCAGGCCCATAAACATGAGCTTCATGATCGACTTATCGTTCGGATATGCGCCACGGTTCTTCAGCACCTTCCTCATCGAATAATTCAGCGATTCGAAGGAATCTTTTTGGACGCAATAGGCATAAAAACCCGCAAACCTAGGTTTAATGCGGGTTTTGTTAAGATTCTAGGACTGTATGAAACGGTAAAAAATCATCAAATGGTGCCCGGGGCCGGAATCGAACCGGCACGAAGTTGCCTTCGAGAGATTTTAAGTCTCTTGTGTCTACCAGTTTCACCACCCGGGCAAATAACAACACATCATACCGGAATCATAATGGACTGTAAATTTGCTGGTTTACCGTGTGTTAGCCCAAAGCCGTAATGTCCCCTTTGTCCAATTCTAAAATGTCCCCTTTTGGTTTCGGGAGGGGTGATGGCAGAGGAGCATATTACGATGAGTCACCAAGAGGTCGACCGACTGGGGGTAATCCAGCAGGTGGTGGGCAAGCGGCTGCGCCAGGGGGATGCGGCCCTGCAGTTGGGGGTGAGTGCGCGTCAGGTCAAACGCCTGGTGGCCCGCTATCGGGCTGAAGGAGCGGCAGGCCTGGTTTCGCGCCATCGGGGGAAGC
>JAJYPA010000350.1 GCA_021795795.1 Pseudomonadota bacterium | reverse complement strand
CCCATGGAAGTCTCCCGTTATCCACAGATATGGTCTGGTCATTACACTATTGCCACGATGATGGGACGGTGGGGACGTATGGTGGGCAAATCGTGGGCGCCGCTTCGCGGAATTGTTGGGCAGGGTAGGGGCAGGTAGGACCCGGCCCGCTAACGCGGACCAGTTCCTACAGCCCACCTGCTCAGGGCTACGCCCCGAGACCCCATCCTGCTTCGCGCTTCGCTTGGCGCAGGTTTGCCGTTAGCGATATTGGATATTGCTGGCGCTCGGTGATGCCTCGTCCAGCATGGTCAACGTATGTTCTTGTCTGATACCAACAACATGGTTACACTTAAAAGTGGGGGTCAGCCATTGGTATACATTGCAGTCGGGATAAAACTTGCGCAACATCGATGTTCTCATCACGCGCAACATACCCAGCAAGGATAAGGCAGGCGGGTGGAACGCGAACTACTTGGCGGGGCTTGATGACGGCTGCTCAGGAAGGCGAATTCGCTAGCGCGTTCGATTGGGCCGTCGTTCGACTTGCGACCTTTTTTCCGGCCTCGGCATCGCAGGCGCGGTTGCTTTTCGGCTCGGTCTCCCTTCTTACAAGGGATCGTCCACGCCCCCCCAGCGCCCGGAAGCTTGACTGTCACAAGCTAAAGGGTAGAAACGGCAAGGTTTTCTTCAAGCGGACGGTCCTAAGCGCGCGTGATGCCATAGACTGGTATCGCGAAGCTGGAGCGAATGACATCACAACCCCTGTTCCGACTGATTCAACCGAAGACGAAAGGAACAGGGACGGCGTTCCCCTCTCGCCAACCTCCTTCGAGGACAACCCGCAGTGGCCTTCCCTTGGCGTCCCGCTAGGCACCGATCTATTCTCGAATGCAGGTGGGCCGGGTGATCCTGCGCCATTCCGCGGACCCGGAGCCCCGCGCATCCACCGCCGTTTTGGCGACAACACCGGCTTCGAAGCTGTCATTGCTGATGGCTCGGCCATCAGCTTCTTGAAGCGCCGCCTGCATCTTGACCTCTCGGACTACACCGAATATCTCGGCGGACTAGTTCTTGTCGTTCCCGATCCCGTCCTGCGCCGCGTCCAGCACTCCCTGGTTCCTGCACAGGACAATGATGGGGACGAGCGCCTCGTCTACCGGCTGGTGCCCCGTCCAGGTCAAAGCCTCGACGACCTGAAACTGACGGCTCTCGAGCGCCGATCCAATCTCCTATCACGGTTTGAAACTGTCGATGTCCCAGCCGATGGCCTAGTTACTATCGAAAGCGCCTTACCGTTCGATCAAACCGGCTATGTCATCTCACACCCCGTACAGGGGGTCATCGCTTACCAACAGCCGCTTCCGTTCATTCGCGCAGTGAAGCTGTCACTCGGTGTGGCAGGTCGTAGAGTAAGGGTCCAAGTTCCGCGGACAGAGTCGCCGCGTAGCTCAACCGACAGCTACGAGGTCACCGAATATGCGCATGAGATCCCGATTGAGGTCGGTGAAGGGCGATACGACAATGCGATCGCCAAAGTGGCCGAGGCGGAGCAGCGCCGTATCCGAAGGGTCGCTGCAAAACAGTACAAGCAGACCTGGTTTGATGGTGGCCAGCGCAATGAAGCATCTTCGTTCTTACGCGAGCAAATCGGAAGAGCCAGATCGTCGGTGATGGTTGCTGACCCCTATTTCGGGGCGCTCCAAATTGCGCAGTTTCTACATGCGGTTCCACGCACCCGGATCGACTTCACCATCCTTACGTCGCGGCTCGCCTTCGAGAGCACGCACGCCGAGGACTGCCGCGTGCGGCAGGATGGCGCTCAGGAGCCGGTCAAGAACTCCACCAGTATAGTGACTGAGGACGAAAGACTAACGAGTTTCGCCAGTGCGCTCGCGACGCTCAGTGCACGAGGAATGAAAAGTGTCACGACTTTGGTTTTGAGCGGGAAATCACCACCGCTTCATGACCGGTTCTTGGTAATCGATGAGGAGGTTCTGTTCCTCGGCAATTCGCTCAACGCGCTGGGAGAGCGTGCCTCACTCATTCTCAGCGTACCGGACAGTGAACCGATCCTCGCAAGGCTGCGGGCAATGGCGAGCCTAGCGCTGCCATTTGAAACCTATGCTTCGCAGCGCCGGCTGGCACCAGCCTCACCTTCGGGAAGAACCTAACCCGTGCCATTGGCCCCTCCACGTTCCGTCAACGTGACCGCGCCTGTCACCCGCCCCTATCCGGAGCCGCAAATTCTCTGGCCAACATTCCCCGGCTACGGTGATGACAGCAGAGGTTCAGATTCCTGCGCGTTTCCAAGCTTGCCTGCTATCAAAGCCCGGCAGGCTGCGTGTCCACCTGAAGCCCTCACCGCGTTTGTCGAGGCCGCCTGGATGGCCCAAAATCGTATCCTCGTTCTCGACGACTTTCTCTTCAAGCCGCAGGAAGGCCAATCCCGGCAGAGTCGGTACGAGCAAATCCTCTTCTGGCTTCCCGATGGACTAGTTGCTAACGATATCCGGTTCCTGACCAATGCACATGGAAATCGGACGGAGCAATGCGAGATACAGAAACTGTTCAACGAGCATGTTGCGACCATAAACCAACGCGCGCCACGGCGAGCTGGTGCGGCGAAGATTGAGATCAGATTCTCTCTTGGCAGCAAGTTTCCTTACGTGCATGACCGCTTCGCCGTTATCGACAACGAGCTCTGGCACTTTGGGGCCACGGTTGGGGGGCTCCACAACCGTGTAAATGCCGCCACACGGGGCTGGGATGCTGAGGCCCACAAAGCGGTACGCTTCTTTGACGACGCCTGGAATGGCGACAGCGATGTTCAACACAGAGGGCGCCATGGTTGAGTGGCCGCAAGAGCGCCGATATCGGTTAAGCAACCCCGTCCATGTCCCGCAGCAACGGCTTGCGGACATCCCTGCGAATCTTCTCCGCGAGGTAGAAGCGACCGGCGCTTTCACGGCTCTAATTCAGGCCCTGGTTGACGCCTTCAAAGAGAAGGTTGACCCGCGGGAGAAACACGCCGAGCTATCGGCGGCCATCGATCAGCAGAACACGTTTGGCGACTATGACGAAACCGTGCGCCAGGTCGTGCTGGCTCTAGCTGGCATCGCGGCGCTCCGAAAGACGCCCACACGCGAGATGTGGGAGTATCTATGGTCCCTGGCCTGGCATTCTGCCCCGCTCGAAACCTTCCTGCCCCAAGCGGTCATTGCCGCGTCCACTGAAACCACATTCCGAGACCAGTTCTTCGTGATCGCACGTAACATCGTGGAAGTAGCCGCCCAAAACCCGGGACGCCGCGCCATCCAACGTGAAAAAAAGACTGGCGGAAATCAGAGGGAGCACTGGCAAAGGCATCCCCAGCTCTCAGCTCTCTGGCGTGGGAGCTTCGAGCACAGCTTCCATGCGGTTGGTAGCGACGATGACCATGTTCTGTCAATCGTTGCCGAAATCGACGTGGCCGAGTTTGTCCGGTTGCTCGCTCTCTACGATTACCCCGATCCTGTGGCGCACGCGCTTATGTGGTGCGGTGCGTCGTGGCGGTTTGAACGCTGGAAGGCTGTGGCTTCGGTGGCACCAGCAGCTTTTGGGGAACAGGCGAAGTGGAACGGTTCTCTGATCCTGCCGCTCCTGCTGGGGATCGCGCGAGATCAGTTCCAGTTTGGGCTCGGCCACGAGCCCACCCCGAACCAAGTTTCCGAGGCGACCAACGATATCAAGAGTCTCGCCGCCGAAGTCGCAAAGACCATCGCGCCGCGCGCGGATGCCGTTGGATGCATGACGCGATGGGGAAACTGGCTCGTCCGGACCGCCATTCCAGCCGTGTCGGCTAACCCGCTTCCGCATCCCACTGATGCAGCTTCACAAGGCTTCATCGAGGACGCGCTTCTCGAGGCTCTCATAGTCAAGATGCCAGCGGATCGTTGGAGCCCGGAGCCTGCGCCGGACGCGGAACCCTGGGAGCCCTGGTGTCAGGTCGCGGCCGGCGCGTTGATCGCACTCGGCAGGAAATCTTCAATGCCTTCCCCATCTGAGTTCTTTGACGAGTGGCATATCTCCCCCGATGAATGGCCGACGCAACCTGGTCAAAGCCTCAAGCTCCACGCTATCCCCTTTGAGGGTGCCGGGCCAAGGGCTGACGGATATGGCGCTCGCCTGCTCGCCATCCCGATGGTCGAGGCTGGACGTGCCGACGATCTGTGGAAACAGTTTTGGGACTCGACGGACACATTGCGCGAAATCGTTGAGTTTGGAGACCCCGACGAGACCGAGAACGATGGCTGGCAAGGTAGAAATGAGGCCGCCAAGCTTCTTATGCTTCAGTTCAGTGTCGGCCTCATGATGCTGGACCACCTGATTGAGCCACAGCGTCCGCTCGAATATGATCGCTCATCGGCCATAGAGAACTTGCTTCCGTGTCTCCACGAGGCCGTCCGCGAAATGGCTGCCACCGACCAATTGAATAGAGAGTTCTGGTCAGAAGCCGTCCGACACCTCGCGATCCGCAGGGCGAAATGGCTTTCCGGCCCTACCGGGCCTAACAGCTTTGCCCTCAGTGCCGAGGTGAAGCCGATCTTGGCAGACTTCATCCGCACTCTCGCAGGTGACACGGAGAACCTTCTGTCCCTGGCTTACGTCGCGCGGCGGAATGGCGTCGACAGTGCCGCTCTCGCGGCTGCGTTCAAAGCAGCCGAAGTCGATATTGGCACTGAAATTGCCATCGCTGAACATTTGTTCGCGATCTCACCACGGGCAATTGGTATCAATGCGGCGCAGATCAATGCCGCACGGGAGATTTTACATGACGCGTCTCCGGATCACACCATCTTGCCTTCGCTATAGCCAGAAAGGTTTTTACCTGATTCCAACCAAACGTCTTCTGGAAACGGAAGCGTATGACAGCCATATTCCAACCTTGGCCACGTTTGAGGAAATAGGCGCATGGAGATTCTGAGATGACCGCCATGACCCCATCAGAGATGAATAAGACAATCCGAGCGGTCCCGCATGTGGGGTGTGTCCATCTATCGGGTATTTTCGGAGGGGCTGAAGATGGGACTGATCGCGCGTGCCTGTGCTGGAAAATAAATTAATGGTGTTACATCCGACTGCACTATGAAGTAGATGATATTTCCAATTCCGTGGGTTTATATCCTTTTTCTTTCATGTTCATCAACAAGCAGTCGGCAAAGGCTTTGACATTTCTAATATCGTTTCGCATATCAGACGTTTTATCCCCAAAGCTATCGACGGGAGTATTTCTAAACTTCCTGAGTTCTATGTCGCAGGCTTGGCAGACAGCATGTGCGCCGAGGTAAAAAACAGGGAACTCAGAAGGAATAGAAGTTTTGTATTTGGACAATAATATTTCTCCAAGAAGCACATAGGAATTGTATATAGCACTCAGCGTATTCATATATAAGCCATAAGTGAATGAAAATTGGCTTGGATGATCTTTAACACTTCTGCCTTGGGCATATATTCCAAGGGAGGAATAGGCGACCGTTATAAAAAGCATATTTTTTGCTGAAAGATTTATATGCAATATTGACGCGTGGGTGCGATACATTAGTGTAAGATCATCACCGATTGGTGGAAGTTGTCCCGTATCCATTGCCATCCGCGCACTGAGTATAGAACTCGTTACCCGATTTGCCGCTATCAGGAGTTCAGTCCGTACCGAGGCAAGCCCTTCAATAATTAAGGTTTGTTTTCGTTTATCTTCATTGCGCGCTGCTATCATGCCAGTTACCGAAGACCCGACAACGGTTCCCAATAGAGATGCGAATATAGTCTGTAGCCAACTCATGAGGACATCGAGGGCAATCCCTTCACAACGCGCACAGTCTCCATACTAACCCTAACGACACGCTTGATCAGATCCACAATGTAACTAGGTTCACCATGTTCCTCTGCCCACTTGTTCGGATCATTCACGATGCCGCTGGCTTTGTCCGTCGTGACTTCATAGCGATCCATGATCCATTCGATTGCGGACCTACCATTCACCACATACTCATAGGCTTCCAGCGGGATTTCAGTCAGAGACAGGTAGTCGTTATACCGGATAACCGTCTTGTCAGCCTTGCCATGCTCATTCTTACCAAAGCGCATCTTCACCACCCGGCAATCTTCAATGGTGCCGTGTAGTGCTTCAGTAAGCGGCCATGGCTCAACATTTTCATAGCTCAGGTGCCACCTGCCCAACTCGCGGCCAGCCTTGCTGAATACCCAGAAGTCCGGTGCGTAAGGGATATGGGGTAACATCTTCTTGAGGTCATTTGCAAAGCGTGTGCAGTATTCAGGCGAATGGAGTATGCCGTACACATACCAGAAGATATCCTCTTTGGTGATGCTGGTGTCTTTGTATTGCTCACAAAAAGTGTTTAAGGCCCAGTCGGTGATTGCATCATGGCGAATGTAACCATCTTGATCTGCTGGTGGCGCGTCGTCCAGGAGACTTGCCTGTTTGATCTCTCCGGGTTTGGTATCACTGGCTTTTTCGTACCAGTAGAGGGGGAAACATTGGCCTGTATCATGAAGGTGTAAATTTGGAATGCAATCTGTGGCCAACGCGGAGAAAGAACGCCTAGCGCCTATCCCTGTTACAGAGATAACGATATTTTTGTGGCTGTCTGTAGGGAACAATTTCGGTATTTGATAGACTCTTTCATTAAATCTCCGGTTGAAATATAGGTGTTGCCGGGAATATGGCCTATACAGGCTTTCAACGACACACTGGGGCTCAATTTTGTACTGCTTCCCTGATGTGGCATCTACTTTCAGATTGTGTGTCCAGCTTATATACTTAGGGTTGCTATTGACTATCTCCTCAACGTCCGGCTTATTATTTTTACTCAGCCCTTGACTGGCTTTCTGGTACATGGCGGTTTCTTGATCGTAGTATTCAATCATTCTCCGCATGTTGCACTCCAGATCACTTTTAGAAAAACTATAGGCCCACGCATCCCGGCCAGTTATAATACCGAGTGAATATGTAGAGAATATGGTTTTGTCCTGCTCTTTTTCCTTGCTTCCTAAAGCGACAAAATGATCAAACTCTTGATTCCTTTGTTCTGCCCAATCGCCAGAATCGTTTGGCTCTATTTTTATGAACTTCACGCCACTTATATTGGTAAATTTACTAACAAGCCCAAGTTTTTCTTCACGACTTAGATAATCCCCAATATCGTGGTAAAATAATTCGCATAGATTTTCATGTTTCTCTAGCTTTATAAGCACGATAATTGCTGTTCCTGTTACAATATCAAATATTCCCTGTCCTTCCTTTTTGGCATCTTCACCTATTCGTCCTTTAATAAATCCACGAAGATTGAAAATGTATGCATACTTAAACTCTTTTTCTATTGATTTCCTCAGTCCGTCCGCATTGCTACTGTTTATAAACCGACCGTTGGTAATAAACGATACAACGCCACTATTACCTATACGGTCAGTCGCCCACCGTAACGCACGGATTTCAGAGGCATATAAATTTCTAACCAATTTAGAACTTGACGCCGCAGCATAGGTTCCTCTAATCCGGTGATCAAGTCTTGGATAAAAATTATTTTTATTATTGTCATTTTCACTTGTTTGGCCTATAGAATACGGCGGATTCCCAAAGATTACACGTATATCCTGCTGCTTTTCACGATCCACCCGTTCATTATTCTCCGGCAGGACCACTCTATCTATAGCATCCCGCACCTCATCCATCTGAAACGTGTCTGTTAGCACAATACCTGGGAATGGCTCATATTTACCGGTAATCGCGTGATAGGTACTCTCGATATTCAGTGCGGCAATGTAATACGCAAGCAGAACAATTTCATTGGCATACATCTCTTCCTTGTATTTTCTTTCCAGATCCTCGGGGGCAATCAATCCACTCTGCAGTAACCGTGTCATGAAAGTACCGGTGCCGGTGAACGGGTCCAACACGCGCACGCCGGGTGCAGATATACTGGTCCCAAAGTGTTTTTTCAGTGCATAATCGGCACTGTGCAGAATGAAGTCCACCACCTCAACCGGCGTATAGACAATCCCCAGTCGTGCCGCCATGCGGGGGAATGCCGTTTGGAAAAACGTGTCATACAGGTTGCGAATGAGATCCTGGCGCGACTTTTCACTTTTGGCGAGGGATACCCGGTCACGAATGCTCTGATAGAACTTGTCCAACCCCTCCGTTTCGCTATCCAGCGCATGATCGTCCACCACAGCCAATACCGCCTGCAGCGATCGCGATACAGGGTTTTCCTCCGTAAATGCATATCCTTCAAAGAGTGCGTCGAATACTGGGCGGGTCAGGATATGCTGAACAAGCATTTCAATGGCGGCATTTTTATCA
>JAJYPA010000349.1 GCA_021795795.1 Pseudomonadota bacterium | reverse complement strand
TCTTGCTGGCATCATGTCCAGCAAGATCTCATTCCCATGTCTTCGCGATATGGGAATGAGTAATTTCTACGCCACCTGGGGCCACCAGGAATTACCATATACGGACCACACGCGCTGACCAGCGCACCAAACGAGGAGTGTCTGCATGAACATCACGATTCAACATACTGAATTAGGGCGCTATGCCCTCATCTCCGCCGCACCGGGGCAGGATATCGAACTGCTTCTGGACGACGTGATCCCTACCTCTCAATGCCTGCGGCGCCACGCGGAAGCACTACGCCGCAAATCGACGACCGGGGCAGGACACTTGGCCTCTCTGATCGAAACTGCAGCGGATCGTTACGAAAGTGGCATTCACTAAGGAGCGTGACCAAATGCGAAAAGAAATATTCACCGGCAACGTCAGCCGGTATTTTGTACAACGGCAGTGCCCATGGGCCGCCAAAATTGTGAAGATACACGGAGGCTATATCGCTTTCGAGTCAATAGGGGACTGGAAGACATGGAAAAATCAAAAGTAATGTGCCGCCAATACGGCAAAAATCATACAGGTAGGGCACTCGTAGCCGCTGTGGAGTTTGCCAATGGCGTCCTCACTTGCAACCACAAACCAATTCAGGAGGTGTTATGAAACTGCGATTCTCTTCGGCCGACGTGGCCATGTTGTATCACCACGCCCTGCGCTGTCAGGAACATAACCCATCGTTCAGTGAACTGAACGACCCGAAGCTGCATAAGGGCGGAGTCGTAAAAATTGGAGAGCACGGCTTTCCGGACCATAACAACATCGAACTCGCAAAAGTGCCGGCTGCTTTGTGGCTCGTGAAGGACAACGGAGTTTACCTTATATCCAACGGTTTGCCCCGCCTTCTGCTGGACCAGGACAACAAAGACCGCTATGCCAAAAATCGTGTGGCCTATGCCAACGGTTATGATCCGGACAGGAATACAGACTGGTACGATCGGCTCGGCATACTGAACGGAGACGACTTCTCGGCTGCGTTACCCGTAGAGCATTTTGCCAAAGCTTGTGATCCAGAAACGCGCAGTATTTGTCTAAACGTCACACGGAAATATATCACTGTGCTTTAGGAGGCCATTATGTCGAGGCCGAGCATCTTAAAGACATGGGCATGCTCACCGGAGACACCGACGCTGAGGTCGTCGATCATAGCGTCGAGATTTTATATGGAATTATTCCTGAACTCTAAAGAGGTAACATTGACTTAGGAGAAACCACATGATTGTCCGAAAAATCACCATCTACCTACGCGGCGAAACTGAAGCCGACGTGGAAGATGCGTTCAACGAAGCCGTTGATCGCCTCGGCGCTGGCTGTGCAACTGGCGCAGACAGCAACAGCACATCCGGGTTCACTTTCGAGAATACGGATAAAGTGCCACCAGACGAAGTCCCATGCTAAAAGGGGGTCGAAAAATGACCGCCAAAAAACAGATCGGCCGCTTCCTGGTAACCGTGTGTCCAAGCATCTACATATCCCGGCTAGGAAAAGTTGATATTCGCATATGCGAACCAAACTCATGGGGTGGTAGAGAAGAAGATGGGAAATTGTACACCACCTCTATGCTGCTGGCTGCTGAGGACCATACGGTCCTTCGCAGTTACAAACCGGTTCCGGATAACATCATCTCATCTGCCGTGGATTTCGCGCGGACCTTCGATTCGCAGGCGCTGGTATCCAGCTAACCCTGTGACGTATTGAAAGCCTTATATCCCCGCCAGATTGGCGGGGACTTACGGCACCATCTTAAACTTCGCTAAAAAATCCATGCCAATAGTACCATGGCTAACGCAATGTCTGTTGGCACGGATTTTTCAGTGGACCAGGCCATTTCCTGGAATAACCATAACCTCATATCCAAATATTGGGATACTTGAAAGCACCGTACATGAACCTTCGTCAAGGTACAATCCAAGCATCCAAGCCGACACTATCAAGCACGCAATAATACCGCTATCAGCGGTGAAAAATTCACCCATTTCCACTTAGCCGATTATACGCAAGGAGTAGACCATGCGAATTTCAACCAGACGTAAACAGTCCACCACCCATGCATATCTTCAGATAGGTCAATCTGATCGTTTGGATTGTGACCAACAGCGTCGCCGGACCACCAAGCAATTGCTTTGCTCACCACGGGCTTCATCATGAGTACCACAAGGGCACAGGCTTCCTTGTTTGGGGAGCCAGACACAACATCAGTCACCCGTCCAGACTTTCAGAGTTACGACCATATCCTGGTCGCTTTTTCTGGCGGCAAGGACTCATTGGCTTGCCTGCTGCATCTGCTTGATCTGGGGGTGCCTCGCACTCGCATTGAACTTTGGCACCACCGTATTGATGGGGCAGAAGGCGCATTGATGGACTGGCCAATCACAGAATCATATTGCGATCTGGTGGCTGCCGCCTTTTGTACGCCAATCTTTTTCTCATGGAAAGAGGGTGGCTTCGAGCGGGAAATGCTACGCAATGAATCGCCCACGGCACCCATTCACTTCCAATCCGTGGACGGACTGTACACCACGGGCGGGGTTGGTCCGCAAGGGACCCGCCGCAAGTTTCCACAAGTATCCGGCAACCTCTCTGTGCGTTGGTGTTCCGCGTACCTAAAGATCGATGTCGCCGCGGCCGCTATCCGTAATGATCCCAGGTTTGCTGGAAAGCGGACGTTGGTCGTGACCGGTGAACGCGGTGAGGAATCCCCCGGCAGAGCCAAATATGCGGTTTTCGAGCCGCACAAGGCCGATCTTCGGGAAGGCAAATCTCGCCGCCATGTCGATCACTGGCGTCCGGTACATGCCTGGTCCGAATCTGAGGTCTGGGGTATTATCCGGCGCTACCGTGTGAATCCCCACCCTGCTTACTGGCTCGGTTTTGGTCGGGTCAGTTGTATGAAGTGCATTTTTGGCAGCCCCAATCAATGGGCTACTGTCCGTGCGCTGGATCCGAAAGGATTCACTCGCATAGCTGAATATGAAGATGAGTTTGGCCTCACCATTCATCGTATTTATTCAGTTATCGATCGTGCCAATCAAGGCACACCCTATCCCATGCTTTCCAGCAAATGGCGATCAATCGCCATGTCCAAGCATTATGACGAACCGGTATTCCTCGATCATTGGGAATATCCGGCTGGTGCTTTTGGAGAAAGTGTCGGGCCAACCTGAATAACCTGCAAGCAAAAGGAGTTAACCATGACTACATTTTTGGTAACACGCCAGCCAGGCGCTATTGAATGGGCAACCCGCCAAGGATTCAGCGACGTTCATCAGGTCACTCACATCATTGATCTGGAAGAAATGGTCGAAAAGGGAGACTTGGTGATTGGCACCCTGCCAATCAACCTGATCGCCGAAGTAAACCGATTGGGGGGCGTTTATCAGCACCTCAGCATGAACCTGCCCGCCGAAGCGCGCGGTAAAGAGCTGACCGCAGACGACATGGACCGGTACGGGGCACGGCTGGAGACGTTCTATGCGGCTTCCCAGGACTATGCAAGGGCAGACGTCCTGGTCGGCGAATGGGACGACTATAACGGAGAATACGGCCCGGAACGCGATTATGCAGTCCGCGCAACGCTAAACACCGAAGGCGCGATACTCAAACTTTGCGGAGAAAATACTGATACGCACGATACGCATGATGTGTATATTGAGCGAATCCCTGGTGCCTGGAGAATCAATATCTCCATGGATCAGGAAGACATCACTCTGCAGGTGTCACTCCGCGACGACGGCCAAATTCTCTACGAATAACCGCATCCAATTCTGTTTTCACCAGCCGCCAGCACACCGCTGTGCGGCTTTTTTATGTGGAGACCATTATGCAAACTGTATATATCGTACCTGCCATGACTGATCAGGCGGGCCAATGTCGTATTGTCGCGACGGAAGGATGGTATGGCGCGCCGCGCGACAGCTAAGAAAAGCACCCAACCAGATGGAAAGAAATCGGCATCGTCAATCACTCCGGGCTGAAGCCCGGAGCTTGTGGTGGAGCGCGACTACAAGTGCCGTTGTGAGTTCACGGCGTGATTGGACAGGGGAGTAAAGCAGGTTGCGAAACTGACGCTACCGGGTGAGATCGCTAGTACAGGAGCATTCCCAGCCCGGCGAGACAGAGGTGCAATCCCTTGCTGTGAGAGTCGTTCACAGGACCTGTTGCATCCGCTTCGCAAGAGGCGGGTGTGCCCCAGGGAAACGTACCGCACATTGTGCGCCCGATCATAGGCGTCTAAGGACGGTAATTTAAGGAGATGAAAGATGTTCGTATTCGTGATGGATCAGTATGGCAGACCGGGACATCCGACGCGTCGGATGGACTGGGTGCGCAAGCAGGTGAAGCACCAGCGAGGAAAGATCGTCGGCGGCGGCATTTCCGGGAAACCGGCGGTGCTGGTGCTCCGCGAACGGTCGTTCGACCGGAACAAAACGGTGAAGCGGCGGTTTTATGTGACGCTGGATACGGGGTACAGGAATGTCGGTTATGCCGTTACCGAGTTGCTAGAGGACGGCACGCTGCGGGTGTTGCTGAAAGGCACCCTCGCGGCACGCACCCCGGATATCCGGGGATTGATGGACGAACGGGCCATGTACCGGAACGCACGGCGGTATCTTCGCCGGAAGAACGTGAAGAAAAAGGGCCAGACGGCCAAACACCGGCCGCCGCGTTACGAAAGCCGCGGCAAGCGGGATTCGGTCACGCTCAAGCACGGACTGGAGACACATGTGAACTTGTATGCCCGACTCGCGCGCCTGGCGCCCTTGCCGATCCATCAGGTGACGCAAGGCTTCGAGAGCGCGTCCTTCGACCTGCGGGCCTTGGTCCACGGCAAACCGCGGACCGGCTCAGACTATCAGATCTCGCCCATAGGCAAGGCGACCGGAGAAACGGCGCACCGCTTCGTGGTGCGCCGCGACGGCGGCTGCTTGATCTGCCGCGGCAAAAATTGTCTGCACGATCATCATCTGCGCAAGCGGTCGAAACAGGGGTCCGACCGCGCCGGCAACCGGGTGACGCTCTGCGAAGACTGTCATGATGACGTGCATGCCGGGCTGATCGCGCTGCCCATTACGGACGGTGCTCAGTGGCGAGACACCAGCACGGTCAACGCAGTCTGTGGAAAGCTACGGAAACAGGCGATGGAATCCGGTTTGGTGCCGATCCCTGTCGAACAATCCGTGGCCGCCCGCCGCCGGCTCGGCCTGGAGAAAACCCATGCGATGGACGCCGTATCGGTGGCCGCCGCCATGACCGGCGCCGGCGCCATAGACCAGCGGAATACGCTGGACATGGACATGACGCAGTATCGCCGTCACCGGCGGGCGCACATTCACGCGCAACGGGACCGGCTGTATTACCTGCCTGGCGTAAAGGCCCCCGTCGCGCACAACCGCCGCAAACGCTGCGATCAGGGGGACGTGGATTCGCTGGCCGAGTTCCGCAGGAAGCACCCACAGGACATCGGGCGCTTGAAAGTGAAAAAGGCGTTGCGCCTCTACACGCCGAACCGGGCAACAGCGCCTGCGGTCGGCGGCGACGTGAGGATGTGGCAAGGAAAACCGTTTGTTGTGCATGGCATCAAGAACGGCGGCGCTTATCTGCATTCCGCCGAACTTCAGCCCTTGCTTGGCAAAACCTACGTTCCCGTTTCCCAGACAAAACCCTACCTGCGCAATGCTGGAATGGTGTCGCGTACATGATTTATCCACAAGATAGCACTGACACAAGGAGAGCGGGAATGGGGCAGGCCTTGCCTGCCGCGCTATCCCTCCCGGCATGAATGCCGGGGTTTCCCGCGCAAACTGGATGAACTCGGCCGGGAAGATTGTCTGTCTCGAAGCCGGGCCTCAAGCCACCAAGGAAATGAAAGACTGCGAGCCGCTTATGGCGGGTGCCTTTTTCAAGTTTTTCAGTCTGGAGGATTAAATGACCACAGCACAAACACAAACACAAACATCCATGTATTACGACGCAGTACGCCATCTTGGCGAGCGCGATGCGGCATTCATGGACCTTTTCCAAGACGGGTTGACGCGCCAGGAACTGGCAGTGAACATCGAACGGCGGCCGAGCTATTGGGGCCGTTATACCGGTTTCTTCCAGTCCTTGCCATCTTCTCCGCTGGAAGGCGAAAATGACCAGCATCGCGTGATCGTTGATTACATGTTGAAAAAGATCACTGAAAATGGTCTCGAAGTCATGGAACGCCATCCCACAGACGTGGTTGTCTTTGACCGTAAACGTCTGGTCCAGGTGGCCTATCCCGGGGCACAGTTGCTCTGGATGGTCAGTAATACGGCATCGCACTTGTTTCTCTTGGGGGTTCACCCCGACGAAAATCGGACTGCTAAAGCTGCCACCGCACTCGGCATGGATTTTGTCTGCCACATTCAGGTTGGTCGAACCGTTAAGTTTTCCTCTTTGACCCCGAACAAGGCAGAACTATTATGTGATAGCGCAGTTCCAGGTTATACGGCCCGATACATCACGGGCCAAATGGCGATAATTCACCATCACGAAAAGACGGTCGCCACTCTACGAATCGCCGGTCGACACCAAGACACCACCCTGGTGACCGTCGAGCCAGCAGAAGGAATCACTCCTGCTGAGCGCGGCGTCGCGCAACTTTGGGCGGAAAAATATCATTCCCGTTATGCAGGTTCCAGCTTCGCCAAGGGCGAAATTATCTGGACGGCATAGCCGCATTCAGATTGTCTTGTGGGCACCCATATGGTGCCCATTCATCCACGCGGGGTAACTACCCTGCTTTTCTATGACCTGGTTATAGAAAAGCAGAGTTTACATAGTCATCCGGGACTGCAACCGGAATACCAAACAAAGATATTCTTTGTTATCAAGAAAAACTGATCATGCATACAGGAGATTACTCATGTCGGAGTTACGATTATCTTTAGTATTACGTGAACCGGTAGACCAGACCATGTTTTACGACAAGGTTATGGTTGTCGCGAACACAAGCGAATACATATCAATGCACAGAGAGGCGTTTACCGTATCCGTATATGGTTTTTTTAACCATAATTACGACAAGAAATACCATAGCATCATTGAGCAGCACACCGCTCAGGAGCAGGCATTGATGCGCCATGCCGAATATGTGGACCAGTTATCTCGAGCGCTGAATAACGCTTGTTTGTGGGTCCAGCAAATGCAATCCATGGTGAATGGATTCGAGCACCCGTTAGTCGATTGTGGAGAGTTTTCGGTTGGTAGTGTCAGGGAAAAAAGCGGAAAGGGCATTTTCTTCAGTGCTTACCAACTGAAAAACGTCTATCATTTGGAAGATGAGTGCCGAAAAGTTATCGGTGATTTTTTTGACGGATTGAATGACTTAATGGAATCCCGTCAGATTACCTACAACACAGAATCCGTCGCGACAGGAGATTATTACATAAGTCTCCGCGAGACAAAGCCGTTTGATCTCTTTTCACAATATATGAAAATCAAACAGGCCGAACAGGAAAAGAAAAACCGGCTGCGCGTGGTCAAGTAAATACTATCTCTATCGCCACTTATGTCTTATTTCACTTGGTTCCACGACTTACAAGGAGTTTGTATGAACAAAAAACTGCATCCGTATCGCGTGATGCTTCACGATGAACCGGGAGACCGGTTCCAATTGGCGTTTGACTGCATGGCGGAAGATGCGGACGACGCTGTGGAACAGGCAGAAAACGCCTATCCCGGCTGCGAAGCAGTCCACTTCATGCGCTTGGACAATCCCATTGAAGGTTCAGAAAACCACATCATTGCCGATATGCAGTAAGGCGATATTTTCTTAGCATGGAGATTCTATGGATTTAGCAAAAACCCTGGCGGAAGCCAACACCGCCTATCGTGCCGGCACACCTATCATGGGTGACGCCGAATATGATGGGCTCGTAGAAGAACTCCGGGCCACTCACCCGGAGCATCCATTCCTGCACCAGGTCGAACCGGAACCGGAGTCGCTGTTCTCGGGTAGCAAGGTGCGTCACGTGACGCCCATGCTGTCCACGGACAAAGCCTACACGGCCAGCGAACTCGCCGCGTTTTTCAAGCGGGTTCTCGACGTGGCGACATCTCTTGGGATCGACAAGGTGCTTTTCAGAGCCACCCCCAAGCTGGACGGACTCTCCGGCCGGTACGACGGACAGGGCCGTCTATCCACCCGTGGCAACGGCCTTGAGGGCCAGGATATTTCCGACGCCCTGAAAAAGGGCCTCTACCTGGAAAACCCAGACCTTGCCGCAGATGGTGAGATCGTCATCGATCAGCGGTTTTTTGAGGAGAACCTACAAGGGAGAATCTTCAATG
>JAJYPA010000348.1 GCA_021795795.1 Pseudomonadota bacterium | reverse complement strand
TCTCATCCTCATGGTCCCCGTGGCCTATGTGGTGCAGGAGATGACCGTCCGTCTTGGCGCAGTGACACGCCGTGGGCATGCCGAAATGATCTGGGGCCGTTATGGCCCTTTTTGGGGCGCTTTTTCCCTCTTCGATCTGGTCGTCGCCAACATTCTTACCCTCGTTACAGAATTCATCGGTATCACCATAGGGATGAAGATTTTTGGCGTGCCCGCTGTTTGGAGCGCGTTGAGCGGCTTTCTCATCGTTGCAGGCGTGCTTTTATTTTTGCGCTATCGCACATGGGAGCGGGTGGCCCTTTGGATCGCCCTTGGGAACCTGATTTTTGTACCGCTGGCCATTGCATCCCACCCACACTGGGGGCAGGTGGTAACCGCCTTGGGGAGCTGGCACATCCCTGCGGGTGTTGCTGTCAGTGGTTTTGTCTACGTCATTCTGGCCAACCTTGGCACCACCATCGCTCCCTGGATGCTCTTTTTCCAGCAATCGAGCGTGGTAGATAAAGGGCTGATAGAAAAAGACATTGCGATTGGCCAGGCCGACACCGCCATCGGCACCATTCTGATGGGACTGGTAGCCATTGCCTTGGTCGATCTGACAGGATCTTGGGTGTATGGATTATCTGGTGCCGGAGATTTCGGGATACATCGAATCATGACGGCACTGAGCTATAGCCCCATCGGATCGATCGGCACTGCACTCTTTGGGCTGGGACTGGTCGAGGCAGGTCTGATTGCCGCTATCGCCATTACCGCAAGTACATCCTGGGCCGTGGGAGAGGCGCTTAAACTGCCACGAAGCATCAATTTACGGCCTCAACACGCGCTCCCATTCTACTTATCAGGGCTTCTGGGTACGGCTTTGGCGGCCTTGATCGTCCTGCTCCCCCATGCCCCTTTGGGATTCTTGAATCTTACCGTTCAAGTGGTCGCCTCTATCTTCATGCCAGCGGCGATGATGTTCCTACTGCTGTTGCTGAACGACCCTGAAATCATGGGTCAGCATGTGAATCGGCCTTGGCAGAATATGGCGGCATTCAGCATTGTCGGCTTTCTGATGGTCGCCGACGGTCTCTATGGATTTACGGTGGTTTTCCCTCACGCACTTTAGGAGATGGCCCATGCAAAATAAAGACTTTTATCCTAACCACAAGGAGACATTGGATGCCTCTGATGGCTTTGCAAGTTTTCTTCAGGCAGAAGGGGGCGGGGAGTTGGCACCGTTATCCCGTGCACCCGTTCAAGGTGCGGTGAAAATCGCGTTTTGGGGGCTGCGGCTCTACATCGTCGCCATGTTGATACTGGTGACGATTGGTTTTACCCGTGGAATGCATTGATCTGAAGTTTCACCGATTTTCATGATGTACAGATTGCCGAATGTTACGCCACCATACACATGAGCATCTGGGTGAATGATTTATGAGAGGGTTGGCAGAGATTGGGCCGAAGTCCCAGAAAATATGCGACCATTGGCGTAGATACTGACGGCTCTTGTGCGGACTATTTTGCACTTAACCCAAGTGTGTATGCTTTTCCTGCCGAGATTCCGGCCCCATCGACGCCAGCCCTTTCAAGATGCCGCAGGCGTTCATCGCCTGTTCGTGCTGGCAGCGTCGGCGCAGTTCGTCGAGCTGTTGCTTGAGCTGTGTCAGTTCCGCAATTCGTGTATCGACGTGGGCGATATGCTCGTCCAGCAACTGATTGACGCCGCTGCAATCACGGGCTGGCTGCTCCATCAGGACAAGGAGTGCGCGAATTTCGCCATGTGTCATATCCAAGGCTCGGCAGTTGCGGATGAAGCGCAATCGTTCAACGTGGGCGGCCCCATAGCTGCGGTAATTGGCCGAGGTGCGCGCTGGCTCCTCCAGCAACCCCTCCTTCTCGTAGTAGCGCACGGTTTCCACCGTGCATTGCGCCGCCTGGGCGAGTTCACCGATTTTCATGGATCGTCTCCGATTTGCTTGACCCTATAGTAACTATAGGATGTTGAATGTGCAGCATACGGCGAACTTCGGAGATTCACCATGGCAGGCTGCTGCGACCACGATCACCAGAAGAATCCAGGATGGAATGACCATCACGACCATGCTCACAACCATAACCATGCTTGCGAGCATGACCATAGCGACGCTTCATGTTGCGCTCCGGCTCCGATCACCTTCGGCAGCCTGGCGGCGTCGGAGGTGGTCGCGGAGGGTTTTCGGACCTCGATGCGCATCATGCAGATGGATTGCCCCACCGAGGAAGCGCTGATCCGCAAGAAGCTGGACGGCATGGCGG
Organism: Pseudomonadota bacterium; assembly: GCA_021795795.1. Next base: position 6,065 of record JAJYPA010000348.1, on the reverse strand, counting down.
CGGTCAAGAGCATGGAATTCAATCTGATGCAGCGTGTGCTGACCGTCGTGCACGCCCCGAACGCACTCGAACCGATTCTGGAAGCGGTACGCTCGCTGGGCTTCCAGCCCGAGTTGCCCGACGCCAGCGGCAAACTCGCCGTCGCCGAGGAGTCGAAGAAGCACTGGTGGCCATTGGCCTTGGCGGGCGTCGCCGCGATAGCCTCGGAAGCGGTGAACTGGATGGGCCTGTCGACTTGGCTAGCGGCGGCGCTCGGCATCCTGGCCGTGGCTTCCAGCGGTCTGCCGACCTACAAGAAGGGATGGGTGGCCATCCGCAACGGTAACCTGAACATCAACGCACTGATGAGCATTGCCGTGACCGGTGCCATGGCCCTCGGACAGTGGCCGGAGGCGGCGATGGTCATGGTACTGTTCACCGTCGCAGAAGTGATCGAGGCCAAATCACTCGACCGCGCGCGCAATGCCATCAAGGGGCTGATGAATCTGACGCCCGAGACGGCCACGGTCCAGCAAGCGGATGGCTCCTGGTTGGAAGTCGAGGCCAACTCCGTGGCGGTGGGCAGCCTGGTCCGGGTCAGGCCCGGCGAGCGCATCGGACTGGACGGCGAAATTGTCCGGGGTGCCTCTAGCGTGAATCAGGCGCCGATCACCGGCGAGAGCCTGCCGGTAGACAAGGCCGAAGGTGATGCGGTGTTTGCCGGCACGATCAACGAATCCGGCTCCTTCGAGTACCGGGTCACGGCGGCGGCCAGCAATACCACCCTCGCGCGCATTATCCACGCGGTGGAAGAGGCGCAGGGCGCGAAAGCGCCGACGCAACGCTTCGTCGATCGGTTCGCCCGTGTCTATACGCCGATCATGTTCGCGATTGCGCTCGCTGTCGCCGTGCTGCCACCGTTGTTGATGGGGGGTGTCTGGCACGACTGGATCTACAAAGCCCTGGTGCTGCTGGTGATTGCCTGCCCTTGCGCACTGGTGATCTCGACCCCCGTCACGGTCGTCAGCGGATTGGCCGCCGCCGCCCGCCACGGCATCCTGATCAAGGGCGGCGTCTATTTGGAAGAAGGCCGTAAGCTGGAGTGGCTGGCGCTCGACAAGACCGGGACCATCACCCATGGCAAACCGCAACAGACCGATTTCGAACTGCAAGCCGACATGGATGCGGATCATTGCCGTCGTCTGGCCGCCAGCCTGGCCGGCCGCTCCGATCATCCGGTATCGCAAGCCATCGCCCGGGCGGCCGATGACGACCTGGGCACGCATGATCCGGTCGATGCCTTCGAGGCGTTGGCCGGTCGCGGTGCGCGCGGGGTGATCGGTGGCAAGACGTATTGGCTGGGCAACCATCGTCTGGTCCATGAACTCGAGCGCTGCTCCCCGGCGCTCGAGGCGCGGATTGACCAGTTGGAACGCCAGGGCAAGACAGTGGTGCTGCTGTTCGATGAACAGCGGGTGCTGGCCTTGTTCGCGGTCGCCGACACCGTGAAGGGCAGCAGCCGCGCCGCGATCGCCGATCTGCACCGTCTGGGCGTCAAGACCGTAATGTTGACCGGTGACAACCCGCATACTGCCGAGGCCATCGCACAGGAAGTCGGCATCGATCAGGCGCGCGGCAACCTGTTGCCCGAAGACAAACTGAAGGCCGTGGAAGGATTCTGGGCCGAAGGGACAGTGGGCATGGTCGGTGACGGCATCAACGACGCACCTGCGCTGGCGCGCGCCCATATCGGTTTCGCGATGGGCGCGATGGGCACCGACACAGCTATCGAGACGGCCGACGTTGCCTTGATGGACGATGATCTGCGTAAGATTTCGACCTTCATCCGGCTGTCGCAGGCCACGCGCTCGGTGCTGGTTCAGAACATCACCCTGGCGCTCGGCATCAAGGCCGTGTTCCTGGTACTGACCATGGTCGGCCTCGGCACCATGTGGATGGCCGTTTTCGCCGACGTTGGGGCAAGTCTGCTGGTGGTTGGAAATGGATTGAGGCTGTTACGAACGCCCAGGATTTCAGTTCGTCCTCCTCGGTACGCTGCCGCATACGGTTTTCAATGAAGGGCGTCTGTCTGGCGCCATCAATATTGTCTCGGACGAGACTCTGATGCGTGCATCCCAGGAAATACCAGATCGCGGGAAGATCGTGGTGGTCTATTGCGCCAATGCGGCCGGTCAGCGTACCGGCCTCGCGGCCGAGCGGCTGGAATCTCTGGGTTATACGAATATCTTCCATTATGTCGAGAGCAAGCGCGACTGGCTGGCCAGCGGCAGGCTCTGGAAAAGGCCTGAAAATGTCCGCGATTGAAAGTGGTGTAGCCTTCGTCGGCACGGCGCTAACGCTGCTGCGCATCGTACTGCTTTTTGTCATCACGGCCCTCGCCGAGATCGTCGGGTGCTATCTGCCGTGGCTGGTGATCAAGCAGGGCAAACCGCTCTGGCTCCTGTTGCCAGCGGCCGTCTCGCTTAGTGCCTTCGCTTGGTTGTTGACCCTTCATCCCACGGCGGCGGGGCGTACCTATGCCGCGTATGGCGGTGTATACATCGCGGTTGCCATCGGATGGCTCTGGGTGGTGGAGGGAATACGCCCGAGTTTTTGGGATGTCATCGGCAGTCTCCATTGCCCTGACGGGAATGGCCATTATTATGTTCGCGCCCAGAACGGCTTCAATCGAAAACGGCGTGCTCGCGCAGTTGCCCCCGGCCGTGGATGAGGATCTCCTCGGCACCCTGGGGGCAGCCCTCATCTCCCTCAGCGATCGCTGGGCCGAGTCCCGCGATGCTTGCACCACGGAATATATTCCGCTCGGGGATTGCCGCTATCGTCATCTTTTCCTGCCCGTCGGCGGGGAGGGCATTCTCGCCCTCTTCCTCGATGTGAAGGGCGATTGGAACAGCGTCGTCGCCGCCTCCTGCATGCTCGCCGAGCGCATGGGGCAAGTGCTGGAACTGGCCTAGACCAAGTAGCGTAATCCTGTCTCCATCCCGGGGAGGAAGGGCAGTGCCGCTCGACCGGAGAAATATGATTCTTGCCAGCATCTTGGCAGGCTTGCCCGAGCCGGATCGATCCTGCATGATGAAAGCGTGGATACCCGTCAAGAACCCGCAGCAGCCAACTCCAGCATATTCCCTTGCAAAGGAAGGCCCATGGGCGCAAACCCCAGCGATGTTCAGACCCTCATCCACATCAGCGGTTTTTCTCCGGAGGACGAGGAGCATTTCCGCCATCTCGACCAACATCTGGTGCCACGCCTGCCCGAACTCACGGATCGCTTCTATGGGCGCCTGCTGGCCGACGAACGCACCCGCCCCCATGTGGAAGGCCGCGTGGAGCAACTGAAAAAGACCCATATCGCCTGGCTCACGGAACTCTTCTCCGGCGATTACGGAGAACCGTTCATGGCCCGCCAGCGGCGCATCGGTGAAGTCCATGTGGCCGCCGGCATTCCGCCTCTTTTTGTGGCGGCCAGCATGAGTTTTCTGCGTGGCGCCTTCCCCGAGGAAATCGAAATCGCCGCCCGGGCAGTGGGTGACCCTATCGGCATCTGCACTGGGGTGGTGCTGCGCCTGCTGGATCTCTGTCAATATTTGATCGATTCGGCCTACGAGGCCGAACGCATGAGACGGCTGACAGCCGCTACCGGGATGAGCTTGGTCCTGCTGGAGAATCTCATCACCCTGCGGCCGCTGCGGAACTAATCCTCCACGGATGTCGGAACCGCTACCAGGACGGTTTCACCCGAAGATCGGTTCAATGGGAAAAGGGACGGATACAGGATCCCGACGCTGCACCAACTCGTACCAACCCACTGCCGCCTGCACAAGGCGGGGTTTCGCACCAAAGGCGAGTCACGCAATCCAGTGATGCGCGCATTCTATGTATTCATAACAGCGCCTCTTATTGACTGAAATGTAAATGCGAATTAGTATCGATAGCGTTGTCTTTAATCCAGGGGCCCCCATGAATACTCGCATCACATCCGCCGCGCCTACACCCACATTAGGCTGGAACTGGAAGACCTTTCTCGCCGTCCTGGGCCCCGGCATTGTGGCCATGCTTGCGGACACCGATGTCGGGAGCGTGGTCACGGCCGCCCAGAGCGGCGCCCAGTGGGGGTACAAGCTCCTGCTTTTGCAGTTCATCCTCATGCCCATTCTCTACATCGTACAAGAACTGACGGTGCGGCTGGGCATTTTCACCGGCAAGGGCCACGGCGAACTCATCCGCGATACCTTCGGCCAAGGTCGGGCCTGGGCCTCGGTGACGGGCCTCGGTATCGCCTCGGTGGGGGCGCTACTGACGGAGTTTTCGGGGGTGGCTGGAGTCGGTTCCCTCTTCGGCGTACCACGGGCCGTGGCCGTGGGGCTGGCTGCGGCCTTTCTCCTGGTGGTGGTCTGGACGGGTTCCTATCGCCGCGTGGAACGGGTGGCCATCGCCCTGGGGCTTTTCGAGCTGGCCTTCTTCTGGGTGGCCTGGGCGGCCCATCCGAACATGCAGGAGATGTTGCGCGGCCTCATCCATGCCCCGATCACCAATACGGATTATATGTATCTCGTGGCCGCCAACATCGGTGCCGTCATCATGCCCTGGATGATCTTTTACCAGCAATCTGCCGTAGCCGACAAAAAGCTCCACGCCGAGCACTATCGCGACGCCCGCTGGGATACGGCCATCGGCGCGGTGGTCACTCAGCTCATCATGGCTGCCGTCCTATTGATTCGGCCAGTTGAAGTTTGAAGTTTGAAGTTTTCATGCTGCATATTTCACGCGAGCATCCTGGAAATATTTTTTGACGCGTTCAGGTGAATGCTCCAGTGTCTGCATGTGCTCGGTTGTCGCGGCTTTCAGCCTGGCTTTGGTACGCACCGGAACCTTCGAATAAATAGCCTGTTTCAAGTCAGCGTTAAGTCGCTCTTCCGGGTTCAATTCGGGGCTGTAGCTGGGCAGGTAGAACAACTCGATCTTGTCTTTATGCGTCTCCACCCATTGCTTGACTGGCTTGCTGTGATGCACCCGCAAATTATCCAGAATCAGAAACACTTTCTTCGCTGCGTCCTGAACCAGCGCTTCCAGAAACTGGATCAGTTTGTCCGAGTTGAACGCCTCATCAATAATCATCCAGCGTGTCTTGCCCTGGTTGGTGACGGTGGCAATCATTGACAATTTCTGGCGCGTGCCGCCCACCGCAAAGGTCACCGGTGTTTTACCCGCTGGTGCGTAACACCGGCCACGCACATCGGTGTTCACGACCGCTGTCTCGTCGCCCCAGTGAATCTCGGCACCTTCGGACTTGGCGCGCTGCTCAATCTCTGGGTATTGCTGGTCTAGCCACTCCTGCACGGCCTCGGGACGTTGCTCGTACGCCTTCTTGATCGGCTTTTGCGGGGTGAACCCCCAGCGCTTGAGGTAGTTTCCAACCCCTCGCACCGACAACGTGATTGCGCATTCGCGCTCAATCAACTGCATGACGGCGGCCCGGTTCCAAAGCGCAAATTCCATCTTCAGTTGCTCCGGTCGCTTGTCGCAGATGATTTGCCGAACCCGGCGCTCTTGCTCATCCGTCAGGTGGCGACCTTCGCCAGATTGTCTGCCGCGTGGCGAGGGCTTGAGCGTTTCCGATCCGCCCTGTGCGTAGCGGTCAATCGCGCTACGCACCGTCGGGTAGGAGAGCCCACTCAACTCGACAATACGCATCACACCCATTCCTTTACGATGCAATCGCACAACTTGCTTACGCCGTTCGTGCAGTTGCTCCAATGTTTGAAATCTTGCGTCTTCTTTATCCATGCGGGTAAGACTGAAATACATGACCTAAGTTCAATCTTCATCATGCCGAGTCAATATGCACGAAGTCCGCTCGACCGCAGGGTTGGGCCCGCACGATTTTACGCAGCAAGTTCTTGCAGAACTTCGGGGTGGCGTTCTGCGACGCGGAAGAGCGTTTTTGCCGCGCCTGACGGCTCTCGGCGACCCTGTTCCCAGTCTTGGAGCGTGCGCACAGAAACTCCAAGCAGCGCAGCGAAGGCGGTTTGAGAAAGGCCAGATGCCAAGCGGGCATGACCGACTGC
>JAJYPA010000032.1 GCA_021795795.1 Pseudomonadota bacterium | reverse complement strand
TGAATTCACCCTCTTGAAATTTTCACACCCGACCACAAATAAGCACCAAGGCTGTTAAAACCCTTGAAAATCAATTGGGTGTGCGGCCTGTTACTCAGTTGTTGAATGTAAGCGACAGGAGGTGTTTTATGTCGATCGTTCGTTATGAGCCTTTTGGTCTGTTGTCCCAGCTGCAACGCGAGCTTGCGCGCAGCAGTGAGGGTTCCACCGCGACGGCCGAGTGGTCGCCCAGTGTGGATATTAAAGAAGAACCGGATCGGTTCGTGATCCACGCCGATGTGCCCGGTGTCCAGCCGCAGGACATCGATGTTCATATGGAAAATGGTCAGTTGACCATCAAGGGTGAAAAGAAAACCGAAGCCACTGCGGAAGACAAGAACTACAAGCGGATCGAGCGAACCTATGGTTCCTTCTACCGAAGGTTCGGTCTGCCCGATTCTGCCGAGGCGGAAAAGATCTCGGCCCGCACGAAGCATGGCGTGCTAGAAATCGTGATTCCCAAGCGCGAATCGGTGCAGCCACGCAAGATCAGTGTGGTCAGTGAGGACTGACAGGTTCAGCCTGGCAGGCCCAGGATGAGACTAAAACCCCGGCCTCAGCCGGGGTTTTTTATGGGGTTCTACCTTGTGGGTACATGGGTGTTACGTCCCATGCGATCATATTCCAAAAACCCGTTGGCGATTATTCCAAGCTCGCGAATGGCTGCCTGAACTGATGACGATTCTGACACGGACATAAACCCCATGGCCAATATCCATCCCCAAGCGCGCACCACCCCGATGATTCGGGCAGAGATTCAAGCTTTCCTCGATCACTGCCTGCGTCGTCATGGGATCTCGCGCCTGGCGGATCTCTATCCTGAGGTTGAAGGCGAAAAACCCGCCAAGAAGACCTTCAAGGACTATGAGCCCAGCTTTGTGTATGCGGACATCAAATATCTGCCCCAGATGCCAGACGAAAAACAGCGGTGCTACCTGTTCCTAGCCATCAACCGTGCCACGTGCTGGCTGTTTGTGCAGGTGTACGACGGTCAAAGCCAAGCGAGCAGCGTGGACTTTGTACAGCGACTTCAGGCCGCCGCACCGATGAAAATCGTCACGCTCTTGACCGACAACGGCACACAGTTCAGCGATCGCTTCTCTCGGAAAAGTGAAGAGCCTTCCGGTTCGCACGCATTCGACAAGGCGTGTCAGAATGCGGGTATCGAGCATCGCTTAAGCCCACCATGCCATCCGCAAACCAACGGCATGGTGGAGCGCTTCAATGGACGCTGAATCACCAACCCCCATCAAAACCTGATTTACTGGAGTGAACCTCGAAAAACCCTATCCTTGGAATTTTTCGAGGACATTCATCGCGGGGAGGCGCTATGGACTCGCGCCATTTAAATTGTTTACATGATTGATTTGAATGCCACATCCGCCTTGGCGGACTTGGGTCACGGATGACCGAAGGGCTCGAAAACAGGATGAGCGTCGCCCCTTCCGTGAGACGTACGGGCACCCCGAAAGGTTGTTCGAGGTTCCCTGATTGTAAATCAATAGCTTGGGTGTAATCAGCGCCCGTTGTGACATAGAATCGGCCTGTTGATGAGGGTTGTTTTCGCCCCGGTAAGGATGCACCGTTTGAATGCTGAACTAATCACTGCTCCTGCTCTTGAATTCATTGGCGCTGACCGGCATGTTAGTTGGCGAGCCTATCAGCAGGATCAGGTGGTCTGCCTGTCCACGCCGGATATGGCCTTCCTGCTGTGTACGGACGGGTTCTGGGAGCATGTAGCCGTGTCGGAAATGCCGCTGATACTGGCTGCCGCGGATTTGAGTTTCGCAGCCTCGGTCTGGGTGCGCCAGGCGGCGCGCCGCGCGGGCGCCGGGGGGGATAATGTCGCTGTGGCCTTGTGGCGATCGCCCCCTCGATCCAGACGCGGCTGGCTTTCGTTTCGATAAATCGCCTGGAGTATTGCCATGAGTTTCGAAAATCGGCGTATCGGCACAGCGTACCGGGTGGGCATGGCACCAGGTGCATTGCTGGAGGATACCCATTCTGTTCCGGCGCAAATTCAACTGATTCATTATCGTGAACATGATTCGTCAGCGATTGATCCTGCGAGCTTGCAGGCCGTGCAAACCGTCATAGCTGCACATGATGGCGTGACATGGCTGCACGTACAGGGTTTGCCCGGCAAGGCCTTTCTGGAAGAAATGGGCGAGCGTTTCGGCCTGCATCCCCTCTTGCTCGAGGATATCCAGTCGCGAGATCAGCGCCCTAAGCTTGACGAATATGCAGAGCATCTGTTCGCTGTGTTCTCGGTGCCTCGCTGGCAGGGGGACGGGGCCGTTCTTGAACAGTTCAGCCTGCTGCTGGGCGATGGCTACGTGATCAGTATCCACGATGCCCAGAGCGACATCACCGGCGTCCTGCGTGCGCGATTGGCGCAATCGAGTTCACGTCTACGCCAGCATGGTGCGGATTATCTGTTCTATTCGCTGATCGATTTGATCATCGACCAGATCTACCCCTTGCTCGAAACCTTCGGCGGTAGGGTCGACGAGCTGGAAGAACGTCTGGTAACCAATCCCGGTCATCGTGCCCTACCGGATATCCAATCAGCCAAGCGCACCCTTAACCAGCTCCGGCGCCAACTCTGGCCGACGCGCGAAGTCATCAGTCATCTGATTCGCGGCGTCAGTAACGAGCCGCTTCTGGAGGCCGGGTTGCGGCCTTATCTCAACGATCTCTATGATCACACGGTATCCGTGATGGATATGCTCGAAACCTATCGCGATACCGTCACCGGGTTGATCGACATTCATCTGTCGAGTGTCAGCAACCGTTTGAATGAAATCATGCGTACCCTGACCGTGATCTCGACACTATTCATCCCGCTTACCTTTATCACCGGTATCTATGGCATGAATTTCGGCAACAACGCCGATAGCCCATTCGCCATGCCTGAACTGCGCTGGTACTTCGGCTACCCGCTTATTATATCGGTGATGGTGACGGTGGCCGTCGGGATGCTCCTGTTCTTCAAGCGCCGGGGTTGGATCTTTACCCGTGGTCGTTTCTAGGTAAATGCTGATTTATTCCATCCATGGAATAAATCAGCTCGCTCATCGCGGTACACGCCCGCGATGGCTCTCACGAATCAAAGACTTACGTCTTTGTTCGTGTTGGGGCATCCTGCCCCAAGCGGGAAGCACTGAATAAATCAGCGCTTCCCTAGTTGCTTGGCGGCCGCGCCACGCGGCAAGTGTCTTGTTTTGTTCAAGAAATCGTCATGGGGCTGTCACGCAGCCGCTCTAAGGTTTGAGCAGGAGTCGCGCAATGTGCGCGGCAGGACGCCAAAACCGAGGGCGGGTGATGTATATCAGTCTGGTGACCGAAACCTTTGATCCCGATATCAACGGGGTGGCGACGACGCTCAAGCAGATTCATTCTGCCCTGCTGTCGTCAGGTCACCGGGTGCAGCTCGTGTGCCCGAAAGGCGATAAGGCAAGGGAATTGGATGACCTGCTCGAAGTGCCCGGACTGGCTTTGCCTTTCTATACCGATGTTCGGCTGGGGTTGCCCGTGGGCCGACGATTGAAGCGCCGCTGGCAGACCGAGCGCCCGGATCTCGTGCATATCGCCACCGAGGGGCCGCTGGGATACGCCGCCCTGCGCACGGCCAAAGCGCTGGGTTTGCCGGTCACCTCGTCGCTGCATACCAATTTTCATACGTATATGCGTTTTTATCGCGTGGGTTGGCTGGCCGCGCCGGTCATGCGTTATCTCAAGTGGTTTCACAACCGAACTGCGCGCACATTTATTCCCACCGGGCAGCAGGCCGAAGCGCTCAGCTTGAGCGGGTTCGATCGTCTGGCGATGTTGGGGCGCGGTGTGGATACGGCCCTGTTCAATCCCGAACGGCGCGATGCTGCCCTGCGCGCGCAGTGGAGTGAGCATTCCGGTGTTGCGGCGGGTGATGAGCCCAAGGTCGCCTTGCACGTCGGAAGACTGGCACCGGAGAAAAATCTCAATTTATTGTTACAAACATTTAATGCAATGCGCGTGGCGCGACCGGATATGATTGGCGTGGTGGTAGGCGACGGCCCTGAGCGTGCCCGACTGGAAAAGGCATTGCCCTGGGTCATCTTTACCGGCATGAAGCGAGGAGAGCAGTTGGCTCGACACTATGCCAGCGCGGACTTGTTCATCTTCCCCAGTCAAACCGAAACGTTTGGCAATGTATTGCTGGAGGCCATGGCTTGCGGGTTGATCTGCGTCAGTTTCGATTATGCGGCTGGTAATTACCTGATCCATGATGGGAGAAATGGTTATTTAGCCCCCTTGGGCGATGACGCACACTTTGTAAAAGCGGCAGTCGAGCTGGTACGGGCGGAAGGCCCGGATATGCTGCAGATCGGCTCCAGGGCCAGAGAAGCGGCCGCCGCTTTTGATTGGGCGCGGGTAACCCGTGCGTTTGAGCAGCACTTGAAGGATGTGTTGCAGGTTGAATCAGCCAGGTCGGCATCGGATGAGCACTCTGGTCTGCAGGGATCTGGCGGGTTGACGAATCAGGATAAAACAGGAGTCTGACATGAGCGCACTCATTCGTTCCTTCAAAGGTTTGTACCTACTCAATCGTTATTTGCATTGGGAAGAGGTGGTTATGTATCGCCTTAACCATGTCAATGCCATGCGTGGCTTGCGTCGATTGTTCGCGATTTGCAGCCGCCTGGGCGATGGTGTTGCCTGGTACGTGACCGCCGCCCTGATCGCATTGTTCGTCGGAGAATCGGCCTGGTTGCCCATGAGTGTCATGATGATTTCCGCAGGTGTCGGATTGGGCATTTACGCTTCCATCAAACACCTCACGGCCCGACCCCGCCCGCACGTGGCCCACGACGGTTTGGTGCTGAGTGTGGCACCTTTGGATAAATACAGCTTCCCTTCCGGCCACACCCTGCATGCGGTGAATTTTGCGATTCAGATCGCCGTCTTCGCACCGGGTCTTGCCTGCTTCGTCATTCCCTTCGCCCTGATGGTCGCGCTTTCACGGATGGTACTCGGATTGCACTATCTGTCGGATGTGTTGGTCGGCGGGGTGATTGGTGCGCTGATCGCGGTTTCCAGTCTTTGGGTGGTGGGTACGCTGTCTTGATGCGACCGCTTTTCAATTGTCATCGACTTTTCACGATGGCGTCTTAATATCCTACGTTTTTGTGGCGTGTAGAACGACCTTGATTCAGGGCGGGAATGCACTCACTATAAGAAGGATTTTCCGAATGCTCGAACCGCCCTCACGACGTTTCGGGCCGTTGCCTGGTTTTAATTGATGGTGCGCCTCATTTGTCCTGAGCCAGATGGGCAGGATTTGGCGTGCATGCCTTGTATGGGTATTGAATATTGGTCATGTCTTGGTCGAAGAGCCGTTTCGTATGGATTCCGAGCGCGCTTTTTCTGATTTTACTGGCGACGGCTGGCGTGCTCGCAGCCCGCATTACCTGGTTGTGGCTGGCACCGGCACCTGTGTATGTATCGCCTGCCGAGTCGGGGGGCGAGGCGAGTGAAAAGTCGCAGTCGGCATCGGTTGAGCAGATCGGCAGTTGGCATCTGTTCGGCCGGGCAGCGACGCCAGACAATCCCACGGCGACAAAGATATCGGCATCCCAACTAGGGGTGAAGCTCGAAGGGATCATCAGCGGCTTAACCTCGCCTCTGGTCATGCTGCGCGTCGGTGGTGAGGTGCGCTTGCTACGCATCGGGGATGCCCTGTCTGCCGGTGTGAGTATTGTCTCGATCGAGCCTGATCAGGTTGTGCTCTCCAATCAGGGCCGCTTGGAGTCGATTTCTTTTCCGGTGCCCCTGCCACTCGATCAGGCCCCCGCGCCGAGTGCCGCATCGCTGACTAAGGCAAGCCCGCGTGGTGTCTCCCGCTCCGCTGTCGCGCCCGCTGTTCGGGTGCAGACAGAGGAGATCAAGCGTAACCCTCAAACCCTGCTGCGTTTTGTGACCGTATCGCCTGTGCAGAAAGATGGTGAGGTCAGCGGCTATTCGCTGCGCCCGGTACCGGGGCAGGAAGCACTCATGCGGGCACTTGGGCTGATGCCGGGTGATGTGTTGACTTCCGTGGACGGAATGCCGGTCAATGATCCTGCCCTGTTGCCGCGGGTGATGCCGCTGTTAAATTCGGGCCAGCCTTTGCAGGTGGTGGTCGAACGGGGCGGTCAACCTCTTGGCGTGACGATAAATCTGGATACCTTTCAATGATCAATACTGATTTCTGTGCACGTGGCCAGGCAATGGCGATGGTTTTCGGCGTGGGGCTGGCGCTGGTTGGCGTATCGTGTCTGATGTGTGACGCGGTCCGTGCCGATGATGCGCCGCCGCCTGGCATCAGCCCCCTGAAGGATGGCAGCTCCGATACCGATCAGGTCACCCTGAATTTCCGCGACATGGACATCGGGGCGCTGATTGAGGCGGTGTCGAAGATCACTGGCAAGAATTTCATCGTCGACCCCCGGGTCAAGGCGCGGGTCACCGTCATTTCCGCCAAGCCGATGAGTCCGCAGAAGCTCTATGACGTGTTCCTTTCGATCCTGCAGGTCAATGGTTTTGCGGCTGTGTCCGTGGGCAACGTCGTCAAGATCGTACCGGAAATCAATGCCCGTTCCGATGCGCAGCCGGTCAATCCCGGCGCTTCGGCCGACGGTGATCAGATGGTGACTGAAGTCGTCCATCTGCGTTATGTTCCTGCCGCGCCCCTGCTGACCGTTCTGCGCCAGATCATGCCGCAGCAGGCCGCGCTCTCGGTGTACCCCGATTCCAACTCGCTGGTGATTACCGACCGGGCGGGGAATATCGATCGTTTGAAAAAGATACTGGCCAAGGTAGATCAGCCCGCAGTGGGCGATGTGGAGATCATTCGCTTGAAGCGGGCATCGGCCGACTCGGTTGTGTCCACCCTCAAGGCATTGTTTGGTGCCAGCGGCAGTGGAGCAACCACACCGGGCGCCGCTCCAGCAGCGGGCGGCAACAACTTTTCCCGCGTGCCGGTATTCGCCGCCGATGACCGCACCAACAGCGTTTTACTGAGTGGCGATGCCGTATCTCGCGCCAAAATGCGCGCCATCATCCTGAATCTGGACATGCCGCAGACGAATTATGGCAATACGCGCGTGTTCCGACTCAAATACGCCAATGCCGAAGACCTCGTCGATGTACTCAAAGGGTTCGTGAGCACCAACGGAGCCGCATCCACCGGGGCGACGGCCACGAAAGAGGCGACCACCAATCCGGACAACACCCGCCTTGAGATCGCCGCCGACAAATCCCTCAACGCCCTGGTCGTGACGGCATCGCCCAGCCGGATGCAGACGGTCGAGTCGGTGATCGATCAGCTCGATATCCGGCGCAAGCAAGTGTTGGTGGAAGCGATTATTGCCGAGGTATCGAACGGCGTAACCAAAAAGTTGGGTACCCAGTTTCTGGTCGGTGGGAACAGCGGTACGGTCCCGATCGGTATTTCCACCTTCAACGGCCTGCTGTCCAGCGTTGCCAGCTCCGCCGCGCAGGCGGGCACAGGCAGTGTGGGCAGTGCCATTGGTTTGGGCTTGGCCGGAGCGTTGGGCGATGGCGGCAATATTGGCGTGGGGCGATTCGGTCAAGGTGGTGCTGATTTCGCTTTACTTGTTTCGGCTTTGGCGGGCAACTCGGGTAACAACATTCTCTCCACGCCGAGTCTGCTCACATTGGATAACCAGGAAGCCAGTATCGTGGTCGGCCAGAATATTCCAATCGTCACCGGCTCTTATGCCCAGACCGGCTCGGCAACCTCGCCGACCAATCCATTCCAGACCATCACGCGCGAGGACATCGGCGTCAAGCTCAAGGTCACGCCAACAATCAGCCCGGATGGCACTGTGCGTTTGAAAATCGAGCAGGAAGTCTCCAGCCTCGACAGCGCAGCGCAAAGCTCGGCGGGTTTGATCACCAACAAACGCAATGTGACCACCACCGTGCAGGTCGATGACGGTGATGTGGTCGTGTTGGGCGGCTTGATCGACGACAGCACGAACTCGAACCAACAAAGTGTTCCGGGGTTGGGCGACATTCCCATTCTGGGTAATTTGTTCCGCTACCGTTCGGCCAGTACCAACAAGCGCAATCTGATGATCTTCATTCGGCCTTTGATTGTTGGTGATGGCGGCAAGCTGTCCGAATTCAGCCGTGAACAGTACAACCGCATCCGCCAGAGCCAACAGGATACGTTCGACAAGCGATCTCTCGTCAAACCACGCGATTGGTCCGTATTATCGCCGGAACAGGATTTCCAGCGTAATCTGCCGATCCCGATGCCGCAGAATATCGAGACCCTGATGGAGCAGGATCGGGCTCGCAGCCAAACGGCGGCCGCCCCGTGAGTGAACTGCGATGACTGACGGAGTTGATCGCGTTGTGGAGCGGAAGATGGCGCAAACACCCGCCCTCTCTTATGGCTATGCACGGCGCTTCGGGGTGCTGATCGAGCCTGCTGGTGATGTTTCGCCAGCCGCCGATCACGGTGTTTGGATCGTGCGACATTGCAAGCCATTGCCGGTATCGGTGCTGGCAGAACTGGGCCGCAAGCTGCCGGATGGCTTTACGCTCGACTGGCTTCAAACCGATGAGTTTGAACGGCGCTTGGCGCGCGCCTATGAGGGCGGTTCGAGCGTGGCACAAACCATGGTCGATGACTTGGGTGACGGCGGGCTTGATGCGCTGGCGAACACACTGAATGCGCCGATCGACCTGCTCGAAGCCGATGACGAAGCGCCCATTATCCGCCTGATCAATGCGCTGCTTTCCGAAGCCGTGCGTGAGGGTGCATCTGACATTCACTTGGAAAGCTTCGAAAGCCGGATGGTGGTGCGTTTTCGCGTCGATGGCATGTTGCGCGAGGTGCTCGAACCACCGCGTGCCGTGGCCGGTATCATCGTCTCGCGGATCAAGGTCATGGCGAATCTCGATATCGCGGAAAAACGTGTGCCGCAGGACGGTCGTATCTCGCTGCGACTGGCGGGACGCCCGGTCGATGTACGGGTGTCAACCCTGCCTTCGGGGCAGGGCGAGCGCGTGGTGCTGCGCCTGCTGGACAAAGAAGCAGGGCGATTGACACTCGATAACCTGGGGTTAACGCGCGAACTGCAAACACGGCTGAACCACCTGATTCACCGGCCACACGGCATTTTGCTGGTGACCGGGCCGACCGGTTCGGGCAAAACCACTACGCTGTATGCCGCGCTGTCGGAGATCAACACCCGTGAGCGCAATATTCTCACCGTCGAAGACCCGATCGAGTATTACCTCGATGGCGTGGGCCAGACGCAGGTCAATCCCAAGGTGGAAATGACCTTCGCGCGCGGTTTGCGGGCGATTTTGCGCCAGGATCCGGACGTGGTGATGGTCGGTGAGATCCGGGATGTCGAAACCGCAGAAATAGCCGTGCAGGCCAGTTTGACCGGGCATCTGGTGCTCTCGACCCTGCACACCAACTCGGCGGTCGGCGCTATCACGCGCTTGCGCGATATGGGCGTCGAGCCGTTTCTGCTCTCATCGAGCCTGATCGGCGTGCTGGCGCAGCGGCTTGTGCGACGGCTGGATGCCCGGTATCGCGAACCGTATATACCGGATGCGGCTGAATGTGCCCTGTTGGGCTTGGATGCCGCACAGCCCCCAACGCTCTATAGAGTGAGTGAAATGGCGCGGCAGCGTGGCCAGGGCTACCTTGGCCGGATCGGTATCTATGAGCTGATCGCCATAGATGCTGAAGCCCGTCGCCTGATTCACGATGGTGCGGCGGAATCCGTGATTGAAGCGCAAGTTCGCAAGCACAGCACTTCCATTCTGGCCTACGGCGCGGCACTGGTCATGGCGGGCGTAACGACCACCGAAGAATTACTCCGCGTGACGGCGGAAGGTTAATCACGCATGGCCGCTTTTGAATACAGCGCGCTGGATGCTCAAGGCAAAACCCGCAAGGGCGTGATTGAAAGCGATAGCGCGCGCGGCGCCCGCAGCCAGTTGCGCGATCAGGGATTGGCGCCACTGACCATCGAAGCGGTGGTGGCCGATCAATCCACCGCCGGCGGCCTGAACAGCTGGATGAGCCGTTTTCAATCCTTAAATCCGACCGAGCTGGCCTTGTTCACCCGCCAGATTTCCACCTTGATCGCCGCCGGGCTGCCCATCGATGTGGCGCTGGCGGGCATTATCCGGCAAACGGAAAACGCAAGAATCCGGCGCATTGTCACGGCGGTGCGTTCCAAAGTGGTCGAAGGGCACAGCCTGGCGCAGGGATTGGCGACGTTTCCGCGCGCCTTCTCGGAACTGTATCGCGCGACCGTGGCCGCGGGCGAGGAGTCGGGTCATCTCGAAGCGGTGCTCGAACGCTTGGCCAATTACACCGAAGGGCGTCAGGCCACCACGCAAAAGGTGCAGATGGCGTTGTTCTACCCCGCGCTGCTCACGCTGATGGCGGTGGCGGTGGTTATTGGCCTCGTGACGTATGTCGTGCCGCAAGTGGTGCAAGTATTCGTGCAGATGAAACAAACACTGCCGCCACTGACCCGCGGATTGATCGCCGTGAGTACCTTCCTGCGGGAGCAATGGCCGTGGATTCTATTGGGCATGGCGGCCTTCGGTGCCTGGTTCTACTGGTCATTGCGCCAACCGAAATTTGCCTTTCGCTGGGCACAGATGCAGCTCAAGCTGCCGCTGATCGGTCGCTTGATTCGTGGGTTCAATGCCGCCCGTTTCGCCCGCACCCTGAGCATCCTGAGCGCGGCCGGTGTGCCCATGCTCAAGGCGCTGACCATCAGTGGCGAGGTCGTCGCTTCCGAACCGATGCGACGCGCCATTGGCGAAGCCACCGATCGCGTGCGTGAAGGCGCGCCCATCGCCCGTTCGCTGGAGCGTTCCCGTCTGTTCCCGCCGATGATGCTGCAATTGATTGCGGCGGGCGAGCAAAGCGGTGCCTTGGGCGATATGCTCGAACGGGCCGCCATGCAGCAGGAACGCGAACTCGATACCCTGATCAACGCCTTGCTCGGCCTGTTCGAGCCGATTTTGATTCTCGTCATGGGCGGGGTCGTTTTGCTGATCGTGCTTGCGATCCTGATCCCGATTTTTGATCTCAACCAAATGGTGCATTAATGATGTCGTATCTTTCCTCACGTCTTTCTTCACGCGCGGCGCGTTTTGAACGTGCAAACGGGTTGATTTCCCGAGGTTTTACCCTGATCGAAGTGATGGTCGTAGTGGTTATTCTGGCCATTCTGGCGACCATCGTCGTGCCGAAAATCATGGATCGGCCGGACGATGCCCGTATAGCCAAAGCCAAGCAGGACATCCGCGCCATCGAATCGGCATTGCAGCTCTACAAGCTCGACAATCTGACCTACCCGACCACCGATCAGGGGCTCGAGGCACTGGTCAAACCCCCGGCCAATGCCAAAAACTGGCGGCAGGGCGGCTACCTCGATCGCCTGCCGATCGACCCGTGGAACAATCCCTATCAATATTTGAGCCCCGGCCAGCACGGCACGTTTGATGTCTACAGTCTCGGCGCCGATGGCCAACCGGGCGGCACTGGCGCAGACGCCGATATCGGCAACTGGCAGGAAGAAGGCGGTGCCACGAACACGGGCAACTGAGTCTCGTGATGCTTGCGCCCCGTGCCGTATGTGATGCTCGATATGCGCCGAATGGTGGGCGCCACCACAGAGCCGGTCGCTTGCGGTGCGTTCAGGGTTTTACCTTGATCGAGCTGATCGTGGTGATTGTGATTATCGGCATTGTGGTCGGTTTTGTGGTGATGAGCATGAACAAGCGCGCCCCCGATGATGTGGGTGTCTGCCAGGCGCGGATGGCCTCTTGGCTGGCGCAACAGGCCGTGGCCGCGAACCGGCTGGATCAAACCGTTTATATTCAAAATGCGACCTCGCCCCAAGCCTTTGTGCTCGATCTCAAGCCGTCGAAACCGATTGCCGAGGCAAGCAAACAATCAAGCCAAGCTGCAAACGAATCACCGGCCTTTGCCGCACAGGTCTTCAGCCGATTGGATTGGGACAAGGGCTGCACCCTTGAGGCACAACCCACCGCAGCTGAGACTTTTGCTGCCAAGGACCCGCGCGCGCAGGCGTTACTTGCCGTCACGACCGATGGCATCTGGTCGCTGCCACCGGGCGCGCAGCAGCGTACACCGGAAATTACGGTGCGCGGAGACAGGCAAAAAACCCTGCGCATCGACCTGTCATCAGGCTACGGTGCGCAGGCAACGACGGATTCCGCCCCGTGATAACCACGACGACCAAAACCCCGGAGCAGGGGTTCACCTTGCTGGAAGTGCTGATTGCGCTGGTTGTTTTGGCTATTGCCCTCGCTGCCGTCATCAAGGTGAGTGGTCAAAGCGCAGCGATGCTCGATCGGTTGCGCGCCGATACCGCCGCCACGGTCATTGCCGATGATTTATGCGCCCGCTTGCAGTTATCGGCGCAAGCGCCGGAATTGGGCACGCGCCAGTCCGATGTGATGATTAACGGGCAAACCTGGCGCGTGCGCCAGACCGTTTCGGCCGGACAGGTGCCGGGTGTGCTCAAGGTGGCCTATTTTGTTCAAACCCCCGCCCCGTATGCCGGTCAGGCCAGTATCGTGACGTACTTTTATCCACCCGCGCAAAAAGCACCATGAGTTTTACGACGTATCATCGGGGCAGAGCCGCCTTTGAGACGCCGAAAGGGTCTCCCCCTTTGCAAAAGAGGGCGGAGATTTTGCGGATGACGTCCTTGCAGCAAATCCCCCCTGCCCCCCTTTGCGAAAGGGGGGTGTGCAGCATCTCCTTTGTGAAAAGGGCATGTGGTACCCACCATCTCAAAAATTTTACCCCGCTGCTGAAACGAAGGGTTTCCCCCTTTTGCAAAGGGGGAACAAGGGGGATTTTGTTGAATGAGCTCCACTTAATAAATTCCCCCTGCCCACCTCACAAAAAGGGGTGTATAACGATGCGTGGCTTCACCCTGCTGGAATTATTGGTGGCGATTGCCATCTTCGCGCTGGTAGCGGTGATGGCCTACGGCGGGCTGAATACGGTGATCAAGCAAAGCGCGATTGTCGAAGATCAGATGGATCAGTTGAATGCGATGCAAAACGGCTTGCGGCAAATGCGCAGCGATCTGACCTTCGCGGTGGATCGACTCGCCCGTGATGCCCTGGGTGGCGAGGTGCCTGAATTCGCTGGCGGCGGCTTGAACCTGTTGACCTTGACCCGAATGGGCGCGTCGAATCCTTGGGCGGCAGCCGAACCGCAACTGGCGCTGGTGCGATGGCGGCTTGAAAACGGTAATCTGGAGCGCGCGACGTTCGTGCCGCCCGATGGCGCAGTGGGCAACAGCGCCGAGCCGCCCGACTGGCGCATCATTTTGCGCAACGTCAGCAAAATCCAGCTGACTTTTTACGATCAAAACAATCAGTCGATGCTTGATTGGCCACCCATCAACCAACCCTCGGCGGGCCTGCCCAAGGCGGTGGAAGTTTCGCTTACGGTAAACAACCTGCCCCCCTTGCGCATGACCGTCGCTATGGTTTCCGATTGGCCCGAAGCCGCACCGGCCAACCCACCGGCCGGAACGAATAACGCTGCCGAGGCACCGACAAGCCCGCAGACCCAAACCCAAACCCAAACCCAAACTCAGGCAGAAGCGGAGCGGCGATGACACGAGTAAACCGCGTTGCATCGCCGAGACGCCAGCAGGGCGTCGCTCTGATCGTGGCCTTGCTGGTGCTGGCCATTGCTACAGGCTTGGCCGCCGCGGTGATGGTGCGCAATCAAAACGCGCTCGATGCCACCGCCGCGTTCGAAAACGGCGCGCGGGCCGATCAATTGGCCAACAGCGCCTTTATCCTGGCCAAGGCCCTGCTGGATCGGGACGACCGCAACAGCGATGGCCCGGCCGATCTCTGGGCGCAGCCGCTGGCAAATATTCCCATTGATGGCGCGACGGTTTCGCTCAACATCAGCGATCTGCAAGGCCGTTTCAATATCAACAACCTGCTGCTGCCCGATGGTAAAGTCAACCTGCTTGGCAAAGAGCGCTTTGCACGGTTGCTCAGCCAGCTGAATCTGAGCCCGGATATCAGCAATGAAATTATCGGCTGGATCGATCCGAGTCGTTCGCTTGCGCTTGGTTTTACCAGCGCCGCGAGCCGCAGTGGGAAAATGCCCGCCGGTCAGCCGATGATGTCGGTGACCGAACTGCGTTCATTGGCCGGAGTGACGCCCGCCTATTACGATAAACTGGCACCCTATGTAACGGCCTTACCCATCGGCACGCCCGTCAGTCTGAACAGCGCTTCGCCCTTGGTGATGCAGGCCATCGGCGCGAATGCAGCGAGTTTACCGGTCGTCATGCCGGGCAAAACGCCGCAGCCGAATATCGGTTCCGTGGCCGATTTTCTGGCGCGACCGGGTTTTGCGGGCGCAGTGACGCAGCCTGATGGGTTGTCGGTGAACAGCCAGTTTTTTCTGTGCGCGGTCACGGTCCAGTTCGATCAGGTGCTGCGCCACCGCTATGCCCTGATTTACCGGCCTCAATCCGGCCCGTCCCAAGTAATCGCCCTGAGTAATGAATCATGTCTGACCGGCTATTCCTGTTTGTAACCGACGGCGAGGCCACCGAACTGCATTGGTGGCAGCCGGACGCCCCTGCCAGCGCAGCGTCGCCGTTACGCGGCGATTGGGTCGCTTTTGCCGATTGGCTGGCGCGATCGGGCCTGCGCCGTCCGGTGACGCTCTCGGTGCTTTTGCCCGATTCGGTGTGCAGCCGCCTGATCGTGCCTATTCCCGGCACGCGGCGAGAAAAGGCCCTGCAAGCCTTGCCGTTCGCGCTCGAAGATCTGGTGGCCGATGATCTGAGCCAGCTTTACCCCGTGCTGGCCGACCGCCCCTTGTCGCCGGGTCGCTGGCCCGTGCTACTGGTGGATGCCGATGTACGCACCCGTGTACTCGATGCACTCGGAAATCTCAATCTGGTGCCACAGCAACTCGTTGCCATGGCCGATACGCTGCCCCCACCCGAAGCGGGCGAGTACAGCGTCTGGGTCGATCCGGTTCAGGGGCACATCAGTGTGCTGACCGGCCCGCACGAAGGCATGGCATTGGCACCATTGCCTGACCACAATGCCGCCGAACAACTGGCCGGGTGGCTGCCACGCATGACGCCAGCACCGCAGCGCGTAGTGTTTCATTTACCGCTGGAACAACCACCCCAATGGCCGGAAGGCATCGCGTTTTCCGCGCAGGCCGCGCCGGACTGGGCGCAATGGCATCAGATCTGGGCGACAGGGCTTGATCGAAATCGTCCATTATCTGCGATCACTTCGGCCAGGGCCGTGAGTGATCAGCAGTGGCAACGCCGCTGGTGGCAGGTGGGCGCCGCCGCATTGGTCGTGCTTATATTGTTGCTGGTCAGTCAGTGGATCGCGATCAGCCAGATGAACCGCCAGGCCGAACGTTTGCAGACGCAAATCACACAGGATTTTCACGCTGCCTTGCCACAGGTCACGCGCATGGTGAATGTGCGGGTGCAGTTGCAGCAGGCGCTGGATCAGCGCTCCGGAGCGCATGAAGATGTCTTTATGCCTGCGCTCGCGGCCTTTGGTTCGGCGTATCAGGCGGCAAAACCGAAGGACGCGCAGTTGGCGATCAAGTCGATCCGCTTCGATGCAAAACAACTGACCGTCGAGCTCACCGCCCAGAAGTATGAGGTGTTGCAGCAGTTGCTCGAACAACTCAAGACGGGCAGCACGGCTACCGTCAGCCAGATCGATGCGGGCGTGGATGCGGGCGTCGCGCATATGCGCATCGGCATTAAAGTACTTTAAATTCAGGTGGTATCGATGATGAATACACCCGTTTGGTTTTCCTCATTCTGGCAGCAGCGCAATCAAAGCGAACGCCGTACGCTCACCTTGGCGGCGATTGCGTTGGTAGCACTCGTGGGTTACCAGTTTGTTTGGTCGCCCATGCAACAGGCCGAGCAGCGAGCGCATGATCGTCTCGCAGAGGCCGAACAGCTTGCCGCCTTTACCGCGCAAGCAAAACGAACCCTGATGCAGGCAGGATCAAAATCGGCACAGCCAAGTGCTGTCTCGCTGATGCTTTGGGTGGAACAGGCCGCCCGCACGGTCGGCATTGAACAGCAGTTGGTTCAGCGCCAGCCGGACGGCGACGACCGTGTCCAGCTCAAGTTTGCCGCCGTGCCGTTCGATTCCCTGTTGCGTTGGTTGGCACAGGCGAATGAGGCGGGGTTGAGCGAGCAGAGTGTCAACATCACACCCAAAGGCGGTGATTCGAGCGATGCGGCCGGGTTGGTGGATGCCGAGATCACCTTGGCGAAGCACGCAGCAAGCTCATGAGCCGAAAACCTGTGAAAGAACCGGCGCTGCGCCGACCGCGATCCCTGATCTGGCCGGGTGCGCTGTTATTGATGGCGAGCTGGTTTGTGGCACTTCTGGTGACCGCTCCGATTACCTTGATCCCCGTTTCCCGCCTCGCGCTGCCGCCCGGCGTGGCATTGGTGCCACTTGGCGGTACGGTCTGGCACGGGCAATGGCGTTTGAACTCGCCCCGAGCACCGGCCATGACGATCCAAACCGATTTCTTGCCATTGTCGATCATCCGTTTGCAACCGGCTTGGCATGTACGGGCGCAAACGGCCGCGCGCGCAAGTCAACCGGATATGGGCTTGAGTCTGGCCGCCGATGTGGGGCTGGGCTTCAAGCAACTGAACGTTCGCAATCTGCATGGGCGTTTGGCCGCTGATAGCCCGCTGATCGCAGCGCTGACGGCCTGGCCATTAAATGGGTTAATTGACTTCAGCGGGGATGCGTCACTTATTAGAACCAAGAGCGGTTTCGATCTCAAGGCCGCCCGAGCCATGGCCAACTGGCGAAATGCAGCGATCACGACGACCGAACCGTTGTTCCTTGGCGATCTGGTTCTTGATGCAAAAATTGCTCAGGGGCAACTCAAAGCCACGATCAAACCGGCATCCGGTAGCCGTGGGCCTTTGTTGGGCGAGCTCAACCTTGCTGGATTATGGCCGGTCACCACGGCGCCGAAAGTAAGCGGTTATCTGCAAGCCACGGCGGGCGCAAGCGAGGCTTTTCGTCAGCAGTTGAACCTGCTGGGACACCCCGATGCCAGCGGGAAAATCACCATTCAAGGGGTGATGCCGGGACGTTATTGACCCACTCTGATAGGTGGCTAACTATCCTCTATAAGTAAGCTCGATTAGAAATTCCTAATCAATCGGCTCATTCTGATGATTGAGTAAAAGACGCAATTATTAAAAGAATCCGGAATTCCTATAGCCTGCCCCCGTGGACACCCAGAGGTGAACAGAGCAGGCAGCAAAATTCGATCCGAGGTTCATGAACTACTCAGGAGAAGTTCAGATGTGGCAAACGATTAAAAACCTCTGGTTTCAGGATCCATCCGCGAAACCGGTACTCATCAACGAGACGGCGGTGCGCATCCGCGCCGGTATGCTGCTGGCCATCCCGATCTATATGGGGTTCACTTTGTGGTCGGCGATTTTCGGTGGGCACTGGATCGTTAATGGCGATAGCATCCACGATACACTCGATACCGATTGGGACGGTCATATTATCTATTCGGCGAATGTCATTCGGCGTACCTGGGATTACACTATCCAGACTAACGTCCTGTTTTACGGCCTGTTCGAGATGATCGCCGGGATGTTTGTTTGGACTTCGCGTCTGTCGCCGACGATCCTGCTGGCCAGTTTTCTGGCGCGCAAACAGCATGCGGTCTGGAAGCCGTTGACCCCGAAACGGTACGCCTGGACACTCGGCGCGTTCATGATCGCCCTGTGTCTGATCTTCTTCAACCCGAGTACCTTCGCCGATTGGGTCAACGCCATCGCAGGCCGCACATTGTTACCGGATACCAGTCAGTATCTGTCGTACTGGATTCCATCATTGGTATTCGTTTGCGTCGCCTTCATGTGGCTCGAAGCTGTGCTCGGATTTTGTGTGGGCTGCAAGATTCACTGGCTGCTGGTCAAGCTGGGCGTGCACAAGGAAGAATGCCTGGCCTGCAACAACATCGACTGGGATGAAATCGTGCGGCGCAAAGCTAAGAAGGACGGGACAAAATAGGATCACTGAGTCTTGTTTGACTGTCCTCCGTGAGGGTTGGTATCCAGCGTGAGAAAGGCCCCGAATCCGGGGTTTTTTGTTGCCATCCGAAAGGAAATATAAACATGCTCTGGACAGACTTTATACTTGTAACTGTCTCACGAAATAGCCGTGACTGATGCCCCTAGGAAGCGGCGCCTGCCCATCGCTGGCGACGTTTGCGACCATGGCCTATCTGTCCGAGCTTTGATGAGACAAATCACCAAAGAAAGAAGGAAACTCAAATGAAAAAGATCCGGTTGCTACAGTCTGTGTTTATTTTGTTGTTGATGGGTCTGTTGGGTGCACTCCCCGTGCAGGCACAGACCGTGGGTGCCAAGGCCATTGATGCCGTTGGCGGTAATTCACTTGCCGAGCATCATATCGTTCTGCAGGAAACTGATAGTGACTTGCAGCGTCAAACCTTGGTGTTAAATGTCGCCAGTAATTTGCTCCAGGCCTATGGTGATAATGTCGACATTGAGATTGTTGCCTTCGGACCCGGCATCACGCTGTTGTTCGCCAATAATGAACATGCCAAGCGAATTGGGTCTCTGGCACAGCAGGGCGTGCGTTTTTCAGCCTGCATGAATTCATTGAAAAATGCGACCCAGCGACTGGGATATGAGCCCAAGCTTAACCCCGTCGCGAAAAAGGTTCCTGCTGGCATCGTACGCGTAATCGATCTGGTCGATGCCGGGTACATTCTGGTTCGCCCCTGATCTATGGTGTAACTGAGGAGACAGACGTATACATTTGTATGCTGGTCTTTCTCCTCGTCTGCAAATCGGATAGGCTGAAAGCTATTTTCCGAATCTGGCTACACGAAGATGACTCATAACCCGCCCCCTGCAAACAAGACGTGTATGAGCCACGGAGACGTGGCCGAATTTATTGCAAATCATGTATCTGATCACCGGGGTGATTTCGTCGCGCGGCCGATCCTACTGCAAAAACTCAATCAGTTCGGTTCTCCCAGCTTGGCAGTGCTTACATTCGACGGTGAGAAAACACTCACCATCGCCGGTCTGCTAGCACTGCAGCCGAATGATGAAGTGGTCTTGTATGACGACAATGCCCCAGATGGCGCGCAATCGTTCTACGGTATTGTCGAGGAAGTACGTGACGGAGTTCGTTCAACAGATGTGATTAAGGGCATGCATTTGATCTACATACAGAAAATGGCATCGGATAAGTTGGTGGATCCCAGAGAAGCATGATTTTTTGACCCTGAAGCAGGTTCAGGATGACTTATGACACGAGCAGGTGAGATCACACGTTTCTGGCGCGCCCCGTTTCTATTGGGAAAGTCTGCACAAATGCAGACCTTCCCGTGCAAGGCATGGAAACCCTGCCGCTTAATGACGGAAGTCATTGAAATGCGGAGCACAAGACGGGCGTGTACCGGCTTGTGAACGCGGGCTTGCGCCTGCTTTGCATTCAGCTGGCGTAAACCCGTTTCTGCGCGAAGCCACGGATGGATTCGTGCAGAGTTTCTATTGAGAGTCCAACCATGATCGATCTGATTGAACCCGAAAAGCGAGCGCATATTGAATCTGCCGCACGTGACGCCGGCGCTTCTGCCAGCCAGTTAGCCCAGCTTCGCCTGTTGCTCGAAGTCAGCCCGTTTGTCGTCGAAAACATCACAAAGCAGCCCGATATATGGCCGTTCCTGCTGGAACAGGTGAACCATGCCAATGCCCCGACGGGCTTGGCCGAGCGTATCGAGCGGCAATTGGCGGATAGCCCGATCGAGGATCTCGATCGTCGATTGCGCTACATTCGCCGAGCCGAAATGCTGCGTATCGCCTGGCGGGATGTGAGTGGGCTTGCGCCGACAACGGAAACCCTGCGCGATCTGTCCGATTTAGCCGATCAGTGCGTGCAACAGGCGCTGACGGCGCATGAACGCGTGCTTCAGGCGCGTCATGGTGTTCCCCGCGGTGCCGAGGGTGCGCAACAGCACTTGGTGGTGCTTGGCATGGGCAAGTTGGGCGGGCACGAGCTCAACTATTCTTCGGATATCGACCTGATGTTCCTGTTTGAGGAGGGGGGCGAAACTGATGGCCCGAAATCCATTGCCAACAGCGAGTTCTTTATCAAACTGGGACAGCGCGTGATCCGTTCACTGAATGAAGTCACGAAGGATGGGTTTGTCTTCCGTGTTGATATGCGCCTGCGGCCGCACGGAGATGGTGGCGCGCTGGCACTGAGTTTCGATGCCGCCGAGCAGTATTACACGACGCTTGGGCGCGAGTGGGAACGTTATGCGCTGATTAAGGCGCGGGTAATTGCGGGTGATCAGGCGGCGGGCGCGCGCTTGCTGGCACTGCTCAAGCCGTTTGTATATCGCAAATATCTGGATTTTGGCGCCTTCGCCCAGTTGCGCGACATGAAAAAGGCCATCGAACGGGAAATGAACCGTCGGGGCATGCACGACAATATCAAACTCGGGCCAGGCGGGATTCGAGAAATCGAGTTTATCGGCCAGTTGTATCAGCTTTTGCGTGGTGGACGCGAGCCGAAGCTGCAAGGCCGGAGTATCCTGGCGACGCTGGAGGTGTTGCGGGAGCTCAAGGAGCTGTCATCAGAGATCATCGACGAGTTGCTGTCGGGGTATGACTTTCTGCGCCGTGCGGAAAATCGCCTGCAGATGATGTATGACCGACAAACGCAAACCCTGCCCCTCGATAATCTGGATCAGGCGCGTCTGGCATTGGCCATGGGCTATTCCTCCTGGGGGGACTTCATGGCGGAGTTGAATCGACACCGCGAGCGTATTCATCGGCATTTTGGCGAGATTCTGCAAACCCAGCGCGACGACAACGTGGACGAAGTGCCCATGCAGCAGATCTGGCTGAACAATCTGACGCCGGAAGTGGCCGAGGGGCTGTTGCGCAAGCAGGGGTTCGACGATTCTGAATCGATTCTCGATACCTTGTTGGCGTGGAAGCGTGGTCTTCGTCCATTGATCAGCGATACAGTTCACCATCGTCTGGATCTTCTGATGCCGAGCGTGTTGCAAGAGGTGGCTGCCAATGGCGCCAGCGCCGAAACGCTGCGCGCAGTCCTTGCCCTGGTCGATGCGGTGTTGAGTCGATCGGTGTATCTGGCCTTGTTGATCGAGCAGCCCGCGGCGCTTAAACATCTGGTGCAATTGTGTTCAGCCAGTCCCTGGATCGCCGAGCTCTTGCGCCAGCAGCCGATTCTGCTTGATGAGCTGATTGATGCGGACAACCTGTACCGACAGCCGAATGTGCAGGAACTGTCACAGGAAATTGCCGGTTTTCTGGCGCGTTTCCCCGATGACGAGGAACGCCAGTTCGATGAACTGCGACGATTCCGGCAACTGGCCACGCTGCGGGTCGCTGCGGCCGATGTCATGGGCATTCTGCCGGTGATGCGCGTCTCCGATCAGCTGACCTGGATTGCCGAAGTGGTGCTGGAAAAAGTACTGCAACTGGCTTATCAACAGATAGTGGCGCGACACGGTGAACCACGCGCGGTGGATGCACAGGGTATCGAGTACACACCGGGATTTGCCATTATCGCCTACGGCAAATTGGGCGGGATCGAATTGGGTTACGGCTCCGATCTCGATGTGGTATTCCTGCACGATTCCTCCGATACGTCTGCGATGACGACGGGCAGCAAACCGATCGACAATCAGCTCTTCTTTGCCCGTTTGGCGCAGAAAATCATCCATATCCTCAGCATCCGTACGCCATCGGGTGTGCTGTATGAAGTCGATACGCGCCTGCGGCCGGATGGAGCGGGAGGCCTGCTGGTATCCAGCCTGCAGGGGTTTGAGCAGTACCAGAAGCAGCACGCCTGGCTGTGGGAAACGCAGGCCTTGTGTCGTGCGCGATTCATCACTGGGCAGAGCCAGATCGCTGAGCGATTCGCGACGATCCGCCGGGACACACTATGTGCGCCCCGCGATCCGGCCACACTGAAAGAGGCGGTATTGGACATGCGCCAGAAAATGCGCGCCGAACAAAGGCAAACCAAGGTCGGCGAAACATTCCATCTGAAACGCGGGATCGGCGGCATCACCGATATCGAGTTCATGGTGCAGTACCTGTTGCTGCGCCATGCGCACGAACACCCACCAATCGTGGCGCATACGGATAATATCCGCCAGTTACGGGCGCTGGCCGAGGCCGGTTTGCTGGATGGGGTACGGAGCGAACAACTGGTGTCGGCCTATCAGCGTTTGCGCAACACGTCGCATCGGCGGACCCTGAACAAACAGTCGCTGGAAGTACCCTGTGCCGAGTTTGCCGAAGAGCGGGCCGTCGTGCTGGCCGCATGGCAACAGATTTTCAAGTTATAGAAAGGACATCGCATGCATATCTGGGTTGATGCCGATGCCTGTCCCGTGGTGGTCAAGGAGATCCTGTTTCGTGCGGCCGCACGCACGGGGTTGTCGATGACCCTGGTGGCCAACCAGCCGCTGGCTATTCCGCGCGGCGCATCAACCGTGCGCTTCATTCAGGTGGCTGGCGGATTTGATGTTGCCGACAATGAAATCGTGCGCCGGTTGTCGGCCGGTGATCTGGTCATCACTCAGGATATTCCGCTGGCCGCTGAGGTGATCGAAAAGGGCGGGTTGGCGCTTAATCCTCGTGGCGAGCGCTACACGCCCGATTCGATCAAAAGTCGCCTCTCCATGCGTCATTTCATGGAATCCCTGCGCGAATCCGGCGTGAATACGGGTGGTCCGGCCAAGCTGAATCAGTCGGATCGACAGGCATTCGCCAATGCACTGGATAAAATTTTACTGTCCCGTTCCGGTTCGGCCTGAAACAAAATACACGGGCGTTGATCCAACCAAATTTGATAGGCTGTCTTTGGACTATTTCTCTCCTCTCGTTCGAGGTGGCTTTTTATGGTGAGTATCAGGAGTTCTGCTATGGGCCGCGCGGTGCGTTATGGTTTATCGGTGCTGGTTTTTCTGTTCGCGGCGTCCACCCAGGCCGAAGTCTTGGCCGCGCCGATCAAGGTAGGGTATGTCAATTCGGTGGCGTTACTGGAGCAGGCGCCACAGGCGAAAATCGCCAAGCAAGAGCTGGAACGGGCGTTTTCTCCTCGTGAGCGGGAGATTCGTGCACTGCAGAAGCAGGCGCAAACGTTGCAAGGGCGGCTAGATAGCGGTGGGTCGAGTATGGACGAAACCGAACGCAGCACGTTGCGCCAGCAGCTGGATCAAAAAATTCTCCGCATCCAGCAAATGCAAAGCGATTTCCAGGACGATCTCAATCTAAAGAAGAACGAGGCGCTGGGAAAATTGCAGCAGGCTGTATTGCGGGCAATCAAGGACGTCGCCAAGGCGAATGGTTATCAACTGGTGCTTTCCGATGGGGTGGTTTATGCCGTGCCTTCCGTGGACATTACCAAGCTGGTGGCTGAGCGCTTGAAGCAACAGGCCCAAGGTAAACAATAGGTGTAAATCCTGAGTCGGCAAATCCCCTCTGCTCCCCTTTTTCGAAGAGGGGTAGAATCAGTCTCCTCTTTTTGAACAAGCGCGCCACCCCCTTGTAAAAGAGGGGAAAGAGGTGGATTTAGAAGGGATTTGCATTTGTGCAGACTTTCCCTGAGCACCCAGTGCGGTACTATGTGTGGACGGCTCCTGTTTCGTACCCGACATGGTGCAGACCGGAGATTGAAACCGAACACCTTTTGGTCAAGAAAAAACTATGGAAGCCATTCAACTGATTCGTGATTTTCTGCAGGAACGGACGCAGACAGATCCGTCGCTTGTCACGCCAGACGCCCGTCTCGAAATGCTTGGAATCGATTCGTTCACCTTGCTGGAGTTGATTTTCGAGTTCGAGGAACAATATGGCGTCAGCATTCCGAATGATACGCAAACGCCTGAAACGGTTCAGGATTTGTTGAATCTGATCGCCCGATTCCGCCAGCAAGCCGAAGCCAAACCATCGTGACGCGGCCGCATCGCGTGGCGGTAACCGGGCTAGGCATGGTCAGCCCGTTCGGCGGCAGCACACAGGATTTTTTCACGCGGATGCTGGCGGGCGAGTCGGCCGTTGCCCTCTACGAAACCGATGATGCACCGCGCGGGCTTTCGGTGCCTGCGGTGCGCTGTGCCGATTTCGATCCGGCCGAACGCATCCCCAAACATATGATCAGCACCATGGATCGGTATACGCAACTGGGTATGGCCGCCGCCTTCGAGGCATGGGCACATGCCGGATTTGCGCCCGGTGCCGATGATGAAAATACCGATGCGGGCGTGGCCTGGGGCTCGGCGCTCGGTGGCACACTGGCTTACGAGCGGGGCTATCGCGACCTTTGGCAGAATGGACAGGAGCGCGTCTCGCCCCTGTCGGTCGTGCAGGGCATGAACAATGCCGCCTCGGCGCAAATCGGTATTGCTCTGGGCTTGGGCAATTCCTGTCTGACCTACACCGTGGCCTGCGCCTCGGCAGCGGCTGCGATCGGTGAGGCATTCAACCGTATCCGTTACGGTGACGCGAAAATCATGCTGACCGGCGGTTCCGATACACCCCTGGCCTATGCCGTCGTGCGCGCCTGGGAGGCGATGCGTGTTCTGGCGCCGGGCGATCGTGATACGGCGTACCGTGCCTGCCGCCCGTTTCACCCCGATCGTCGTGGACTGGTGCTGGCCGAGGGTGCCGCCGCACTGGTGCTGGAAGACTGGGATCATGCCGTGGCGCGCGGTGCACTGATTCTGGCCGAAATGAGCGGGTTTGGCGCGAGTTGCGATCACAGCCATCTCGTGCGACCGGATGCGCGCGGGCAGGTTCGTGCCTTGCAGCAGGCGCTTGATCAGGCCAATCTGGCGCCGGAAGACATCTGTTATGTCAATGCCCATGGGACGGCGACACGTGAAGGCGACGCGACGGAAATACAGGCGTTGAAAACCGTATTCGGCGCCCATGCCGAACATCTGCCCGTGAGCGCGACCAAATCCATGCATGGCCATGTAATGGGCGCGACGGGTGCCATCGAGGCGCTGATCACGGTGCTCGCGCTTCAACAGGATGCCATTCCTCCCACCGCTCATCTGGATGCCATCGACCCAGCGTGTGCGGGTGTGCGGCATGTGACTCAAGCCGAACAGGGTAGCGACCTGCGGGCGGCATTGTGCAGTTCGTTCGCGTTTGGCGGCAGTAATGCGGTTCTGGCGTTCAAGGCCTGTAAATGATTGGTTCGGACAATGATTCGAAAATCGATAGGCGAATCAACTTATAATTCGCCCAGAAAATACAAATGGATCAATTGAAATGACCGAAGAAAGCCAAAAAATTCTGGATCAAGCACTGATTGATGAGCTGGCGAATCTGATTGTCGATGGGCTTAATCTGGAAGTCAGTGCGGCGGAAATCGATGCTGATGACCCCTTATTTGGGCAGGGTCTCGGGCTTGACTCCATCGACATTCTTGAAATCGCCATGATGGTGTCCAAGCGTTACGGTTTTGCTCTGCGCAGCGACGACGAGAACAACACGCGGATTTTTTCTTCACTCCGACACTTGGCGCAGCACATCGCCGAGCATCGCAGCTGTTAAGTCAAATCATGTCGCGCGACGTTCTGTTCGGTCGCATCAAGGCCACGCTGATCCTGCTCCTTTTGGGGCTCGATCTGTTTTTGGCCAATGTTCTGAGTCCCAAGGCCGACGTTTCCGCCGCGGTGGTCGTGCTGGCTTTCCTGCCGATCACCCTGATTCTGCTGGATGTGCTTTGGCATACATCGGGAAAGAGAATCGCGCTGGCGGTCGCCGCGTTGATCGTTCTCGGCGGCGTGCTGCTGTTGCCGCAACTTCAGGCGCGGATCAGTCTGATCTATCTGTTGCAACACCTCACGGCGAACCTGCTTCTGGGGTTCTGGTTCGGTCGCAGCTTGTGGCGCAATCGCCAACCTGTATGTACGCAATTCGCATGTGTGCTGCATCCCCGCATGACGCCGCTGCTGGTGCAGTACACGACGCGCGTGACGCAGGCATGGACGATTTTTTTCTTCGCAATGGCGACCATTTCGATCCTCTTTTATCAGTTCGCGCCCATCACGATATGGTCCATTTTTGCCAATAGCCTCACGCTGCCGCTGTTGGTGCTGATGTTCGGGGCGGAATACCTGGTGCGCCGCCGCATTCTGCCGCCGGAAGATCAGCTCGGCCCGCTGAGTGCCTTTCGTGCCTATCGCCGTTCTGTGCTGGCTCGCCGCACCCAAAGCAAGTATCAAAACGCGCCTGCGGACACCCCGACGTCCAAATGAACGCGTTGATGAATTCGTTACCGCTGGTTTTTGCCGATCCCGATCAGATCCTGCTCTACCGTCAGCAGGGCGGCGATACAAGTGCCATCACAGCACGGCAGTTCATGGCCGATGCGCAGGCGCTGGCTGTTGATTTGACGACCGGGCCGGTCGTGCATCACCCCATCGTCAATCTTTGTCAGGATCGCTATCGTTTTATGGTGGGTTTCGCCGCCACGATCCTCGCCGGGAAAACCAATCTTCTGCCCTCGACCTTTACGGGCGAAACACTCCGTCAGATTTTTATCGACACGCCTGACGCACTTTGTCTGCACGATCACGACGACTGGCCGTTTCCTTATCCCCATCTTTCCTTGGCTCACCTTTCCTTGGATCATCTTTCTTTGGCAAATCGCTGTCATCGAGAGCCGTCGCCGGATTTTTTGGCTGAATCGGTTAAGGGGCACCTCGAAAAACCGTCACGAGCGGCCCGAGTGCAAGGCGGACGGAGCGCAGCGACCGAGACATATCAAATAGATAGGCGAGGAAGCGAGCACCGCCCAACGCAGCAATCGGGTCGCGCAGTAGGTTTTTCGAGGTGCCCTAAGATTAAACCTGAGCATGTCGTGGCCCAGGTCTTCACCAGCGGCTCGACCGGCCTGCCGATGCCCCACAATAAAACCTGGGGCAAACTGGTGCGGAACGTCGAGGCCGCCCTTCAGCAGTTGGGGATTTCCAGCCCCGTGAGTCTGGTTGGCACCGTACCGCCGCAGCACATGTTCGGTTTCGAATCGCTGGTGCTGCTTTGCCTGATTGGGCGCTGCCCGCTGTGGTCCGGCAAGCCGTTTTATCCGGCGGATATCGTTGCTGCGCTCGATGCCATGCCCGAGCCGCGTATGCTCGTGACTACGCCGTTCCATTTGCAGGCCCTGCTGGATGCACAAATCGCGCTGCCCAGAATTGACCGCCTGCTTCTGGCCACGGCCCCTCTTTCAGCCGAGCTGGCCGAGCGGGCCGAGCATGTTACCGGCGCGCCCTTGTATGAAATCTACGGCAGTACGGAAACCGGGCAGATTGCCAACCGACGCACGACGCAATCGACGGCATGGACTTTGTTTCCGGGCATCACGCTGACCAAAGCTCACACGGATGAGAATGATGAATTGTTTATCGCCAACGGCGAACACATCGAAGTGCCGGTAATGTTGTCCGATCGTATCCATCTGCGGGCGGATGGTCGGTTTGATTTGCTGGGGCGCGTTGCCGATCAGGTCAATATAGCGGGCAAGCGCAGTTCGCTCAATTACCTCACGGCCCAGATCAAGGCCGTTGAAGGCGTAACCGACGGGGTATTTTTCCTGCCCGAGCCCAAGAAAAATCAGGCCAGGAAAGATCGAGCTGGAAAAAATCGGGGCGGAAAAGACCAGGTCATCACGCGATTGTGCGCCGTGGTTGTGGCCCCCAGGTTGCGTGCGGCGGATATTCTGTCCGCATTGCGTGATCGGCTCGACCCGGTATTTCTGCCCCGTCCCCTCATTTTGGTAGAAAACTTGCCCTATAACGCGACCGGCAAACTGCCGCAAATCGCCTTGCAGGCCATCCTTGATCAGCATCTCGCGGCTCTGGCACCCAAAGATCAAACCTCATGGCGGATTCCGGCCGATCATCCCGTATTTGCAGGCCATTTCCCCGGCCATCCGCTGGTGCCGGGCGCCTTGCTGCTGGATTGGGTTGTGGAGCGCGTGGCCGCATATTGGCAGGTTTCGTCTGCGGGCTTGCGTATCGAACAGGCCAAGTTTGCGCATCCCGTGTTGCCGGATGCCCGCGTGACGTTGGACTTGCAGGCCGAAGCCGACCGATGCCGATTTATATTGCATCTTCACGCTGGTGAAACAAACCCGGTCGCCGTCTCGGGCGTGTTGAGTCGCCAAAAGAATGATGAGGCGAGTGATGCCAAGGCGAAACACGTATGAACGCATCCGCCAAGATCGAATGGCAACAGCGCCCCGAACGGGGCAGCCAGTTCATGTTGCGCGTGATGTTGTGGCTCTCGCGGCATCTGGGCCGCCGCGTGAGCCGCTGGGTGCTTTACCCGATCTCGCTGTATTTTTTGTTGTTCGTGCCCGCGGCCAGGCGCGCATCGCGTCAGTATCTGGCGCGCGCGTTCGGGCGGCCAGCACGGTTGATCGAAGTATTCCGGCATATTTTCACGTTTGCCAGCACGGTGCATGATCGCGTGTATCTTCTGGATGGCCGTGATGATCTGTTTAAGATCGAATTCGTCAATCGCCACTGGTTCGACTCACCCGAAGGCGCCATTCTGATCGGCGCACACATGGGTAGCTTCGAGGCTTTGCGGTCGGTTGGAAAAACACACGCCCGGCGTCGCGTGAGTATGTTGATGTATCCAGAAAATGCCCGAAAGATCAATGCGCTGCTGGCCTTGGTCAACCCGGATGCCGCCAACGACATCATCCCCCTCGGACAGGTAGACTCCATGCTCACCGCGCAGGAACGTCTGGAAGAAGGCCATCTCGTCGGCATGTTGGCCGATCGAAGCCTGCCGCAGGACACCTTGCGCCCATGTATTTTTCTGGGTGAACCCGCCGCGTTCGCATTGGGTCCGTTCCGTGTCGCGGCCCTGTTGAAAAAGCCGGTCTATTTCATGGCCGGTCTGTATCTGGGCAAAAATCGCTACCGCGTGCATTTCGATCGACTGGCCGATTTTTCCGACACCCCGCGTGCAGGGCGGGATGCGGCCATCCTGGCGGCTCAGGATCGATATGTCGAAATACTCGAATCGCTCTGCCGGCAAGCCCCATACAATTGGTTCAACTTTTACGATTTCTGGTCGGATGATTCCTCGTCTGATCACGCCCGAACAAATACGCCCGACAAAGAGCCTGCCGAATGATGCGCCGAACCCTTTATCTCTTGTTTCTCCTGTTTCATGGCCTAGTCCAAGGCGCAACCCTGGCTTTTGCCGCCCCATCGCTGGATTGGACGCCCGAGTCGGTGCTGCACGCGCTGGCGGAGCATCGTCAGGGCGAAGCGCGTTTTACTGAACAAAAATTCATCGGCGTGCTCGATACCCCGCTGCTTTCGGAGGGCACGCTCACGTTCCGTCCGCCCGACTATCTGGAAAAGCACACCACGGCCCCGCGTGATGAACGCATGACCATCGAAGGCGATAAGCTCACCTACACGCGTCAAGGGCAGACCTACACGCTGAATCTGGCCGAGCACCCGGAGGCCACGGCCTACGCCAACAGCATCCGTGGCTTGCTCAATGGCAATGCCGCGCTGCTGCGAAAAAGTTATGTATTGAAACTCAGTGGCGACCGCGCGCATTGGGTGTTGCTGCTCCTGCCCACCGACCCGCGTATTCAGAGCCTGATCAAGAGCATCAGCGTGAACGGTTCGGGTGATCAACTGCAAACGATCGAATACGATCAGAGCAACGACGACCGCTCGGTCATGACGCTTCTGCCTGCCATCCCAACCAGCCCATGAATCGCCAAACCCCTGGAAAAATGAGTTGGACAGAACGGCGTGCGCCCGTTATCGGCCTGTGGTTATTGATATTGGCCCTGAGCCTCGCGGTCATCCTGCACACCCGCTTCACGGCGGATATGTCGGCATTCCTGCCCGAACATCCCACCGCCGCACAGGCGTTTTTGGTCGATCAAATCAAGGATGGCGCCATTTCGCGCATGATTCTCATCGGGATTGAAGGCGGTGATGCCGCCACGCGCGCAGCCGCCTCTCAGGCGTTGGGAAACGCTTTGCAGCAATCCGATTTGTTTACCGTCGTACGCAATGGGGATACGCCCACCCGTGACCAAGATAAAACCCTGCTGTTCGATCACCGTTATCTGCTCAGCCCGGAAATTACGCCTGAGCGCTTCACCGTAGCGGGCCTGCACGACGCCATCGCCAATGGCATCGATTTGCTGGCTTCGCCCTTCGGCGTGTTCTCGCAAACGATTTTTACCCGCGACCCCACCGCCGAAACCTTCGCCATCGTCGGCCAGCTCGGCCAGAACACGGCTACGGATCAAGCCCCACGCAGTCAGAACGGCGTTTGGGTGTCACCCGATGGCAAACGGGCGTTGATGATGCTGCAAACCCGCGCAGCCGGAGCCGATACCGATGCCATGGCACGCGCCATAGACGCTGTCCATGCGGGTTTTTCGAGCGTCATCACGGCGCACCCGGACTGGTCATCGCTGCGCCTGCTGGTTTCCGGCGCGCCCGTGTTTTCGGTGGATGCCCGTCAGTTGATCAAATCCGATGTGGAGCGATTCAGCATCATCGGCAGTGTGGCCATCCTGTTGCTGCTTTTGCTGGCGTATCGCTCGGTTTCCATGCTGGTTCTGGGGCTGCTGCCGGTATTGACCGGTATTGCCGTGGCGATTGCGACCGTCAGCCTCGGTTTTGGCACTGTGCACGGCATCACCATCGGGTTTGGCACCACCCTGATCGGGGAAGCCATCGACTACTCGATCTATTACTTCATCCAGACGCAGAACGCATCGAACGAGGGCTCAGCATTTCGATCTGCGGGCCGATCTAAGGGAATGGAACGCTTCTGGCCGACCATCCGGTTGGGTGTGCTCACATCAATCACCGGCTTTGCCGCGCTATTGTTTTCGGGCTTTCCCGGCCTGGCGCAAATCGGCTTGTATTCGATTGCCGGTTTGACGACTGCCGCATTGGTGACACGGTTCGTGCTGCCGCATTTAGGTACGGCCCGACTCAACCGACATTCGCTTGCGGGTATCGGGCGGCTGATGGCACCTGTATTTCGCGCCATACAAGCCCTGCGCTGGGGATTCGTGCTGTTGGCGTTCGCGGGCTTTGTGTTGCTGATATGGCGGCACGATGCGATCTGGCAAACCGGCCTTTCGGGTTTGAATCCCATTTCCGCACAGGCACAAGCGATGGATGAAGAACTGCGCGCCGACATGAATGCCGATGACGCGCGTTACTTCATCGTCGCCCAGGCGCCCAACGAGCAAGCGGCGCTGGCCGCAGCCGAACGCATCGATGCGGCCCTCGAACCGCTCATCAAGCAGGGCGTCCTCAGCCGTTTCGATAGCCCGGCGAAATTCCTGCCCAGTGTCGCAACCCAGCGCGCGCGCCAGCAGGCACTGCCCGACCGAACCACCCTTACAGAGCGACTGGATGCCGCCGTTCAGGGCCTGCCCATTCATGCCAGCAAGCTCAAACCGTTTGTTGATGCCGTCGAGCAGGCCCGCAAGCAAATACCTCTGACGCCAGCCGACCTTGAAGGGACTTCGTTCGGTCTTGCCGTCAACGCCTTGCTGCAAAAGCAAAACGGTCAGTGGCTGGCTCTGATTCGCCTGTATGTCCCGTCTGTCGGTAGTCCCGATGCCGACAAGCCCACTGATGGCCAACTCGACACAGCGCGCATCACGGCCGCGCTCAAATCGAGCGGCGTATCCGATGCCCTGTTCGTGGATAAAGACGCAGAATCCAGCCGCCTGTTCAACAGCTACCTGAACAATACCATTACGTTGTCGCTGGCGGGCTTGCTCGGCATCGTCATTCTCTTGGGCTTCGTGTTGCGGCATCCGGCTCGATTGATCCGTGTGCTGCTGCCGCTGCTGGTAGCCGTGGTACTCGTGATGGCTGGGCTGAATCTGGCCGGTGAAAAACTCAATATCCTCAATCTCGTCGGCCTGCTGCTGATCGTCGCCATCGGCTCCAACTACGCCCTGTTCTTCAATCAGAACAAGGCGCCGGATCACCAGACGCTCGCCTCGCTGCTACTGGCCAACCTCACCACGGTCATCGCCTTCGGCACGCTTGCCTTCTCACAACTACCGATCCTGCACGCCTTCGGCAGTACCGTCGCACCGGGTGCTTTTCTGGCTTTGGTGGTGGCCGCCGCGTTCGCCAAACCCAACGCAGCGGAGAAGCCCGCATGACGAATGCACAAGCGCAGAACCGGACATTGGATCACCAAGAGATTGCCGCGCGCATTCCGCATCAGGGCAGCATGTGCCTGCTGGATCGGGTAATCGACTGGAACGAGCAAAAAATCGAATGCAGTGCGATCAGTCACCAAACGGCAGACAACCCCTTGCGCCGGAATAATCGCCTGGGTGCCGCCATCGGCATCGAATACGCCGCACAAGCCATGGCGGTGCACGGCTCGCTGATCGCTGCTCGTGAAACCGCGCCGAAAAAAGGCATGATCACCCGTGTGCAACGCATCACCCTGCATGCCGAACGACTGGACGACTGCCCGGATACGCTTCGCATCACGGCCGAGCGTCTCATGGGCGATGAGAGAGTGGTGCGTTATGGCTTTGAAATCCGTTGCGGTGATCAGTTGCTGCTCGAAGGCGAAGCCAGCGTGATTCTGGACGCCTAGGCGACCAACCTGCTCACCGGTCGCTCAAGGTGCTGGCGATGTTTCTTTCGTATACGTGTTGTAGTCGGTGTTCGCATTATCCAAACAGCGTTCCCGCTCGGCCTGATTCGGCACTTTGAGGCACTCGTTCCTCTGGTAGGATTGTCCTGCCGAATACCATGCCGCCGACGAGCATCCGCTGACCAGCGTAACCAGGCTGAGCACGCCCAAAACCACGATTCGTTGATGCATACAGCACCTCCCAAAGATGTGCAGAATGAACAGCGACCTGCTCGTGTCGCCTTTTTGCATCTTCACTCTTTCCTCTTGTCTGCGATAAAGTCGTCGTATTCGCTACGTGTACGTTGTTTGATCTTGTCATTTTCTTCCTTGGTTTTTCTCTAATCACCCTCAAAGCGAGTGCCACTGTGGCATTAGCAGGAGTTCGCCATGCGTGTTGCCGTATTCAGTAGCAAACCCTACGACCAGGAAAGCCTGACCCGTGCCAATGCGGCATTCGCGCATGAACTGCAATTCTTTGAAGCGGCACTAAATCCCCAAACATGCAGCCTGGCAGAAAATGCGGAGGCCGTCTGTGTGTTCGTGCACGATCAGATCGACGCGCATCTGCTGCGCTGTCTGGTGGGACGGGGCGTCAAGGCCGTCGCTCTGCGTTGTGCCGGCTTCAACAACGTCGATCTGCCCGCCGCGCATGAAGTGGGCATTGAAGTGGTGCGGGTACCGGCGTACTCGCCTTATGCCGTGGCCGAGCACGCGGTGGCGATGATGCTGACGCTCAACCGCCATACCCATCGGGCCTATAACCGGGTGCGCGAAGGCAATTTCGCGCTCAATGGCCTGCTCGGGTTCGATATGAACGGCAAGAAGGTCGGCATCGTTGGCACCGGGCGCATCGGCACCGTACTGGCCCGCATCATGATCGGCTTCGGCTGCACCGTGCTTGCATACGATCTGTATCCGAACGATGAATGCAAGGCGCTGGGCGTGCGGTATGTCTCGCTGGATGAACTACTGCCGCAAAGCGACATCATCAGCCTGCACTGCCCGCTCAGTGAGGAAACACGCCACCTCATCGATTCGAAGGCCATCGGCAAGATGAAGTGCGGTGCCATGCTGATCAATACGGGTCGCGGGGCTTTGATCGACACCCGTGCAGTGATCGCAGCGCTCAAGCGCGGCCACATCGGGGCGCTGGGTCTGGATGTGTACGAACAGGAAGAAAATCTGTTCTTCGAAGATCACTCCGAGGAGATCATTCAAGATGATGTGCTTGAACGCCTGATGACCTTCCCCAATGTCCTGGTTACCGCCCATCAGGGGTTTTTCACCCGAGAGGCGATCGACGCCATTGCGAAGACCACGCTGAATAATCTCAAGCTGGTTGAAGCGGGTGAGCCCTGCCCGAATCGCCTGTAAACACAAGCCATCCGTGATCGGCCCGCGCGCCGGCTTGTGAAACA
>JAJYPA010000347.1 GCA_021795795.1 Pseudomonadota bacterium | reverse complement strand
GCCGGGGTGCCATGGCATCGACAATCGCCTGAATCAACGGGCGCGGCGTGAAGTACTGGCCCGCGCCGGACTTGGTGTCCTGCGCGTTCTTCTCCAGCAGGCCCTCGTAGGCGTCGCCCTTCACGTCGGCACTCATGTCTAGGCCAATTCCACCTTGAGGTTCTTGACTGCCTGAATTGCGTTCTGCAACTCTGTCTTAATTTCGTGCTTTTCGGTGTTGTAGTGACTAAACGTATTGAGCACCAAGGCGCGATAGGTCTCGACGTCGTTTTTGCATAGCGGCGATACTTCGTCTTTGATGACATTCCAAAAATCCTGGGTGGTGTAATCCTTCAGCCGTGATTTGAAAACCACGACCTTATGCTTCTTTTCACAATGCCTGCGGATCAACATTTCGAAAGCTGAGCGTGTATAAACGGCTGCTGCTTTGTAATCGCACTGTTTCAAATGATGTTCTGCCTTGGCACTGAGATCCTGATCATCGAATATGACCGGCACTTCGGTGCCGTCCTTACAGGTCTGAGCATAAAACTCCATGGTTTTCCAGCCTGACTGACCTTCCATCAACCCGCGTGCATGCTCGAACCAGGGTTTGTCATAGGTGGTCACGAAAATCTGGTATTCCGGAAACTCGGTTTCGAGGATGTTCAGTAGCGGCAAGCGGTTGGCGATATCCAAGCCGATAAAGACATCATCCAGGAACAGCACCTTGCACGGTATGCCCTGCACGTGGCGCTTGATCATGCCCAGATAGATCGAAAGCGCAATGGCAGAAAGCCGCGCCTCGTTCAAAAACAGGTGCGGCTTGTTGACGGGCTTGCCCGCATATTTCAAGTCAACATGCACTTCGGCACCATCGATTCCTGCATAGTCTGGGCGTGGACGGACCTGGGGGAAGTGCAGTGTCAATTCAATGTTGTGGTTAAACTTTTCAAGAATGGGCTTCGCGTGGGTCAATATGTATTCTGGGCTCGCTGGATTGAAAAGCTCACCAAAGGCTTCATTGAACACCTTGATCGCGGCGGTTGCATCAGCCTTTTTCTTGTTGGAGGGGTATTCCCTGCCTGTGCGCCGTGCAATCGTTCCCTCTACATCAGCCCATAGTTCGCCCAGTTCCCTGCCACCGGTCAGGGAAAATTTGAAATGTTTGAGCACACCTTTGACTAATAAATCGAAAAGGTTGATGGCTTCATCTTTCTTCAGGTGATGAATAGCCAGCAAGTGCTTATAGGTGAGAAAGCTTTTGAGCTTGTTGCCGTCCCGGATGCTGGTATCACCCGCCGCGCGGGCATCATTATTCGCGCCATTCCACAGATAGGCCTTACTGCCCTTCCCAGTGATCGGGCTGGGCTTGAAGGTCACTTTAATCGCTGTCTTCCCTTCCCCGCCCGGCGGCACGAAGATGTTTTCCAGCGTGGTAAGGTCGATGTTTTCGATAGATGACTGGAAAAAATCCTTCAGCGCGTAATAAAGCGAGCTTTTACCGCTACCATTTTCGCCGTAGATGAAAATGTTTTTTCCACCCATGTTGAGCTTGTAGGTGCCGAGAAAAGCTTTGTAGTTAGTGACTTCAATGGTCTGGATTTTCATCGCGACTATTTTCTCTGCAATGCTTCGCGGACGGTGCGCACTACTTCCACGCTGTCCATGGTCTCGAGGTGGTTACGCACAGGGTGGCGGGGGTCGTAGAGGCGGTCGAACTCGCGCTGGATGATAGCGAGTTTTTCTTCCTCGCTCATGGCGTCAGTGACAGGGGTCAGGTGGCCCAAATGAGCCAGAATTTCCTTGTTTGCGGTCTTAATCTGGTCAGCAAAGTAGAGTTCATAGAAAATTCCATCAATGATTTCATCAAAATATGAAACCATTAGCTTTTTATTTTTCTGCCCGCAAAGAGAAATTAGGTAATCAACCAATTCACAAATTGATTGTTGGTGCTCAGGGGATTCCAGAATGAACATCTTTTCTAGGTTTGGCGCAGAGTACAGAAGATACCCACCCTGCATTTTTAGCCCTTCAAAAAAGCATTCAAAAACATACTGGAACAGTGAAGAGTTGGCCCACGCAAGTACATAACGAGCATCGACCGAGCTCTTAAATGTATGAAAACAGTTCGTATTTACCGACGCATATTTGCCGTATTTGTCATAAAAAGCCTCCGTTCTAATCGCAATCTTTGCAAAGATGATCTTTTCTGATGCATATAACGCATGCCGCATTTTGCTTATGTTTTTGCCATCATCCGGAAGATAGGGGGTTAGGTATCTTTTCTTTTTATCGGTGAGTTCAGTTTCCCCCCAAGTACTGCAGAACCTATCAATCGTCCCCGTGTTGATAAGCTTATAGCCGGAGTTTTCGTTTATGAGGTCATGAAATTCATCCGCTTCTTTGGCGGTGGATGTTGCATTGACTTTGCATATTTTCGAGATAGGCACACTTTGTTTAATAATCTTCTCTACAAGCGGAAGTCTATCGTTAAGTAACCATCCCCATATATATCCATCTAGAAACCCTAGTTTTTCGCTGCTCAGAATCCTATTCTCAATCAGTCGATATGTGCCATCAAATTTCTGCACGTTAATCTCATATTTTCCGGGTGAGCCTATGGCCAGGAACGAAACAATTGGATAAGTGCTCGCTTCTTTAAAAACTCGAACATCTGAGTAGTCAGCTATCCGTAAAATTTTCCAGTTCTTAAAAATAAACTCTCGCAAGCTCTCTCCATAACTGGCAGAAAGATACCTATTGGGGCTAATGAAAGACAGCGTGCTAGATTTATTATTGGCAAGAATTCTCAAACCTTTTTCAAAAAAAAGTACGTACAGATCAGTTGCACCTTTGGCAGATTCAAAGATTGACTTTAGAAACCTATACCTGGCAGGAGCCATCAGTTTCTTAAGTGCCATAGCGCTCACGAAAGGTGGATTGCCAATGACCACATCGAAGCCCCCCTTGTAATGCCAGACCTCTGAAAAGAACAAACGGAAATCGAAATCCACCTGCCAGCCGAAAACCCTTTTCGAGTCAGCCAGCCGCTGCTGGATCTCTCTCTCAATCTGGTTCTTGAGCTCGGATTTCCTGTCGTGGTCTGACTCCTCGAAAAACTGTTTCTTCAGCCCCTCGATCTTGTCGAAGGCAGGGCTCTTCCAGTCTTCCGGGAAGCCGACCAGCGAATCCCCCCGCACGATCTTGTAATCCAGGTTGGGCAGCGCCTCGATCTTGCCGTAGTCCTCTTCG
Source organism: Pseudomonadota bacterium (assembly GCA_021795795.1). The sequence continues at coordinate 5,227 of JAJYPA010000347.1, read as the reverse complement.
TCCACGATTAGCGATAGCCACAACCGCAGACGGGCGATATCGATGGCGGAAGCGTCGATATCCACGCCGTAGAGGCTCTCGCCGATGGCATGGCGCTTGAGGTCATATGCACTGTGGTTTATGCCGCTATGGGGTGCGAGTGCCAAGCGGGCGTTGACGATTTCGTGCAGCAGACCCACAGGAAACGCGCCCGAGCCGATGGCTGGGTCGCAGACCTTGATATCAGCCAGCGCGGTGTCAAACGCTTTGGCGTGTTGGCGCACCGATTCGGGTAACTGGAATTTGTAGGTATCGGTTTCCTTGCCCTTGGCCAACACGCGGGTGTCGTTCTCCAGCGCCAAGTGGCCTTTGCGGATCAGGGTCTCGATATCGCTCTTGGGCACCTTGACATCTGTGCTGCCGAGACTTTTCTGCCCGACAGAGTTGCCGAACATGTCGCCCAGAGGCTCCGCCAGCGCCGGGGTGCTAGCGTAGGTATTAAGCCGGTTGTCCAGATAGTGGATCAAGCTCTCCTGGCACATGTAATGCACAATTTCACGCGGCGTGTAGAAGGCGCCCTTGCTCTTGCGCTCGGTAACTTCCAGCATGTTCTCGAACACCTTGCCGAGCATTTCCGGGTCCACCGCGACTTCTTTTTCAAGCGGCTCGTCTTCCTTGATGGTGAAGTTATAGCGGTCGAACACGTCTAGGATGCCGGTGCCCAGATCGCCGTTCTTGTTTTTCTCGTCGTTATGGAAGAGCGTATTAGGTATATCGATGTGCTCGTTGCGCCAGTCGTAATCCGCTTCGAACAGGCCGCCGTTCAGGAAAGGAACCCGGCAGTCGAAGCGGGCGTAATAGCCTGGATCGGCCTGGCCTTTGCGTTCGTCGGCCAAGGCTTCGTAGAACAGATACTGCAGGAAATCCCGGTAGTAGCTGCCGCCTGCTTTGATTGTCTGGTCGTGGCGCTCACGCATGAAGCGCTTACTGCCGGTGCCCCACGCTTTGTCTTTGGCGACACCCAACCAGCCTTTCTTTTGCAGAAAATAGAGAAAGACGATCTGGCCGAGTAGCTTTTTGGCAAAACGGCTGACCTGCTGGTCGCTCTCTTCCTCAGTGTCTTTGCTGAACCAGGTTTGCCGTTTCAGATGCTCCGCCAACTTCTGGAACAGCGCCTTGTACTGTTCGAAAAACTCGCCTGTGACCTTTTCAATGCTGAAGGCGGCCTCGATTTCCTCAATACGCGGGTCGGCGTAATCCATTTGCAGCAGCGGCAAGAGCTGCTTGCTAGCGGTGTGGCTGTTTTCGTGCACGCCTACCAAGTAGGAATAGCGTTTTGCGGGGGTGAGTTCCTGCTTGAGTTTGACCTTGCCTTTGTCGTCCTGATAGGCCTCGTGCTCGATCTTGACGAAGGAAAAGCGCCAGTCGGCACCTTGATCATCCTGAGCATAGAAAGCGATTAGGGAGGCTTCCTTCTCGAACTGCTTGAGGCGATTGACCGCGAAGTTGCGCAGGCTGGAACGGGCGCGTTCCAATTTGGTGAGGCTTTTGACTTCCACTACGAGCAGATCGAGTTCGCGGCCATCAGGGTCCACATATTTGCCGATGCGCCAGTACTGGTTGATATGATGCTTGAAGGCGTCGGGTATGTAATTGCCCGTATAGTGGCCATCGCGCACCTCATACTGGTTGAGCAGGTTGCGTAGAAAGTGTTGGTAATGCGTCTGGTCAAATGGCTGGGTAAAAAGCTCGTGAATCGCTTGCTGTGCCTGCTGCTTGTCCATTGATTATTCCCTGCCTCCAGCAACCTGATACCCCGAGAGAATGATTTCCCGTCGGGAGCCCGATGGAGTGGCTGACGTTTGGCCGCCTTCATCGACTTTGCGAATGTGCTTACGCAGTATGGCGACCATATCCAGCGGATTCAGGGTTTTCTCAAACTCGTTTTTGATGGTCTGTGCCGTTTTCTTGGCCAGCAGCCCTTGGGTAATCATGCGACGTATCCCATCGATGAATTCCTCGTCGCTATCGGTAAATTTCTCGCAATGCCGAAAAGCCTTGTCTTTTAATCGCCGTTCGATATAGGCGGCATTGGAACGGCCGCCGCCTGAGGTCGCGGGCTCCTCATCTTGCAGGGTATCCTGGGCGAAACGTTGCTTGTTGGTCTCCAGCCAAAGGTAGTAGTCCTTAGGAATGACGTGGCGTGACGCATCCGGCTCGCATTGCAGTAAATTGGCTGCGTCAAAGAAAGTGATTTCCGCGCTATCCCCACCTTGGTTGAGATAAAGTTTCTTCAACATGCCAATGCGGAAGAACGTAATAAGCTGATCGTACGCCAGCCCCTCGACTTGACGGCCAGAGCGGGCCTTCTTGGGCAAGCGCTTGATCTTCTCGAACAGTTTTGGCTGCTCGTCGCGCAGCTTGCGCATCATTTCCAGATATTTGAGTTCAGAGTCCCCTTCTTCTTCTTCGCCGGTGTAGGCCTGTTTACGGTTCAAGGTATCGAAAAGTTCCTGGCTACCGATTTCCTCGCCGTCGGAAAGGTATTTAGCATCCTCCCCGAGGATGTCGTGGAACATCTGAATCTTGTTGGTGATATTGGCTTCCAGGCCCAGATGCGCATCCGTCTGCGTGGTTGGGAAAAAGTTGTATATGAATATCTGCGGATGCTCGGTGCCGAGACGATTGACGCGCCCGGCACGTTGCAAAACACGGGTCGGGTTCCAGGGGAGATCGTAGTTGATGAGCACGTTGCCACGGTGCAGGTTGATCCCTTCTGAGAGCACATCAGTTGTAATCAGGATGCGCAATTTGTCATTGGTTTCTTTCTGATTGGGATCGAAAGCCGACTTGATCAGATCGCGTGCCAGCACCGGACTGTGGGTAACAGGGGGCGTTCCCGTGCGCCCGCCCTTACTGCTAAAGAACATGACAGCACCGGGGAACTGCTGGTTCAGCCGGTCGAACAGGTAATCGCCGGTCTCCCGTGATTCCGTGAAAACAAGCAAGCGGCGGCTTTTCAGCGAGGTGTCGTGCGTGAGTTGGTGGATGAATGCGTCGATCTTGGGATCCTGGTTTACTTCCCGCCATAGCGCTTCCACTTCACGCAGGGTTTGCAGGTCGTGTTCCAGATCGTCAACAAAATCACCACGAAAATCCTCGGCCGCGTATTTTTGAGCTTTTTCTTCCTCCACATAGCGTTCCAGCGCGTCAGTATCGTCGTTGTCCAACAACTCGTAGACATCAACGTCCTTGCTGATATAGATGGTTCCCGATTGGTGCATAGCAATGAACCGCTCATAAGACTCAATGAAACGTCGGATGCTCTCGCGGAAAGCATAGAAGCTACTCTCCAGGCGCTTGATCAGGATGCCTTTCATGAAGCCGCCAACGTTACGTTGCTGCTGGCGTTCGAATTCCGAAAGTTGCTTGCTGCCGGTGTAATAGAGCAGTGGGATATAGCGGGCGTAGCGAAAACCTTGTAACAGCCTGATGGTTTCGTTGAAAACAGTCTCCAGCGCGCCTTCGTATTCATACACGATGCGGCGTGGATCCTGGACCTCCGGAAAAAATAGGTTTTGCTGTTGAATATCCTTCTTGAAATAGGTCAACACATCGGTGCGGGTACGGCGGACCATGACATGCTTGAGAATGCGCTCCCGGATTTCTCGGGAAACCTCTTTGATAGCGGCCTTGTAGGCGGGGTCAGTGCGATCCAGGCCCTGGAAGCGCTTACGCAACGAGGTAAAAAAACGTTCCAGGTTAGGGATTCCCGGTATGGTGGAATTCTTTGGTACCTGGAACAACTTGAGCTGGGCGAAGATGTCGTCGATGGTGTTGTTCAGGGGCGTGGCGGTGACGAGGATGACTTTCTTGCCGCGACATATATCCAACAGGTCGGCATAGGATCGGGTAGCCTCGTTACGAAAGCGGTGCGCTTCGTCCACAACGACGTAATCGAATCGATCAAGGCCGAAGCGAATAACCTTGTCCAGCTTACCCAACGACTCCACGCGCGCTGGCACCCGGAAATCATGCAGGCTTTCTTCCCAATAACTCTGCAATACAGGGGGGCAAATGACCAATATCCGTCCCCTAATTTGCTGTAACAGTTGAGCAGCGATGAATGTCTTGCCCAAGCCCACTACGTCGGCAAGGAAGACACCATTGTGTTCATTGAGCTTCTTCATGGCCTGCGCGACAGCCTGTTGCTGGTACTGGAGAGGCATGAATCCTTCAGGGAGAAAGATTTCAATGTCGTCCCGCAGGTTGATGTCCTCTTGCAGGTATTCGTAAACAAGCTTCAGATACAGTTCGTACGGGGTAATGGCGTTGTTGAGCCAGGTCTTGTTCTGTACGGTATCAACGAAATCCTGTGAGATATCGACTGACTGCTGCCAAAGTTCCTCAAATTGGACAAGGGCGAATTCCACATCTCTTCTTTGCCGCAACTCGACATTAAATTCACGGTTTGCTACCAAGCCCGAATAGGAGAAGTTACTCGACCCGGTGATAACGAAGCCGTAGTCCCGGTCATCTGGCGAGAAGCGGCCAATATAGACCTTGGCGTGGATGTTTTTTGAAGGGAACGCGCGGATTTCAAGCTTCTTGCCGTTGCCGCCCTGATTACGATCTTGAACCGGATCATGGCAATCAGCTTGCAGAAACTCTATAAACTTTTTCAATCCCAATTCCAGCTTGTCATCAGACTCCTCAGATCGTTCTATTTCCTCGATAAGGTTGTCCTGGAATTGGGTTTTGGTGCGTTTGTGCGACTCGAAATCAAGCACCGATTGGGCACGGGATACGTCAAATGCGCGATACGATTCGTTATCAACTCCCAAGCCAACCAGTATCCTGGTTTTCTCGATTGGTTCGATGCTTTCCCAAAGCTGGTAAAAGCCGGTGGAACGAAAATACCCAACTAGGACATCAAACAGTCGTGTGTCGGCAAGGGTCGCCCTGAACCGGTCTAGTAACGTCTGGTTCTCGTCGTTCGTGAAAAATGTCTGATCTGTTTGCTGCTTGGTCACTGCCTTGCCTCAATCATTTCTAATCTACCTTTTATCAAACTTGTAGGGCCAAACAAACTCAGATAACCATGTTCATGGCTATTCCCTCGGGTGACGACGTCGCGGTCGAGCTGGTTGGGGTCGTAGGCGAAGTCGTCGTCGAGTTCTTCCCAGCGGGTCTTGCGGGTGTCGCGTTCCTGCTTTTCCACGTAGTAGCCGGCTTCGACCTTGGAGCC
>JAJYPA010000031.1 GCA_021795795.1 Pseudomonadota bacterium | reverse complement strand
CCACCGGCGTCAGCCACCACAGGCATGGTCGCAGTTTTCTGCTGCCGCGCGGGCGGCATGTCCGTACACGGTGCGGAATCCTGAATAGATCCCGGTAAAAACCGGGATAAAAAATCGGACGCGGAAGACACGTTATCCATATCTGTTTCTCCTTAAAGCGTTGCTTGGGCGTTGACCTGTGACAACTCCCGAGCCCCCCATCCACATTTCCGTCCAAAACGCTCGTCCATATCCCATGCGCCAAGCTGGGTCAGCACACCACCATTGCCGTCCACCAGAATCGTCACCTGCCGCGTTCTGACACGCACCGTCTTGGACCTGAAGCCCGCAGCCAGAGCGACCTTGAGCAGGGAATCGGGAACGCCACGGCAATAAGTAGCAAGATAGTATCCCTCAGCCGCCTTGATCCGCGATCCGCGCGACGCGGTGAGGATGTCGGCCATATTGGCAGTGTCAAACTTGGTATCCTTGATGGTGCTGCTCATGAATGTTTACTCCTGAAGTTGACCGTACACCCCATGCCCTGCGCGGGAAGCGGCGGCCTGTACCCTGTATATAGCGCGTCTTGCCAGAGGGTCGAGAAAACCTAGTGAAAAACAGGGGTTGTGGCTGGTGAGGCGTAAAAGAATGCCATTGGTGAGGGTATCGGCATCGGTATCTGCGCTGGATACTGCATGCCGGATCTCTGGTGGCTGATAACCACGTCCGGGGCGCGTCCGGGGCCGCTGGACGCGGAAAAATCAGGCTTGGCAAAGGCGGCTCTCTATAATAAATAAATAAATACCATATATTACATTATTTATTTATTTATTATATGTGGTCATAAATATCATGCGTCCACAGTGCGTCCGCCTAGAATGCAGTATTTATATACAACGTCCCGATTCACACCCAACGTGGATAGATATATGTGCGCGCAGCAAATCCTATTTGCGAATGGTTATTGTTGGCGATTGAGTTTTGCGCTCCATGCCTATCTATCTACCCGCACCATGGACGCCATGGACGTTCAATGTAATCAAACACATAGCCGGGAACGATCTGGACGTAATCTCTATCCTGCCGGACGCTGATTTCCATATGCCTGTTTCTGTTATGATTTCTGCGTCCGGTGGCGTTGATAGCCCATTACACGTAATATCCGCGTGAACCATTCTCGTTCGCAATCATGATCTGCACTCGCTACCTGGCTATCTCCCTGTGCGCAGCTTTTATGGACGTTTAATGTAATCAATGAGCTAGCTGGGAATGCTCTGGACGCGGCGCTTACCAGCATGGGGTATCTTATTGTTTTTTATGAAATGCATATCCATGCGTGACTGGACGAGTCTTAGCGTGTAGGTGGACGTTTTTTTCGATGTGCTGCCGACGCCTGCTCGCCACGAGCAATCACTTCGTACCAATTCCGCCTGCAGTGTAGGTGTAGACACCGGCAGATGGTTGGCTGCCATATATGGTGCTATATACGCTCAGGGAATCAGAAAACAGGGGCGAACATGCTGCCAGCAACCATTAAATCTACACAAGCACGCAGTTGATGAGTCAGGCGCAGTCACAAGAGGCGCAGTACAGCATCGATTTTTAGTATTATTTGGAAAAGGTGCAGCACTGACCGCACCTTTGTAAAGGAGCAGCAAATGATACACAACCACAAATTACTCGCCGCGAGTAGCGCCGCATTCGCGGCCATATTGGTGATTGGCGGATTTATTGCCACGTCTGGGCCTAGTGGCGCTCAATCCAACAGACATGAGCACGGAGTGCGGGTGGCCCACCATAGCGGAGGCGTTCCTGGTAATGTTCCCACCCTGCTTCCTCCACCCCGCAGGCCAGAGATTGCCGCAGTCAGCGCCCTGCACATTCGTCCATCCTGGATGCGTAAGCGCCAAAGACGGAACTGCCTGACCGCCGGGGCACATTTTGACCTGTTTTGCTGGACCAGCACCATTTTCGCCGGATAGCAGAGGATATCGTCATGGAAACAAATACACCCAAACTTCAAGAAGGGTGGATCAAATCAGCGGCTGCGGTGGCAGACTTGATCCATATGCCCATCCCTTCCGTCGCGCGAGGACCATTATGGCTAATGATGGGAAACCCGGCCTTAACGGATCCGCGTGGAAATATTTGGATGCATCCAAAAGTGTTGGGCGTACCGGAAGATATTCGGCAATACCTGGTGGCCCACGAGATGGGACACGCTCTGCACCGGCACGGCAAGTCGACCTTTCTGGCCTTTATCCTATTGGTGGCGCTATACGCCGTGAGTCCGTCTCTCTGCGCATGGATTGGCTGGACTTACATACTGGCAGTCCTGGTGCCATACGGGCTGGGAGATTGCGCCGAGTTCCAGGCGGACGCCACCGCCGTGCATGTGATGGGCTCGCCCTATGCGGTGATCCGGGCACAGCAAGAGGTCATGGCGATAATGGGTGAAAACATCACTCCGCGGAGAGAGCGCCGGTGGCGGAAGCTGCGGGCGCTTGCGCAGGCATAAGTACCAAGCACACTTACAACCTGCCTTGTTATTAATTTATGGTGCTATATATGTACCAGACACCTTCACAGAAAACAGGAGTATACCGAAATGAAAACGAATATGTGGAAGCGTAAGCCCTTAATTCTGGCGCTTGCCTTGGCGCTGGCGGCAGGCCCGGTCACCGCGAACGCGGCACCGCAAATTCCGACATCGTCCGGCATCAGTAATTACGACGGCGGTGGTGGGTATGGCACAGCGATAGACGCCACCAGCGGGACCACGACCACTTCTCAGCAGTCCGTACCACAGATTACCTTTGATGGCGGCAATGTCGTCGATACCTACGATGCGGGGAGCCTGGGCACGGGTGACATGTGGGTGAACCCCAATGGGGTGACACTCGGGCAAAGCCCGAGCGGCCAGAGTTATAATGGAACACTGACCGTCCAGGCAGGGAATTTGAACATCACCGGGAACAACAGCCAGAACGGCTTTCAGGCCCTGGGCACGCTTACCGTTCAAAATATGGGAACCTACGCCACCAACGTATACTTGTCCGGTGTCGATCCACTCAATGGTGGACTGACAGATAACGCAGCTGGCAATCTGGGCTTCGGCGAGTTCGAGAGCGGCGGCGTCCTGTACGGCAATGCGACGAACAATTTTGGCAGCCCGACAGTCAATACCATCCCTCTGACGTCTCTGACCCTGGGATCCGCCAGTTCCGGGCAGATCAGCTTGATTGACTCCACCGTCACCGATGATGGCAACTTAATAGCCAATGATGCCGCCGGACTTCTGGTGACCGGCGTCGGTGGGGATAACACGTTTAGCTCCTACACGGATAGCGTAAACGGACCAGTCACCATCGAGAACCTCTCCAGCGGCGGTTATATGAACTTCTCAGCATACCAGTTCACGGCCAGCAGCCTGAATTTACTGGCGCCGGCGGGTATCACGTACTTCCAGTCGTTGAGTGTGAATCTGGGCGGCACCGGCACCATGAGGGTCAACCCCGGCGTTGATGCGGGGAACATCCTCGCGGTCGATGGCAATGTGGTGAATCAAGGCGGTAATTTCTACGCGGGTGGTGGGGTGAGCGTGTCTGGCGATTTTACGCAGACCAGTGGCAACACCTACTTAACCGTCGACCCCAGCAACGCCGTTGCGGTAACCAGCGGGGCGCCGTTAATTGACGTCGTTTCTGCCGCCCAGTATGACGTGAGTGGTGGTAATATGTTCATTGACGCCTACGACGGTAAGGACGCAAACATTACCAGTCCGTTCCCCGGATCCATGACTTCGTCAGGCAGCGGTAGCTTCTCTAACGGAGATGCATGGGCGCTGCTGGCCTCCGCGAGCGGAGCTGCCAACACCTTTAAGCCCTCTAATGTGTACTACGTATACGATGGCAGTCAGTCGTCAATGATTGATGGGTTCCAGCCGTATTTGAGTGAAACTTCAACACATGTGGAACTGTGCATTGGCTCGGATTGTGTCCCTGCACCAACTCCGGCTCCGGCTCCGGCTCCTGCTCCTGCACCTGCACCTGCACCTGCACCTGCACCTGCACCTGCTCCCGCTCCCGCTCCCGCCAAAATCATACCTGTTCGAGTGGTGACACCAGTCCAGGAAACAAAGCAAACCGTAGCCAACGCGCCATACATGACCATCCAGCAGGCGCGTGATGCGCAGAACGCCATCATCAGTACCGGCATTGTCGGCGGCGGTCCGCGGGGGTTTTGGTTTAAAGGCCTGGGCGGCACACAGTCAATCGGGGTTGACCATGGGGCAAATTATGGGCTTATCACTGGCTATGGATTTTCAGTTGGTCCACACGACCGTGATGTTGCTGGTGTAGCGTTCAGCGCCGGACAGTCTGGCCTTGGCACTGGCCCTAACAACTTCACCCGCGCGTCCGATTATGGCTTGTGGGCCTACGGAACGGTTTACCCAAACGCTTCCCGTGACTGGAAGTTTTCGGGCACCATTGGCGGAGGAATTTCCCAGAACACCATAAACAGCACGGCCCTGGGATTGCCGCAAATCGCAAACTTCGGCGGGGCATTCGTGGGTACCGAAGTGCGGTCCTCCTACTGGACCACATTTGATGGTTTGACGGTTAGCCCGCGTCTGAGCATCGGTTATGACCAAAGCTGGACCAACGGCTTTCAGACTCGCGGCGGTGCATTCATGGACGTGCATGTTGCGCAGCAGTCCAGCGGGCAGTTTTACGTTGAACCCGCTGTCTTGATTGGCAAGAAGTTCAACTACCGGACGGTATCCGGCAACCATACGCTGTTCCCCCAAGTACGGCTTGGACTTGTGCAGAATGCCGGACCCACGCCTACGGCTTCGGTTTCCAGCGGGCAGGTGGCTGGCCAAGTGCAAGGACTTTCCTACCCGCACACCCAGGGCATGGCCGAGTTGCGGCTGGACGTGACCAGTCACACCCGCTACAGCAAAGGACTGTCCGGCAACATTAGTGTGCGGCAGTTGTTTGGCGGCGGCGCATCACAGACAGAGGCGGTCGCGGCCATTAAATACCGCTGGTAAAACCGGGCATCCGCCAAGGCCGGGATTAACCCCCGGCCATTCGTGCCACAAGGAGACAACCACAATGAACATCAGCATATTGACACAAGTCGACGCGGATGCGTTGCGGGCAACGGTATTTCACGGGCTGATAGCCCCTACTAAATGTGGGGCGCTTATTGAGATTGCCCGCACGTGTGAAGCGAAGGCGTCCGTCTGCGATAGTGATACTGGGGCGGTCCGGGTGGATGCGGTGCGCAGTAACAACATGTCCTGGGTGGACAAGGATCATCCCCTGATACGGTCGCTAAATCAGAGGATCGCCGCTCTGACTGGAATAGCGCTGGAGAACCAGGAACCCTTGCAGGTGCTTCACTACCGGCCCGGCGAGAAGTACGTCCCGCACCACGACGCTTTCACGCCGGGGAATCCACAACTGGAGCACGGCGGCAACCGGATCGCCACTATGATTTTGTATCTGAACTCCGTGCCGGCGGGTGGCGGCACATTTTTCCCCGAGATGGACATGCGGGTCTTCCCGCATGCGGGGCTGGGTCTGTTTTTCCGCAGTGTGAAAGACGGTCAGTTGCTGCAGAAGTCACTACACGCGGGCGAACCGGTTCTGCAAGGTGAAAAATGGATTGCCACAAAGTGGATACGGGGGCGGGCATACGTTTAACCTGGAACGGGATTCACCCAGCCCCAACTCTTCGAAGGGGCTTTTTTGTGCCTGTATTCCGTAGCATCGTCATCTTTATGAATACGGAGCAAGGACTATCGTCAAGGGGCACAAGACCTTGCAGATGTTGAAGCGGTACAGGTATCTCAAGGCTGAGGATCTGGCGAAGCGGATATGGTGACATAACTGTTGGATCGGTAAGACCATTAATAACAGTAAGTGGCAAGCGTAACTTAAAGGTTGAAACCGCCGACTCGGTCGGTAAACGCGCCGCCGACCCGGTTGCTCCGCGCGCGCCTTTCCCCTTGCAACCGGCACGTCGCGGGATTGACGGAGGCGATTTTGGCCGGCTAATTTATGTCCCGCCATGTAAATTATTTACTATTTATATCACCGTCATATATATTAAGGGCGTCATACGGCAAGAGGATCGAGGCGATGGAGACGAAGCGAGGCAAGGGGGTTGGCAGACCACGCATCCATGCAGACGCCAGGGCGGCCAGCCGGGCGGCATCGGCGGCGTATCGAGAGCGTCGGCTGGCGAGGCGGGCAGCGCCCGAGATGTACAGTGACATCATCGATCTCTCTGTGCTGGCCGCATGGAAGGTGAAGGCGAAGCCGATCAGGTGACGTCTTTCGGCCCGGCCCTCTGCCCTTACCCACTCGATTCGACGAAGAGCCTCAATATTAGCCGCACTTGCGACGTACGGGCCTGTCGCAAACGCTAATTATGGAGCACTGCCAAATTAAAATTTTTCAGGGAGTGAAGCCCCTGGAACGGGATCTCAAGACACAAAAAAAAACCCGGCACGGGGCCGGGGGTGGTGGTTTTTTGTGATGCTCACGCTGGGGGGTCTTCCTCACTCCAGGTGCGTTCCCACGAGTCGGGGACGCGGATAGTCACCGTGCCGTCCTCGTTGTCTGTCACTGAGCCCAGGCTTGCCAGAACGTCCTCCAGGTCGTCCCGGTCAATGACCTGCCCCCATGTCGCCATGGCGCCCTCCAGGGTTATTTTCCCGCTTTGAATGTCGCGGGCAATTTCATACGTCAGCTTTCGTATACTCATGTCAGTCTCCTATTTCATTGCACAGTTTTTGGGGTGTTGTAAACGTGCGCGTCTGCCGTAACGCGCTTGGTTATGCGCGTAGCAAGCATTGTCCATGGTTCAATAGTTCCCCAGCAATTGGGCATTCACATAGTGGGCGTTTGCGCATGCGACGCGCCCCATGCTCTTAATCCCTGCCGGCGTCTGGCACTGTGCCACAACCGCCCGGAATTGTGCATTACTGTGCTGACCCAAGGCGTACAGGTTCGACCGCGAGTACCTTTCGGCATTGATGTACTTGCTGATGACGCCAGCTTTATTATTCGCCACTTGATACAGAATATAGGTGCCTATCCCTGTGCCTATCAACATCGAAATTACCATTATGGCCGCCGTAAATCCTTTTTGATTGCTCTTCATGTCGATACTCCTTTATTGTTTAAGTCTGCCTTCGTACCCCATGCACGGCGCGGGAAGCGGTCCACATTGAATGTGTCGGGCGTGATAGAAATATCCCACGACTTACGACCACATCGCGGAGTTCAACGGGTGACGCTGCTCCCCGCGAGCAATCAGGCAGACAATTCTGTAAAGCCCGTGAGACTAAGCGGCTGCATCTTCCCCGAACGTGCGGCGCAAGCGAGAACGGGCAACCGCCGGATCCATGCCCAGCAGCCAGAAGTACCCTGCCGCCACTTCAGAACCGAGTAGCCACCGCTGCGCGGAGATGGCCGCACGACTACCTGTGGCGTGCAAGCCATCTTTTATGGCCTGCTCCAGCACCGCTGTAATCAGTGCGCGCTCGCCCAAAACATCCATATCACTAGTCAACTTACCCATGGCGACTCTCCTTTCATGAACTATCTGATCCATGCACCGCGAGGGAAGCGGCGCATCGGCCCCGCGACCAATCTAGCGTTGCTGATAGTGATATAGCACCATTTGCATACGTCATAACGCACGATTACTTCCCTTGTGCTGTAACCGTGATACAGAAACCATCAGATCCGCATTTTGTCTCTGGCCCTAGTGAGCCGCCCTTGATTTTTACGACGCTCTGCCCGTCTGGCATGACAAAGATGGACATGTCTTCCGGCATGGCTTTGTGCCCCACATCCAGATAGCCCCACATCGCCACGGCGCCGATGGCGCAAGCGATCAGAAATGCCGTAATAGATACTGCGGCGGACCGGCTTACCTGAGCCGCCAGAGATGCTGTCGCTGCGACCCTCCCGGCGTCAGCGGCAGCCTTCGCAAAGTCGGAAACGCCCTCCGCCTTCTTCGCATCGATGGCTGCGTCCAGGGATTGTGTCAGCGTCTCCGCCGCATCTCTGATTTTATTGGCGCCCGCGTCCGCAGCTTCCAGCAATTTCGCCTGCCGACTATTCACGGCAACGGTAAAGGCGGTCACCCATTGCTTGGATCCATCTAGCAAATTCGCCAGCACTGCATCGCTGGCCCTGGTAGCGCCATCGGAAATCTGGTCAGGGATACGTGCCACTCCTTCCTGAACCTCTTTGGCGGCCTGCCCTGCCGCCGCTGCGGAAGCCCATGCGTTGATCACGGATCCCACAAGGAGCCAGCCCACATCGTTTTCATGACGAACGCCGGCGGCGGCCGCACGCTCTATGAGTTTTTCCCTCCATGCGGAAGGGAGACCATCCAGCGCGGCATCGCGCATGCTTTGCTGCCCGCCCTCCTCCGTAGCGGGAACTCGGGCAATCTCCGATGCTTTCAGCTCCTCTTCAGGTGAGCGCGGCATGATTAGCCCTCCTGACTTTCCTGATCGTCAAAAACAGCGATGGCGGCCAGTGCAGGACGATAAAACCGGCTTTGGAAAACCAGCCGCTCTCCCATTTTCAAGGGAGACGTGGTCTTGTCCGCGAGTGCCGCGAACGTGCCGCCCGTGCCCAGCACCACCTGCGCCAACTCATCTGGGGAGATCGCCGGCATGACAATTTCGTGGCCCTTGAAAGACTCCCGCGCACCTGACTTCATCCAGTCGAAGTTCTCCGTGCTTCCCAAAAACGCGGGATACACGATGCACCTGTTACCTGCCCCGACCGCGCCGAGTAGTCCGCTGTTAATGCTTTTCAGGGCGTTTTTGGTGGCTATAGCGGTATGTCCGATGCTGTAGAAAACCCGGCTTTCATGGCCGAGTTCGTCCGCTGCGGTGATCAGCACTTCCGCCAGATGCTCCAGAGTATCGCCCGCCGCAGCCGGTAGGTTAACGACGACATCCCCCTCCCCAAGGTCTTCGAGCGCGTCGGTAAAAGCCATAACGGCCGCGTCCGATGCTCCAGCCTGGTTGAGATTTACCCCGCGAACCTCGATCACCCCATGGTATCGCAATGCGATATCGGGTTGACCAGCGTCCCCCTCGATCAACTTCGGAGCGCTGCTTTTGCTGCGCAAATACGATTTTTCGAGTAGGTATTCCAGCAGCACCGCGCTGACCATACTCTTGCCAACCCCGCCCTTGTCCCCATGTGAATAGTAAATCATGGCGCAACTCTCCTTTCAGTTATGTGGTACCAGATAGCTATTGATTGAATAACCTTTGTCATTGCACAGATCAACGATCTCCTCATCGTCACCGATAATCAGCTCGTGCGCCGCCGGAAACATCATATGAGGTAAGCTCCCGTCCGCCCTGTATGTATCACCGGTGATCGCCATCGCTCCGCGTCCCAACAGATCAAACCACAACGGTGTAGCGAAAAGCACGGGGCGCGGCATCGGTAACTGACGGCCATTAATGAAATCTTCCAACACCCGTGGGGCACCCACGACCACCTTGTGATTGCTGGTTTTGTCCAGCCATACAAATGTATATACGCGTTTGTCTGGCATGACACAGGTGACCACAGCTTGCGGCGGAATCAACAGGGATATGGGTTGGTCTATTCTCAGTCCCTGATCGATGGCGCGCAGGTCTTCGGTGGACGGCAGTTGTCGCGACTTACCCTCAATGGTGATGCGTTCGCACTCAATGAAGTAGTCGCGGGCTTCCTTACCCTTGGCTGTGTGTTCAGCCATAGCGATGTGCTTGGCCGCCTCAACGGTGAGGGCGTATTCCTTTTTTGGCTGGCCGCGACCAGAATATTCCCCAGAATTGGGGAGTATTACAAAGCCCTGGTTCTCGACAAATCCATGTTGCTGGATACCGACCCCCAGAAAGGCATGCAGGTCGCGGGCATCGCACAACGGCTTGGCGCGTCCCTGTATTGTGCCTTCGGTGACCGGTATCAAAGCGGTATTGGTGCTCATAGCAAAACTCCTCTCTTCAGAGATTGACCATTTGTATATAGCGTCACTTCTTGAAAAAATCAGCGCCATACTTTGTTTCCACCTCCTGCTGTATTGCTTCTCCGTCTCCAACAGGCATCTTCTTGGATGGAAGACGGGTGAATTGAGGGTCTTTGACCTTTGTTTTCGACTCTACGACCCCGCCAGGCGTCAGGATGCCCGCTTTGACCTGCGCGTCGACGCGCCGATAACAGACGGCAACCTGATGCCATTGTTTCTCTTCAAAACCCAGAGCAACAGCGATATCTCGCCACATGCACATGATTTGTCGGGCAGTCTGAATATCTAGGTAACGCTCCAGCACAATCGCCTTGACCTTGTAATATTTTTTGTCAGGTCCCTTGTCTATCAGGGCTTTTAAAGCATCCATACCTACCTCCTCATTCCGCGTGCCAGCGTCTGTGCTGAGTTTATATATAGCATCATTTTTCGTGTGTCTCCAACTGACGTAACAGGTAACGAATATCTATAGAATTGGTTAGGGACAGACAAGGACGGCTGGGGCAGGTTAGCGATAGCCTGGATAGGTTAGCGGCTGGTTCAGAATAGGTTAAGGATGGGTTGATGACCGATTATGGACCAGAGAGGGATATCTTGACCAAGTTACGGACCGCTTGTGGAAAATTGAGGGGCAGGTATCGGCACATTGGGATTGATTCGGGATAGGAAAAGGACAGAGAAAGGTAATTCAAAGGTACAGGTTGGCGTCTGGTTAAGGACCGGTTAGTGGTTGATTGTGGACCGGAAAGGGGTGGTGGTGTCAGGTTGTGGATGGGTTAGGGGGTCAAAAATGCCGCGCGCCCCGGTAAACCGGGGAAAAAAACGGGTAATTTTGTCTTTCCGCGAACGAAGTGAGTGCAAGATAAGGGAATGGGGTGCTTTTGGGCGGGCTGCTTTTTCTGTCATCAACCCACTCTCTGATCCGGCCCGTCCTGGCATCCCCAGCGGCTCCGCCTGGCTCCCCGGAAGCGGTCAGCGATCACGTCACGCCGGATCGATGATACTCGTTACCCGGTTGATGATTTCGCGCGTGGTTTGCTGGTCCAGCGTTTCCACATACTGAATGTCTCCAGCACGGGCGCGTAGGTCGAATGTGCGCATTTGATTGCAGACGGCCACACCCGTCGTGTCATGCCCCGCAATGGCCACGGTCAAGCCGTTCTGCCTGGCGTGATTGCCACCACTGGTGATAGGCACACAGGTGACCAAGCCCAGCTTGTTGATTTCGGTGGGCGTAATGACCACGAACCGGTGCCGATCCCGGATTTCGTTTCCTGCTGTTGGGTTGGGATTGATCCAGTACACGTCGCCAGGGAATTGGACCTTCCGTCCGATCAAATCAACTCCCTCCCGGCGGGTGCACCTTCCCTGGCCCAGGCGGTGTCTTCAGCGAGGACCTGCATGTCCTGTTCGGTGACACCAGCGAGCAATTCTTCCAAGCTATAGCGCCGCCGCTCACCGCGTGCCGGACGCATAATAACCGTGTGCTGGGAGACCACGATGCTCAAATCCTCACCAATACCGGCATCCAACTGCCTCAATACTTCTGCGGGGAGCGTAACCACCGCCGCGCCGCCTTGCTTGCGAATCTTTGTGACCAACATTGCAGAAAACTCCTCTTTAACCCCATCGACACTATAAACAGATTAGCGCGAGTGTGACTTTTGTGCAACCAGACACCGCTTCCCTTTCCGTGCATAGCCCAGTGTCAAGAACATAGGACTTACCCTGGGGAATATCGTGCTGTATGCGGTGCCAATCATGTTGCTCGTCCTTCCGATATCTTATTGGTTGCCAAGTAACTATGTACTACTGTTCATCGCACTTTTCGTCGGCCAGACCATTGGCGCACTCCTGCTGGTTTTCGTGGAGCGCCGCAGAATCCGTGGGGCAGCACAGCAAAACAGATGACCTTTTCCCGCAGTCTGACACCTGTTTTGCCATCAATCGTACATCAACCAGCGCAACCGCTTTGTTGAGTCAACATCCTTACAGAGGCCGATTGACGGACGGCACCACTGATTCCGGCAACTCATCGTGGATGACCCTCGCCCTCGGCCTGTACAGCCGCAGGTTGAAGCGACTGGAACGCCTCCTCCAACCGCGCAATTCGTGCACCCAGGTCCCCAACCTGGGACTTTTCCTCCGGCGCAATCCTGGAACTGAGATAGGAATTCGTCGTCCACCAGTCAATGCCCATTTCACGTGCCTTATCCACGGAGCAGACCAACAGGCGAATCTGGATGGTCAGAAGTTCGATATCCACGAGCTTGATCTTGATGTCGCCGGCGATCACCAAGCCTTTGTCCAGAATGCGTTCCAGAACATCCGCCAGGGTCGCGGATTCCACTGCGTGCGGCATGCTACGTTGCGTTCTTTGGGGGTCGCCCATGTGCTTTTACTCCAGTTAAGCCAACACCTTTCCGCGCTCGGCATTCATCTGATGGCGCTGTTTACAGCAGCTTGCCGAGCGGGCCGAGATCCAGATTCAGATCTTCATCCGTCAAGCCGAACTCTTCTTTCAGCCATTCCATTTGCTCATGCAATCCGCTGAATGTCAGGCCCAAACGTTCGATCTCGTGGTCCGTCAGCGAGCCAGCTTCGATGCGCCGGAGGGCCTGCCGTTCCAGTAACTCCTGGATCAACTTGACGAGCGTCAAGACCAGTTGCCCCAGCCCTTTCTTGACATTCTCAGGATCCAACGTAATGCGCGGGGATGGGGTTGCATGTCCTGCCTTTTCCTCCGCGGCGGGGGAAAGGAAGGGAAAAGGTGTGTTCATGTGCTCTCCTCCGGTGCTTCGGTCTGCGCGCAGGGGCTCAAGCTGACCTTGAGCCCCTGCGCAGTTTCCACCGAGGTCAGGGTGAGGTGCAGGCCCAAATAGATCAGGTCAATGTCAGCCACGGAAATTACCACTTCTCCAGTGACCACTACGCCCGTGTTCAAAACGCGGTCAAGGACATCGCAGAGGGAAATTCTCTCCTGATTGAAAGCGATATCCCTTGCCAAGATTCAGCCCCTCCCGTTCAGAAGTCGTTCGTAGATGCTGCGAGCCATGTGCCGGGCCTCGTTACGCCCATAGCTTGCAGCCATCTCCAGGAGTGCTGCCCTGGCCGCATCCGCCTGAGGAGTCCCAGGATGGTTCTCCACGAGCGCCCAGTACAGCTCCGTCGCCTGCCGCAGGTTCCCCTCGCTCCGGTAACGGTGAGCCATGGCGACAAGCCGCTCGAGCAGCACTTGATTCGCAGCAGCATTCGCCTCGGATTTCACCGGGCCGTCTGCTTCCAAGGCGGCTGGCACGCAGCCCCCCGGTGCGGTAGGGCCTGATTCGTTCATCAGAGCATGACTGTCAGATTCCATTGCATCCTCCCTTTCGCCTGTGGCACATCGGATGGGACTGAAAGCCAAGTAGATCTCGACTAAGTGCACGTTGCCGTTCGAGCCCTTAGGGATTCCTGCCGGAACACCAGCACCACGTTACCGGCTGGCGCACACGGTCGAAGCTCTCCTCCCACAAAAATTATGGCCTTGTCTCTTCTCCTGATTTCATTCGGTTCTCTTCAAAACGGTCAGCGCTCGGGACTCATCGCGTAAGGTGTCTCCCGGTCATCCGCATCGTCCTAACCATCGTCGGATTCGTCCTCAACCTCTTCGTCGCCACCCTGATTACGCCGATTGATAGCGTCCAGCCGGTCGAGGAGTTGCTCCTCCTCGGCCACAAATTCTTCTTCCGTGATCACCCCCGTCTCAAGTTTCATATAGAGCTCGCTGAGCAACCGGGTCACGGCTTCAGCCTCCCCGTCCTGCTCCTGCTGAACCGCTTTGTGGATTTCCTTAAAAACCCACAGCAGGCCGGTGAACGGTGACAGCAGCAGATCATCCACGAGAAGCATGAGGTTCCTCAGACCTCCAAGGCGACATGGACAAAATGATGCGGTGCCCAAGGCCCATTGAAATCGAAGGCGAAGTGGCTGTCGAACAGGTTGGCCGCCGCAAAGACGCCGTCTTCGAAGCCTTTCTGGGCACCCCGTCCAACCAGGCAGGCCAAATGCATCACCTCCCGCTCCTCCCGGGGCTGATTCCGCTTGATGTCCGCGCAGTGCGGAGTGAGCACCTCCACGACCACTTCCGTGTGCCGCTCGCGGTCCTGCGCCAACAAGCGATCAAAGAGGCGTCCCAGTTCGAGTTTGTCCGCCTGCGAAGGGCCACGCTGGTTTCCCATAACCTCGTCCCGCAAAACCGCCAACTCGGGATGGTGATTCACAAAGTACTCAAAGATATTCGGCACATCCCAGACGACACGCAGCCCCATCTCGACTTTTCCATGCACGCGATCTAGTTGATCGACAAAGACATCCCTGTTTTCTTTTAGTATCTCCCGGACTGCTTTGGGACTGTCGGCAATGGCCCCGAAGGCCACCGGCAGGACAGTGGCTTCCTCCATCATCCGTTTGACGACGGTATGGTGCGCCACCAGGTTTTTGCGCTCTGGCCGGATCCGTTTTTCTGTAATGTCGCTCACTACCGCCGCGACCGGCCCTTGGGAGACGGTATAGACGGCCGCTCCGTTAATCCCGATATCCCCGCAGACAGGATGCTCGGTCACGTCGGTAATCGCGTACAGGTAGCGGCCCGATTCATGCAGGTTCTTGTTCTTCATGTGCGCACTTCCCCCACTTCCATGAACAGAACTTCGAAAAAATCCTCCAGCATCGATCGCGCATCGCTGTCGGCTTGCCATGCGGCCTTTTTGAACATCCCGGGCGGGCATTTCAGCGTCGTCACGGCTAGCGGCACCGCTGCTTTTCGGACTGTGGGCCGTATGCGTTTTTCACCATACAGTTCGTCAGAGCCCTGATGTCCCTGCTGGTCCGGATGCGGCCGCGCGGGCCGAACGCTCGCGCCGGAGGAAGGGGATCTTCGCGGAGCCTCCGTAAGGTCATGACCTCTTGATGAAACCGATACAGCAACCCACGACCGTCACGGCCTAAGACCGTCCGGAAGGCCGCGGTGCGCAAGGATGAGCCCACACAGGACGAAGTTCGGATAGACACTACACACCCCCTTGAAAGCACGTCCGATTTATCGACTCGATGCTGTCGGCCATGGACTTTTTCAATAGGACAACCGCCTCCGCTTCAGCTTGTCGGTTGGCGCCGAATGGATCGGAAGCGACGCAGCAACCGTATGCACCTGGTGCGCTTGTGCTTCCTCGGATGGCTTCTCCACAAACCGTTGGAGCCGATGTTGCTTGGCCTCAATTTCGGTCAGCCGCCCGCAAATCTCGGTACACCGACGTTCCGCTCGCCGCATTTCCAGCACGAGTCGCTGTTTTTCCATTTCAAGCATGGACAACTCGAGGAGGGCGCCGGACGAAGTTCGGGTACGGCGACCATCCACCAGTCCAGCCATCGTTTTAATATGCTGCACGCCACGCTTCTCAAATGCCACGGTTTCCCCTCCCTGCCTCTTGCGCAAGATTTCGACCGCGAGTGGGGGCCGGCGACGTTGATCTTTGCAGATCCCCCGCAAGCGGAACAAGCGCGGGCGGGCAGTGCTTTGCGATAATCTCATCCAGCCGCTCAAGCCCCGCCGCCTGCCCATCGCGCGTTACTTTGATGCAATCGGCGTTCAGCACATCATGGCACAGCTCCCGAAACGCCGCGTCGCCGACAGTCACGGTGCCCTTGCGCGCCGCCACGATGCGGCCGAGCATGATACAGGCTCGGATCGTGGGATGCGCATTATTGACCCCGAGTGCGCGGAACTCGCCAACGATGTCCACGATCGCTTTTGCTTGCCTCCATGGGAGTCCCGATTTCGCCTGGGTGATCGCCACTTCCGTCTCCAGATCATGGTGACCCACTTTGAGCGTAATCATGCGGTCCATCAGCGCATCCTGGGTCTTATGCACCCCGGCGTATTCTTCCGGGTTACTGGTGAAAATAGCGCTGAAGTCTGGATGCACCTGGAGGTATCCCTCGCCAAAACGCACCTCCGGGAGTTCAAGCAGCCGCTCCTCCAAAATAGACAGCAGCACGTTGTTGGCCTCGGGGCGAGACCTCGTGAACTCGTCGTAAATGAGGGTGAACCCGTACTTGCAGGCCGTGGTCAGGCGATTATCCACCCACTGCTTGGTGACGTTTTCCTCCTTTTTCAGGACGGAGTGAATATAATTATCAATCACCTTGGTGGAACGATACCCCGTCTGTCCTCCGATGAGATCGGAACTCCTAAACTCGTCATCGCCATGGATCAAAATGACCTGCCGACCCAGTTCGGCGGCCACATGCATCGCCAAGGCCGTCTTCCCTGTGCCGGCAGCCCCGCTGAAATGGATCGGATAGCCGGCTCTGATATAGTCGAGTGCCCGATTGGTGATACCCTGAACATAAGGCGTTGCAACAAAGTCTGGCTTCTTCTCCAAGGTTAGGACCGTCAACTCTTCAGCGTGGCTCATCCTAGCTACTCCTTATATTATCATTATAAATCAACGCGGATCCCTCGTTATGAACTAAGTCGTGTCGAGGCCGTGCCGGTGCGTAAAGACCATCAACCAAGCCCTTACTTTTCCCTCGGTTTCCCCTGCGTGCGGACCGCTTTAGCGACCGTCGTCTCTTCTGGACGCGCCTCTGGCTCGCGGCCAAAGGCTGAAGGTACCGGCACCGGTGCCGCCCCACCGGCTTGGGCCGCCAACAGGTTATTCGGGATCCGCTGTGGAGCCCGAGCGTCCTCGCTGATTTTCTGAAGCGAAGCCCTGAACCTGTTTAAACCGGACACTTGGGATTTTATCTCTTGCGTAGATTTCGCCAGACTTTTGGCTAACTTTTGCGCCATCTCTCCACGCGACACATGAAAACCGTTCATCAGCTTAGCCACTTCACGAGAGCGATCGTGGCGATCTTTAGCCAACTCGGCGCGCTGCGTCTTAGCCATATGGTGATGCGCTTTGGTAAAATCAGCGCGTTCTTTGGCAACACTGGCACGTAGGGACACCACAAAAGTTACCACCGCTTCGGTTGATTGGGCGAGCCTCCGCCGTAGACTGCGCCGCAGTTCCGTACGCTCCCGACCGAACGCTTGCAGCATTTTGGCCGTTTGTGCCTTACTATCATCGACGGCCATCCTCCGCTCGCGCGCTGAGGTCGCGATGCCCTGCGCCAAGACTTCCATTTGGTCTCTCAAGTTACTCATGTGATCCTCTCTTCTTTTCTCGGATGGGCATGCAGCCTAGTGGGCGCTAGCGATCAAACATCAACTATTGATAGCCCGCCTCTCCTCGCGCGGATTTCATCAACCCCCTCTCGGCTGCCGGAACCCTGTGAGCCGGGAAGAGCCAACTCCGGCCCTTCCCAACAGGGAAACGGCATTGTGCGGACCGTTACGCAGGGGCAGCAGCACTCGCCGTGAGGCCGATTGCTTCTGCGTACTTGAGATAGGTCTCAACCGACGCAATCACGACCCGTGCCTCAATCGACAGCAACTCAATCCCGACTAGCGACACTTTGACCCAAGCGTCAATGACAATCCCCTTGTCCAGGATCCGGTCCACCACTTCAGCCAAACTCGATGAATCCGTTGATTTTTGTATCTTAGCCATTTTGCATCTCCTAATATCTTTTACCCCTCGTCATTGCCCTTCATACGAAGTACGGGGTTGAGCCCTTCGTCACGTTTATATAGGCAACAACGGTGCCATGCATTCGGCGACGTGACTACTTCAGTAAATATCATGTAAAAACAATGGTGTAGGAAGAAATCTAGCGATGACGGGAAGCTCAAGAGGGCCGACAAGGAGAAAAACTCTAGGGAGAGGACACCATAGATGTGGAGCCTTGTCCTATGGACAATGCCGCATGAATCGCTTTCAGGAGTTCTTCATGGCGGAACGGTTTGGTAACAAAGGCAAAGATGACGCCGCTGCGCAAGGTTTCCTGCACGAGGCTATCGTCCTTATAGAAATAGCCGGAAACGAGAATCACCGGCGCGACGCAGGGTGTTTCGGTCCGTATCAGTCTGGCGAGTTCCACCCCTTCGATATCCGTCAGCTTGGCATCAACCAGAACGATGTGACATGCCGACTTCGACTCTTTGAGCCACCGTAGCGCCTCAGTCCCGCTCCCCACCGTCACCACCGTGAACCTCTCCCTCCGTAAGAAAGTCTCCAACGCCCAACACACATCGAGTTCGTCATCCACGACCAGCACGGTTAAGCTTTCAGCCATCGACGTTCAACTATCAATAGCCGTCAGCGGCAGGCGGACGGTAAACGTGCTGCCCTGTCCCGCCACGCTGCCTACACTAATGTCGCCCCCGTGCTGCTTTACGATCGTGTAGCAGAGAGACAGTCCCAACCCGGTGCCTTTACCGACTGGCTGGGTCGTGAAGAAAGGGTCGAACACCTTGCCCAAGTGAGCGGACGGAATCCCGCAGCCCGTATCGCACACGCAAATCGCCGCCTCGGCAACCTCGCGCCGGACGGAGATCCGGATCTCGCCGCCGGTGGGCATCGACTGATCGGCGTTCAGGATCAGATTCATAACCACCTGCCGCAGAAGATCCGCGTTCCCCGAAATCGGCACGGATGGGTCTTCATAGTCTTCATACACCTTGATCTTCCGAAGCTTCACCTGGGGAGCCAGCACGCAGACCGTCTCATGCACCAAGGCGACGAGGTTTATGGGTTCCACCCGGTCACTAGGCGAGGGCCGGGCGAATCGCAGCAGATTCTCGATAATCGTCGAGGCTCGCTGGATGCCGTCGATAATCTTCTGGACGCACTCCTGCTGGAACGCCGGATCATGAGATGGCTCCAGGAGAAACTGTGCGGCGGAGAAACTGACCGATAGCGGATTGCGCAGTTCATGCGCGATGCCTCCGGCCATTACCCCCAAGGCGGCGAGTTTCTCGCTCTGGTAGAGGTGCTTCTCGAATGCCCGCCGCTCGGAAAGGTCCCGTCCGACGGCGACTGCGCCGTTCACCTTACCGTCATCGTCACGGATCGGGGAATAGGACCAATCGACCGGGATCAGCCTGCCGGAACGAGCCACGAGGTTGATCTCCTGGGACTTCACGACGTCGCCACTGGACAGCCGCCGAATGATTTCCGTCATTTCATGCCGCTGAGCAGTCTCGCATAGATCGGACAGTAGCCTTCCCCGCACATCGTCGATCAGATAGCCAGAGATACGCTCGGCGGCCGCGTTCCAACTGATGATGTGATGCTCGGCGTCGGTGGAGATCACCAGATCGTTGGCGCTTTCGACCACGCTCGCCAGATGGCGTTCGACCATCCGGGCCTTCTCGCTCAACTGCACCTTCTCGGTGATATCGTCCATCACGAGCATGGTGTGCTCCACCACATTCCCTGACTTCACCGGAATCACGGTGTAGTAATAGGTGCGGGTGGGAATACCCGGCGCCCGGTAGGTCATTTGGGCCTCGTGCGGCAGGCCTGTGTCGAAAACGCTGCAAATTTTGGTTTCCAAGCGCGTAAACTCCAAGATCACATCGGGGAAGACATCGCGGATGGCCTCGCCAATGGTGTGCTCCTCACTCCGCCGCGTCTTCTCGAGGAAGTTGCGATTTGCCGACACCACACGCAACGCCCGATCAATTAAAACGAGGGAAAACGGGAGGTTCCCCAGGAGCATGCGGTACAGATTTTCGTACCAGCCTTCCGATGACTCAGTCACGGGAGGCATCGCGCCCTTCTTCGGAGAAGAGCGGTCGGCGCCGACTGATTTTTCATGGCTCGCCTTGAGAAAGCGTGGGGCAAAAATTGTACGGCGGCCAAGGCCCCCGCAACTCAAAGGTCAGGCCAGCCCCCTCGTAGGCGTGCCGTTGCTCTGAGAGAACAGCGCGAAAACCGGGTAGGGCCGCATGGGTCAACAAAAAGCCGCCATTGAAGACCATGCGTTCAGGACGTCCGGTCATCGCTCCGGCATGGCACCGCAATGTGGTTGAGGCCACAGCGTGGAGGGTCAGAACCTCGTGGAGATCATTGGTCACTCGCGCCACCCCGGTGCGCAACGCCGCCTCAATCATGGCATCCAGTTGTTTCTGCTGCAGGTAACGCGCTCCCGGCGAGAGCGACAGCGCTGCAAGCCGGGACTGAATCGCGGGATCCGCGGCAACTACAACCCGCCGTGCTTCCTCTTCGGCGAGATAACCCTTGATGCTCCATTCGGCCTTATTGCGCAGATCATCCAGTGCCCGCACGATATCCTCCCAATGCCGATTCATGAATTCCTTGAGGCCCATGCGGGAACGAAAGATCGTGCCGAATTTAACCGGCAGGACCGACGACGCACCCATGATTCGTTCTACCACGGCCTCATGCCGACAAGCCCGGGGTCCCACCCAGGGCAACATCTGGAGGTTCTGATCGCAAAATTCGTCGGGGTCGACCTCCCCGATCACCGCCACTACCCCAGCCTCCTCCAGCGCCGCCACCGGATAGCGTTCGTCCACGCCACGCAGGTCCCCCTGCTCAGCCAGCCCCTTGTGTAGGACTGAAAGACATTCCGGCGTGGCCAGGCAATAGAGGTAGATGCCTCCCGTGGCACTCTCTGTAGACGTGTGATTCATAGGTCCCCCTTTCCAGAATACCTGCGCCGATGGCTGGCCCTGCTCACGCCTGAGTCCTCGCACTCCTCTCGCCTATGTCCTGCTTATGCGCGGACTGCCTGACGGATGCCAAGGCTTCTTCAAAATGCCGTGGCTGGATGAACAAGGGGCAACCGTCCGAATGCGCGTCTTTCTCGCATTTCACCTCCTCGATTTGCTCCCGGATGGCGTTCAAGGCCGCGCGGCTATAGATGGCGCCGAGGTCGGCGCCCGTCAGGCCGGCCGTGCTGGCCGCGATGGCATCCAGACGCACTGCCTTGGCCACTGGTTTGCCGCGCGACTGCACGCGCAGAATGGCTAGGCGTTCCTGCTCATCGGGAAGCGGGATATCTACCACCACGTCGAAGCGGCCTGGGCGCAGCAAGGCCGGGTCCACCATGTCCGGTCGATTGGTGGCGGCCAAGACCAGCACCCCGGTCAGTTTCTCAACCCCATCCAACTCCGCCAAGAACTGACCCACGACCCGCTCGCTGACATCCGCCGCCGATGCTCCGCTGCCGCGGCGTGGGACCAGCGCATCAATCTCGTCGAAAAACACCAGGCACGGGGCCGCTTGCTTGGCTTTGCGAAAGACCTCCCGGACGGCCCGTTCCGACTCACCGATATACTTTGACAGCAGGGCAGGGCCCTTGACCGAGATAAAATTGGCCTGGGTCGTGCTGGCAGCCGCTTGGGCGAGCAGCGTCTTGCCGCAGCCGGGAGGTCCTGAGAGGAGAATCCCCTTCAGTGGCTTCACCCCGAGCTCGTCAAACAGATCACCATACTGCAGGGGCCACTCCAGCACTTCGCGCAGCAGGCGCTTCGGCTGCTCGAGCCCGCCCACATCCTCCCAAGTGGTGGTGGGCACCTCGACAAACACCTCGCGCAGGGCGGATGGCTCCACTTCGCGCAGAGCGGCCAGGAAATCCTCCTTACACAGTTCGAGCTTCAGCAGGGCGTCATACGGAAGCGTGGCTTGAGCGAAGTCAATCTCCGGCAAGATCCGCCGCACGCAAATCATGGCCGCCTCGCGACAAAGCGCTTCCAGGTCGGCCCCCACGAACCCATGCGTGATGTCGGCCAGTTGGGCCAGATCCACGTCCTTGGCCAAGGGCATACCGCGGCTATGAATCTCCAGGATCTCCAAGCGACCATGGCGGTCCGGGATCGGGATGACGATCTCTCGGTCGAACCGGCCCGGCCGACGCAGAGCCGGATCAAGCGCGTTCGGAATATTAGTGGCGGCGATGACAATGACGTGCTCGCGCGCCTTGAGGCCATCCATGAGACTGAGGAGCTGGGCCACCACCCGCCGTTCGACCTGCTTTTCGCCGCCCAGTTCCTCCCGCTTCGGAGCGATCGCATCGATCTCGTCAATGAAAATGATGCTCGGGGCCTGTTGGGCTGCCTTGTCGAAAATGGCGCGCAGGTGACTTTCGCTCTCCCCATAAAACTTGCCGATGATCTCCGGCCCGTTGATCGAGAAGAAGCGCACGTCTGTTTCATGCGCGACCGCCCGCGCAATGAGGGTTTTGCCGCAACCGGGGGGGCCGTAGAGCAGGACTCCCTTGGGCGCGTCAATGCCGAGCCGGGCGAACACCTCTGGATAGCGTAACGGCAGTTCGACGATCTCGCGGACGCGCCGGACTTCTCGCCGCAGTCCACCGATGTCCTCGTAGGACAGGGTGGGGCGCCCGACCGGATGTTCTTCGGACTCCGCGCGCACGGGACCCACTGTCAGCAGCGTCGGCGGCGAGATGAGGACCGGTCCCTTGGGCACAGTCTCCCGCACCAGAAAGTCCAGGTAGCGGCTTCCGAACAGGGTGCCCCGTATCCGATCTCCTTCCACCACCGGCAGGCCGTCCAGCCGGGTGCCAATATACTGGAGATCGCGATCAGAGGGACCCGGGACGGTGGGTGACAGGACGATCCGTTGAGCAGGTTGGGCAGGTACTTTCCGTACCGACACGACGTCGTCCAAGCCCACTCCCGCATTGCCCCGCGAGAGCCCATCCAGTTGGACCCTGGCCCCCCCCCGCGCATCCTTGTACGCCGGCATCACCTTGCAGACCGTGCGACGCTTCCCGACAATTTCCACGATATCGCCGAGTTCGGCCCCCAATGCCTTGATATCGGCTGGATCCATCCTCGCCAATGCCCGTCCCACATCCTTGCCCAGCGCCTCGGTCACTTTCAGGCGCAATGTACCCTCTGCCGATTTTTTCATCACATGCCCTCTCTGAGCAAACGATCAACTCTCAGCCGCTCACCGATTCCTTGCCGAGCCGGACCTCCAAGATGCCGTTCCGACAGGAAAAACTCATTTTGTCGGGTGAAAAGCTGGCCGGCAGCAGCACCTCTCTCCTATATTTGTTATCTCCTTTCTCAGCAGCAAGGATCAGGATGTCCTCATGCAGTTCAAGTTGCACGTCTTCTTGCATGATCCCCGGAACCTCGGCGACGATCAGCAGGTGATCCGGTTCATCGAATACATCCACCATCGGCTCTCGGATCTCATGCACTTCGACCAACTTCCCCTCATCATCTCTTCGAATATTCCCGAACGGCTCGACCTTGACCCCTTTCTCACCCAGGCCGGATTTAACCGAGAAACCGTAGACCCCTCTGAGCCCTTTTCCCGAGGTTGCACTAAACTCGCCGGTCTTGGTCACCTCGCCACCAGCCTGTTCCGCTTGCTCCGCCAGTTTTCCCAAATGGTCCATCAGGGTGCCGAGTTCTGCGAAAAACCCGCCGCTGCCGGATGGCTCAGGCTTCGGCTTCCCGAGCAGCCCCCCCAGCCTGCGCCCGATTTCCTCAAGGCGATGTTTCCCCTCCGTAAATTCTTCCGAACGTTTTTTGCTGACCATGTCCTTCTCTCCTCTGTGCATGGGGATGCCGCGCTTTAGCGTCCCGCAGTTTTATATGGGTCTCTCTGGAACGGCGTCGAGGAAATCTCATACCCCTTCAGCTTGCTATGGATCGTCTTGTAATCCATGTGGAGCAGTCGGGCGACCTGTGCCTTGTTGCCGTTGGCCAGTTCCAAAGCTTGCAGGAGAATTGTACGCTCCACTTGAGCGATCACCCGTCCGACTAACTCCTTGAGCGACAAGCCATCCCCAGACGCCAGGAGCGCCGCAGAGGTCAAGAGCGGGCATGCTTGGGAATGGTCGCCTAGGGGGCAACGCTGCTCCGGTTGGTCGGGCCCGAGAGATTCCGACGGGTTGCCGCCTCCGTTGAGCATTCCGAGCAATTCGGGCTTGATCATCCCCTCAGGGTCGTCGCACAGCAACACCGCCCGCCGCAACTGGTTGCGCAATTCGCGGGCGTTGCCGGGCCAGTCATACCCCTGGACGAGCCTCCAGGCAGAGGCAGACAGATCTTGCACCTGCTTGCTCAACTCCTTGTTCGTCTGGGTCAGGAATCGATTAACCAGAAACACAAGGTCCTCTTTTCGCTCATGCAATGGCGGGAGGCCGATCGTGAACTCCGCGAGCCGGTGATAGAGATCCCCGCGAAACGTTTGCTGATCCACCATAACCCGAAGATCCGCATTGGTCGCCGCCACCACCCGAAAATCCACATCCCGCTCCTTGGTGCTCCCGATCCGATGGACTCGCCGCGTCTCGAGAACCCTGAGCAGCTTCCCCTGCATCGCCAGAGGCAGGTTGCCTATTTCATCCAGAAAAATGGTTCCGCCGTCGGCCAACTCGAAAGCCCCTGCTTTGGCCTGATGCGCCCCGGTGAAAGCTCCTTTCTCGTGCCCGAACAGCTCGCTCTCAATCAGCGACTCCGAAATGGCGCCGCAGTCCATTGCCACGAACGGCTTGGCGGCCCGCGGGCTCCGGGTATGGATCGCCTGCGATACCAGCTCTTTCCCCGTCCCGGACTCGCCTGTCACCAAGACCGATAAATTTGTTCCCGCCACTCGCTCCACCTCCGTCTGGATGCGCTGAACGGCCGCGCTCTTCCCCATACAGTCCAAGAGGGAGTCGGCCTGTCCCGACGGCTGGTTGAGAAACTGCCGGCGCTGCCCTTTCAATGCCTTTTCCTCGAGGGCGCGGCGCACGGTGAGGACAACATCCTCATTGCTGAACGGCTTGGCCACATAATCGTAAGCCCCCGCCCGGATCGCGCGAACGGCATCATGGGTCTTGCCGTTCGCGGTGACCATAATCACGGGCACCGTTTTATCGTGCGCCTTGGCCCATGCAAGCACTTCGAAGCCGTCCATGTCCGGCAGACCGACATCAAGGAGCACCACATCGGGTGTCTCTTGCCGGATGCAAGCCAGCGCCTCATCCCCGCTCGCCGCCGTCACTAGCGCGAAGCCCGCCAGACGGATGAGATTCGACAGAACCCAGCGGGCTTCCTTCAGATCATCCACAATGAGCACCTTAGCCGGAGCGGAGGGCGTAGAGTTTATGGATGCCTCCCCTTGTCGTTGTTCCGCAGTCACCATACCGCTTTTTCCTGCTGTTCTCGGAGAGAGGGAAGAAGGTGCCTCACTAGAATGTCCGCATCCAGAAGCGGCTCCACCGAATGGGCCAAGCCCAAAAATAGCAGCCCGATCTCACCGGCCGAGAGCGTGGCGTTGATCCGTCCTGCGATGAACCGATCCCGCTCAGAGAGCAGTCTTCGGCTTTGGTCCACCCGCTGGTTCTCATGCCCCTGTTCCCCGCTGCCTAACGCGCCTTGGAGAAACTGATACTCCTGGAGAAGCATATGAGGGTCTTCGGTACCCATCAGCCGGGCACCTTGCTCCATGAGATGGACGAGGAGTTGATGATTCTTGCTTCCTTGGGCGGCGACCTCCTTAACGATATCCGCCTCCTTCCCACAGAGGGGCAACCCGTCCTGATACAGGCGGACGCTGGCATAGGGTAGCTCCAGCGCCTCAATCATCCGGCGAATCCCGCTCCAGACCTCGTCAATCGACTGGAGATGTTGGGCCCACTTCTCCTGACCATACCGGGTCACGTACTCCTGCTTGATCTGCTCAAGCAGCGATCCCATGTCCTGTTCGGTATGAATGATAGGAATCACAATGAGCGTGCGCATAAGTCGTCCGCAGCTATGTATGGGGGTGTATAAGGAACTCCCTACCATAAAGCATAGCTGTTAAACCTCACTTTGCAAGTGTGCGACATAGGCTTCTCGAGTTCGACAGTTAATCTTGCAACCCATTGATATAGCTAGTGGTGTCCGGTTTTCCCAAGCGCAGATCGCATCCGGGCCGCCGACCTACCGAAAAGCTGGGCACTCTCAGACAGTCACGACCTAGTGGTTCAAGGTGGCAATTGGGCTATGGTGTCTGGCC
Source organism: Pseudomonadota bacterium (assembly GCA_021795795.1). Next base: position 8,693 of record JAJYPA010000031.1, on the reverse strand, counting down.
TGGACAAGAGCAAATACCAGGATGAAATGGAGTATATCGAGTCCCATGGAGGACACACTATCTGCCAAGTCGGCAATGTTTCGGTCCTTGATGGCAAGCAAGTAAACGGATTTTCCGTCTTTAAGGGAATGGATAGATTCCTTTTGGATAATCCTGGACTGGAATGGGTGATAGCGCATGCACCTCCAGACACGGCGTTTATCGTGCCAGATCGGTTTTCGAGCAACGTGAACGGTGTGCTGCAACACTATGCAGCGATTCCCATAACGCCGGGAATCGCGCTCATTGCACCGGCTATCTTCCCGTATCCGCGCAATTTAACGCCTGACCATATTCACTTTATGAATTCCATAGCCAAAAATTTGCTCGGATATATTTCTTCGCATCAAATCTTGGGGCAGTGCTATGACGTGACAGCACCAATATTCACTCATTCCTCGCCATCACCACCCCAGCCCCCATCAACCGCGCCCATGCGGCCGTATTCTCATTTTCAATGGCGGGTATGTCCGTTTTTGCAGCCCACCAGACATTGGACGTGGCAATGATCACATCAGGACGCTGCCAGACCGCTTCCAGCCAGACCCAGGACAATGCCTGATCGTAACAGATGGACACATAGGCACGGTGTCCGCCGATCTTCCTGACCGGAGTGTACCACGTCGCACCATACCGATCTTTGGCCCATGGCGCCCACATGGAGACTGGGACAGGAAAGGCTGTGCGGGCAACGATGTGGCCATGCTGACGGCGACCGGTCTTGCCACCATCTGGCGCATACTCCACCACGCTATCCCAACGATGCGTTTTCCCAAAAGTCACCGCACCAATCAGCCAGATTTGTGCCCTGTTGTGGCGTTGTTGATATTCATTATAGAGGGCCGCTTGTGTGCCGGGAAGCCAGTGACCGGCTATGGTTTCCGGAAATACCACGACAGCGGCTTTTGGATGCGCCAGGGCCATTTGCCCAGCGTGCATGGCGCTCTCAACACCTTGCAATGGCGTCACCAGTTCGCCCGTATGCGTCTGCAGTCCGACCCAGCCGTCTATCGCGGGCGTGGGGGTTGCGCCCTGCAAAGGGGAGAATACAGCTATAGCATTAGCCACCAGCGCGACGGCCAAAGATCCCACGGCAATCCGTTTTCCCCATGTTTTGACGGACCACAAACCCCAGATGACCAGCAGCAACGCCACACCGTAAACGCCCATGCCAGGGAATAGCACGCCAGCCCCGGCGAGCGGGGATAGCCAACCGATGAGGCCCAGAGGCGGCAGGGCATCGATGAGGACCACCAGCACACTCAGTGCTGGGTTGCGAGCGATCAGCCACGGTAGGGACAAAAGAATGCTGGATACTATCCAGAATGACCAGCCCATGCCGTCGGCAAGACCACCGCCGTCTGCAAGACCGCCGCCGTTTCCGGCTCCCGCGCCAAAAAACTCGGCGGATCCATGCACGATACTGAAACTGCCCACCAAAAAATATGCCAGCGCGGCAATGAATCGCCAGGAAGCCCGTGAAAGTTGAGGGACCAGTACAGGCAGGAGTAGAGCGGCGGCCGTGGCCCATATTCCGGGCAGGTGACCCCACGCCAGACCGGCCAGGGCGCAGTAGAGGCATACGAGCCAAAGGAAAAGCGGATGCTGCTTATCGAACATTATCTGCTTCCCTGCCGACCGAGCCGCGTAATGTGCCGAACCGCCACATACATATGCCAAGTCCCTTCGTGAATGCGCTCATTTTATTGAGCCACACGAAACATAACATCAGCACCATCTACGTGAATTGGATTGCCTGCCAAAATGGCGGACACGGTATACTCATCCTCTACCCCGCAGGCATTGATGAAATCCATCACCTCATCGAAGAGCAGTATCCTCTTGCTGGCAAGCCCTTCACGCAGCATGGTGTACCGGGTGTGGGTGGCCGCACGGTCGGCTTTCATGCGGTTCACTTCCACGCGACAGCTTTCCCGACACTCTTCCTCAATATCCGACCACACCTTATCTACTTTACCTCTCAGAACATACCCGGCTTTGCCTGCCACAATAAGACCGATAACCACAGAAATAAGATAAAATAAACCCATTTTTCACCTCCACTCCACTCAGAAAAAAGATTCGCCGCGCATCAACCGTATGCGTCGGCTATCCAGCCAGCTTTCCTTTCTGTGCGTAAAAGCCCGGTCAGCTTTCAAACCCGCGATAGACTGGCGGGCGTTGATCGCTCTCACGGCATACTGATCTGCGGTCCAGATGCCCAACCACGCCATCACAGACGCCAAGAAGAGCATAGAGAGCGCGTCTCCATACTGATGCCAGATCATGACATCCAGCAGCGCCATGACGAGAGATAAAATAGCGATGCGCCGCTGCCACAGGAGCCACGGGTTCGCCAGAAAGGCGGCATGGTGCGCCACCAGCCAGTCGATGAGCGTCTCATTACCGGTCTCCAGCACGTCGCGCCGTATCAGCAGCCTGCCGAACTTGGCGGCCGCCAGCGGTCCGGCGTCCGTGATCACGATGTCCGGTCGAATGCCTTTTTGCCGCCAGACGCGCCAGATATCGGCCAGCGTATCGTCCGCCGTAGTTGTATCAGTTCCGTTTTCCGTCGTGATGCCCATATGTTCTACCCCTTTGGTTGCCAGTTTGATGCGGGTGCCCATACGGAGGAAAAACGGGCCGCCACTTGTACACCATGTACACGGCGGGAAGCGGTCCGTAATGGCTCGTAGTTATAGCGGTACCCCAGGGGAACATGGACATACGTGTGAATTCCCGCAGCCCGATAAATAGCCCGCGCATAACCGCCATCCCCTGTGATTCCGCCCGAGTTGTACGCCTCGAAGGCATGGAACAAGGCAGTCTGTCCATGCAATCCGGCATGTTTTGCCTGGAACCAGGCTGCCTCCAGAATTTTGCCTCCTACGTGGATATTTGTGCAGGCATTAAAGGCGGATCGCACGGTGAGGCCGTAATGCTGGAAATTTTCACTATCCACCTGGGCGATACCCACATCGACTTGATGCCCTTCCGCCAGCAAGTGGCGTAAAATCAGCACCGCTTGTTGAACCGTGGAGGGCAGGTAACGGCGTCCGGTGGTGTTATCCCACATCGCCAGGGGGTTCCCGCCGGATTCGTGCTGTACGACCGCAGCCATCGTGGAAGGGGCAACCATGGTTGCACATTGGGCAGTCAGGCTGGCGACCGGAATCATGACGACCCCTTCCACGTCCATACCGGTCGTGCTCCAGAGCGGATATTTCCGTCCGGAATCGGGCCATAGTACCGGCTATCGAAGGCCCACTTTATGCCGGTCGCAACCTCCCAGAACGTGCCCGGTTTTACCGTGTAGGTGCCGAACGGGTAATGGATGAGGTGGACGTGCTGATTGGGCACGGGTGCTGTGAACTGCACGGTGGTACGCGGTATCAGGTGCCCATCCACGGCCATCCCCTTTGCCGACAAGGTCACCGTCTGCCCAGGTACGGCCACCACATGCTTGATGAACGGCACCAGATGGTCCGCGCAGACCGACGATGCGCTCAAGTCCATCCAGTGATGGCGCACTTCCTGCCGTACCGACGGGGCCAGCGGCGGACAGAGCCGCACCCATTCGCCGTCATGGAGCGGCTTTTCAGTAGGGATTATCTGGTATATGCCTACCGGCACACAGGGGGAGGCGTTGAAGGTAAGGCGTTCCTGGTGAATGGCCGCCGCGGCACAACCGCCCGCAACAAGTGCCAGAGCGATGCCGCCGATGATCCATTTGTCTTTGCGATGGAGTGTTTTCATGCCAAGTATATAGCACCAACCAGTTACGGACTTGTTGACCCCACAGACTATATTGTCTATCATACAATATAGGAAAGCGATCCGCGTATTCTATAAGAAGGAAGTCCGGCCAGATGACGTCATCGTGGAGGCGGTGATCTGGCAACTTCCGGAGCCTTCGCCGGAGCGACCGCACGGCTTCAAATATCGGTTCTACTGCGGCAAGAGGGGACAATGTCTGGTGCGGTATGACAACGAAACGGGTAAAGGGGATCATCGGCATTATGGTGACATGGAAGAATCCTATACTTTCTCATCGCTGTCTGCCCTGGTGAACGATTTCGAGAGGGATGTGCAAAGATTGACAGGAGATACCCATGACTAAAGCTATTATCAGCATCACATCCACCAGTACGCTATTTAGCGAGATGCGGGAAATTGCCAAAAAACTGGACCGGGGAGAGATTCTGCCGGAAGCGGATTATCATCTGAGTTTTTCCGATTCTGCACAGCTTTTTCGTGAGTTGACGCCGGCGCGGTTGGTGCTGCTGGAACATCTAAAAAAGAATGGGCCGCAGTCGATCTACGCGCTCGCCAAACAGTTGGGCAGGAACTACAGCAACGTGCATGCCGATGTTCAGAAACTCATGGAGCACCATCTTATCGACAAGACGGAAGACCAGCAGATTTTCGTGCCCTGGGACGATGTGGAAATTCACCTGTCCTTGAGTGCAGTGGCATAAAAAGACCCGCCAATTATAGGCGGGTCTTGCAGATGGCACGTCAACAGGGACGCACCACATCACTTACACCGAAATCTCACGACCCCCCTTCCCTTTTTCCTTGGCTTGGGACCGCTGCTGTTCCTGTGCCGCAAACTTGGGTCCGGTCTTGTCGTGCAAAAGCTTTCCGTAACTTCCGACCGCCAAATCAGCCGGAAATTCCTTGCCCTGCCCATCGACCACACGGGAAACCTTGCCGGCGGACTGCATATCGACGGATTTGCGATCTTCCGCAATACCCACGATCTTGCCCGTCCAACGGCGCTGATTGCCGGGCTCCTCACCCAAGGTTACCGTCTGGACTGCACCCTGCGAAGGGATTGCTTCCCGCGAGTAATCGGCGCGGGTAGGCGCGGCATGGCCCTGGTCAATGGCATTTTCACGCGCTTTGACCGGAATCAGCGCACCCGGTCCTACGTCCAGCGTCTTCTCAATGAATTGTGCCTCTTTGGAATGAACGCCTTTACCGTCCAGCAAGGCATCGTTCATGCGCAGGCCACCGCCCTTGCCGACGATGCCTTGCCACTTGCCGTCCGGGGTTTTCTGGGACAGCGACATGCTGGCAAAACGGCCATTTCTACCTTCGACCGCAGCAATACGGACGTACATGTCGGGGCTGCCGCCAGTATGGCCGTTCTCCCGTTTGACGACGGCCCCCAGGGACTTCTTCCCATCACGCTCTTTTTCCGCAAACTCCAGCTTGTGCTTCTCGCCATCCACTTCCAGCGAGCCGCGGAATTTACCTTCCTTGTCCACATAGGCGGACAAATTGTGCCACTTGCCGTTCTCGGCCAGAATGGCACCCTGAAGACCACCAAACTGCTTACCCTTCCCTGCGTCTGCTTCCATAACACCACCCTCCTGTTGCGAAAAATGGGGTTCGCACCCTGCACGGGACAATTCCCGATCCTGAAACAGCCTTTGCGCCCGCATGGAAATCTCGGGCTTCTTGTCACGCATCAGGGTGAGCGCCACCGTGTCGTCGACACGATCCGTCTCTTCTGCGTCCATTGCCTTGATGAGCACATTCATGCGGACGATCCAGTCCTTATCCTGGAGCGCCCGGTTAACCTGCCGGTCATCCATGGATGGATAAACACAGCTGACGCCAAGCGCCCGCTGGTAATCGTCAGGGTTGGACAGAACCTCTTCCACCCTCTGAGCAGATGCTTTCTCCATCAGTTTCTCCTGCTGCACAAAGACATTTTGCGTTGGATCATACTGTTCCAAATGCGGCGTTTTGCTGATAAAAACCGGCTTATCCGCAGGATACAGTTCCTCTACAGGCGCGTTGGATCCATGACGGTCGGGGATGGTGACAATGACGTCCTCATCCACGCGCGCAATCGCCAAAATCGGCGTGGCCACCATTGGCTTATGACCAATCACATGCTCCAGAATATGCTCGCCGACCAGCAGATCACTGGCTGTTTTACGCTGGTAAATGTGGGTGTTACCGGCATTATCCACTTTGGATAGCAAAGAAGATTCACGGACCTCTGTAGCGGTTGCCGTGCTCATTGGAGTCCCCTTTGCTGGCTCTTGGACAACCCCTTGCTTTCAAACGTCAGATTACCGGTCCTATCCAGGATGACCTTCCCGTATGTGCCCGGTTGGATCTCAGGCGGAAACGGGCGGCCCCTGGCGTCGATTACGGACACGTCTTTGCCCATAGCCCGCGCGGAGAGCGTTTTACGCGTTTCACTGACCCCTTGTATCTCGCCGGTGAAGGTCCGGGATTGCTGCGGCTCGGTTCCGATGACAATCGTCGTGGAGGGAGGTGGCAGTGTCATCGTCATGCTGACGGCAGTCCGAACCCTGCTGGCGGGGACCAGATCGCTGATGACTTTCCTGACTTCTGGCGACGGATCCTGCGCCGCCCGGTCAATCTGACGGTCAGACAGACGGGGATGCAGCGCCTGGACAGCCACCTCGCGTACTTCAGCACTTTGGTCCAGCAAAGCCCGTTCCACCTGTGGATCGGACAGGCGGTCGGCCAGTTTTTCGACGGCAACCGCCCGCCAAGCGGCATTGCGGATCGTCAATTCCCGCTCCACCTTCTCATCGGGGACCCGGCTGGACAGGCTGCCCATGACATGGGCACGGGTTTTGTAGTTTGGATCCAGAAGCGCACGCTCCACCTGGGCGTCATTCATGCGCGGGGTAAGCGCCTGCACGGCTTCCATGCGCACGCCGGGATTCCGGTCGGTCAGAGCACGCTCCACCTGCACATCGTTCATCCGTGGCACGAGATCCGCCACGGCCACCTCGCGCACCTCCACGTCCTCATCGGCAAGTGCGCGCTCCACCTGCACATCGTTCATGCGCTTGGCAAAGCCGGATACCGCCAGAGCGCGGACTTCCGGAGCCTCGTCGGATAAGGCCCGTTCGACCTGAATATCCGACAGCCCGCCGGGCCTGCCCGCAATGGTGAAAGCGCGCACGGAAGGCGCAGTATCCGTCAGTGCGCGCTCCACCTGCCTGGAGGTCAAAATATCCATATAGTCGTGCACCGCCTCCCGACGCTCGGCGGGGTTCGTGCTGGTCAGTTGTGATTCGATCTCAACGGGTGTTATTTCTCTAGTATTCATTATGCAACTCCTCTGGATCTGCCGCGGGTTTTCTCTTTACCATCGAACGTCAGGTTGCCGGTCTTATCCAGTAACACTTTTCCATATTGACCGGGCTGTATTCCTGCGGGGAAAGGTCTGCCACGGGCATCCACGATGCTCTGCGTTTTGCCCATGGCGATGATCTCGATGGTCTTCCTGTCCTCACTGATGCCCACCACTTTTCCCGTCCACCGGCGCTGCTGGCCGGGTTCGGTGCCCATCACCACCACGCCCTTCTGAGCTTCCAGCGGCAATATCCCTTGCTCCAGCGCGTGAAACTTCTCGGCGGGCATCACCGCATCCATCTTCCGCTCCAGCGCATTTACCGCTTTGGTGATATCCGCCATGGACGCCGTTTGATATTCTGTGGACCGCGTATTCAGGTTGGCCAGCGTAATATCCCCGGCAATACCCGGTATATGGGCTAACATGGCCTCCTTCTCCACCGTCGCAATGCGGGCGTCGGCGGGCCAGACAGCGGCCCTATCTCCTTCATCATGGTCGCGTTTGGTGGGCTGAAAAACCACATCTCCGTCAGTCCATGCGCCGAGAGCGATACCCTCCTGCACTGTGCCGTCCGGTGTGCGGAAAGCGACGTAATCCCCCTTCTGGATATCCTTCTCCACTGCCTTGCAGGGGTGCAGCCCATTTTCAGTGGCATCCTGGAACTGGATACCGTTCTGATGCGTAACAGACGCCACCCGAAACTCCAATGCCGCTTTCATGCCCGGAAAACGCTCTTTGTCCTTCTCATAATCAGGACTCTGAAAATCCAGCCTATCAATATCCGGCACGGCGTTTGGCACATAGCCCAATACATTACCCCGCTCAATGCGGCCCAGAACATCGCCAGGCATGATATGTGGCTTGCCGTCCGGCCCCGTCACCACATCTTTCCAGCGCATTGGAGCCCCGCCTTTCTCATCAAAGGGTGCATCCTGCAAGGACACACCCACATGATCGCGTCCGGTGATATCCTTATATTTGAAAAGGTCGCCGCGATTGAACTCCTGGATATCCACCGCCTGTTGCTGCGGTGGTATTGGCATGAGATGTGGGTCAGGGACGCCCCGTGCCTCCTCAACGGACCGCAGCACAGCATACTCCGCCTTATTACGTTCAATGTTGTTGCCCATGGTCAGCTTGTAGGCGTCCGTTTTGGGATCGATGGCGTCCAGGTCTAGCCCGGGTTTTACCGTGCCGGACAGATGCTCCGCCAGTGGTGGCAGAGTGACCGAAGAGACATGGTCGGCGCCATCCATGCCCGGCATGCCGTTCGACCACCGGTATATGCCACGTACACGAGTAGCCTCTCCCGCTGCGGCGGCATCGAGCACCACCCCTTCCCGCTCTTTCCCGGTCTCATCCGCATAGCGGACGTAATCGCCACGGGAGACGGTTGGCCGTTCTTTCTGCTGTTCCTGCTCCACCTGCAATTCCGGCACATGACTCAAAAGATGGTCAGAGATTTTCTGTGCGTCGGAAATGGCCGACATCAACTCTTTGGTCCGGTCTTTTTCCGGCA
>JAJYPA010000346.1 GCA_021795795.1 Pseudomonadota bacterium | reverse complement strand
ATGGCATCACCGTTGGAACGGCCATCTGGCGTACGCCAGCGATATCTTGAAGATTGGGGCATTCCAAAGTCCGGGGAGAGCACATACAACGGGAAACCGTCACGCCACACCCAGATGAATTTCCCGCGCTTTTGTAAGGTGAACCCGAGTTTCCCCAAAACGCGCAGTAAGTTGGTTTGACGCTTCCAGCTCAACATCTGATCGTCGATCTTGCTGTTGATCGTAATTATGCGTCGTTTCGTCTCTGAAGACCTGGCACGTTGTTTTGCGAAGAGATCGGACCAGAAAGGGACGGCAGTGGGGATGTGGGAGGTGATAACCATATCCAAAGTGCCGTCAGACTGATGGTCACTGTCCCCAGTATGAGTGTGGTCACCTTCCATTTCCGTGTCCGGCGTTGCGAGACCTCCAGTTGTTCGGCCTGTTGATCGATTTCCGTTTCCAGAGCGTGGTTTTTCTGTATCTGGTTTTCCAGATCGGCTGCCGTCTTCTTCATTTCCCGCTGGCTCCGGAGATAGGCCCTGCTTTTCTCGCGGGCGATCAACAAGGTCCGCTTGATCCGGTCCTGGGGCAGTGTTTTCCAGTATTCCTGCGTCTGCTGCTGCATGTGGTCTTTCAGACTGATTTCCATATCCTGCATCCTTTTCTGCAAAAAGGGTTCCAGACTCTCCCTCTGAAGATTCAATACTTGGTCCAGAGTCTCCGCCATTCGCTCCATCGGCTGAAGGCTCTGCACAATCTCCTGGGCGATTTCCGTCGGCAGGGATTGCAGCTGTTTTTGCATCGTATTCATCTGCTGCAGCGACTGGGTTATCTGGTTTTGCAGATTCTGCAGTTGGAGCATTTGTTGCGATAACTGCGTGAGCGCTGTAATTCGCTGTGCGTGTGCGGCATCCGTGGAGTGCTGCAAGGTCTCTATCAGGCTCATAGGTCAATCCTTTTTTTTGCATGTTTGCCAGGGTGTAGCCTCGTCCGAGGCTTTTGGAGGTAAAGCGTGTTTCTTCGAACCAGTAAGCAAAGCCAGAGAACTTGCCGGTGCCCGCGATATTGGGTTCCACAACCACACCGAATTGCTCCAGTATTTCGATAAAGCGGGTGACGGTGGGCCGAGGTTGCAGCGCCATGTCCAAAAGATCTTGTAGGGTATATTTCTTGGGCAGTGCCCCCCGCTCGGCCATGGCGATTTCCGTTCTTGTGGGTGCCTTGCGGTGGGTGACTGCTTTTTTGGGCTCCAGAAGATGCGAGGATTCCACCTGGATCAAGCCCATGTCTTTTTCGATTCGGCGCACGGCGGCCTCACCCCGGCGATAATCCTGGGAATCAGAAACCACGGAACCATCTGGGTTGACCCGGCTAAACAGCAGATGGATATGGTCGCCATGATGGATGATGGCGTAGGCGGCTATGCCCATTGCCTTAGCCCAGCGGTCACCGATCTCCCGCCACTCTGTATCCTTCAGCAGGCGATCGTTGGCGGGTGTACGCAGAGAGACATGCCCCACATAGCTTTTCAGCCTGGGGCGCAGGCGATGGAAACATTCTATTTCGTCCGCCAACTGTCGCGCGTTACGGCCGGTCAGGGTGCCGCCGATCAGATCGTGGCGGGGGCGGATCTGGCCATTCCGGTCTTTTTTGGCGAGCAGATAGCGGGCAAGACCGAAGGCATCGTCGCCTTTTTCGATGTTTTCAATCATGTGCGTCCTCCACTGGGACAAGGCAATTCTCATCCGGGTCCAGTCCAAGGAGTCCCCGTCGCAGGGCGCTGATCTGCCGAATTAGCTCCGGCAGCAACGCCGGCGCCCAGCCAAAGGCCTTACCCGCATTGACTGCCACCTGATATTGGTTGGCATTGGCCGCAAGTCCGCAGAGTTCGGTCCAGGCCTGTCGATTCAGTGCGGGTAGTGGTGGCGGCGGCATCGGTGCTCCGGTGATGGCGCGGCGCATGTATTCGCCAGGCGTGATACCGACCAGCTTGGCACGCGCCACCAACTCCGCTCGCTCGACGGGCGAGAGCCAGACTTCGAAGCGCAGGCTGCGGCGCTGATCGGGCGGCAAGGGCTTGCGGCCACCCTTTTTCTTAGACGCTGGAGTAGGCGCGTTCATCGCTCAAACTCCGCAGGCTGATAGCACGGGCGACCGCAGGGAGCCGTGCGGGGTGTCGGGGTGAAACCCTGACCAAGCAGTTTTTCCACCGTGACCGAAGGGAGCGGGGGGAAAACATGGCTTGCTTCGATACAGACTGCGTAAGCCAAGTCGCTTCGGCAAATCCCCGCCGTGCCATACGCAAGACCACACCGAGAGTGAGAGGATGTGGTCTGTCGCACGTTCTGCTGGTGAGTGGCAGGATATAACGCATCGCACCTACGGGAATCGATGCATACCGGCACGCACCCAGCCATGCACCGAGGGACTTGCGTTTGCACAGTCCGTATGGACGGCAGGCTCCAAAAACGATTCAGCGGCCTGGGTAAAACGAATGAAGGAATGGCTCTGGTCATCATGACGATGACCTGGATGCAGCGATGGGAGGGCGTCCACGGCGTGCGGGGACGGTGGTCGGCGCTGCCGGTTCGGGTACCTTCCACTCGCCCCGTTCAAGAGCTTCGATGACGACCAGGGGCCAGCGGGGGCCGATAGGTAGGTTGGTCGGGCGTGGCAATTTTCCTGTGGAAACTTTATTCCGGAGCGTTTTTGCGCTGCACGACCAGCGAATAGCCAGATCTCGGAAAGAAAAAAACTGGGCGGGAGCGGAGAATGGTGGACGAGATGGATGGGCAATGCGGGAAAAAGAATTTGCCGCATGCGTTGTGTTCAGTGCATCGGTATCGATCGTGTCTTCTGGGTCGCCCTCACCGCCGCCCCCTGCATCGCCGCTGCTTTTGTTTTTCTGGGCAGCACCTGCCTGGCGACGTGGAGAGCGGTGGCTTTGCCGCCCTTGGGCTTGCTTTGGCGCTCGAATGTTCCGCCCGACTGCACCGCTCTGCAGAATCGCGGAAGGGAAAGCGGCGCGATGAGCATAGCGGATGCGGCGCACCATACGAGCGGGTGAAACCCATTGCTCGCCGATGGCCCAGCCCTCTTTTACTGAACGAGTATCCAACATCCGCCAACGCAGCGCGACATCCACCATGAAGATTCCACAAAACGACAGCAGAAAGAGCGCACACCATCCGTAACAAGCCAATGCAGTCCACAAGAAGGGATGCACAATAATCAATAACCCGGATATTCCCAGGACAAAAAACAGCAGATGCTGTGTCAAACCAATATATTTCCCTGCCGCAGACACCGGGTGGAGTTTACATTTTGTCATTTTTTTCCTTTAAAATAACGAATTTTCGACTATTAAACGAAGCATTAGTCCTAATGCGATCAGTAGCATAGGATAATTGTACACCATCGATCAGCAGGATGTAAACAGGTTGCCACATTGCTACAACCAGCTTCAAAGAACACACAAACTTACCCAATATCTTGCATTACATGAAAATTCCGTTTATTTTAATGGATAATTACGACTTTCACACAAGTCGTTATTCCGTAACTTTAATGGGCGTATATTTTATTTCTGTTTATGCAAATGTAAATTATAGAAATCACATATTCTCGAGAGCATTTGCTCCAGGGGATGCATTAAATAGCGCACCAAAATTCAGTAGAAATCCCTTACGGCTTCCCGCCATGCCTCCAATGGCTTATATTCAGGCGAGCGATACCCACCACTGACCGCAAGAGAGACGCATGTTCGAGCAAGCCTTCAAGAATATCGATGACATCCTCCACAAGGATGCAGGCTCCTCCAGCGAACTCGACTACACCGAACAGACCTCCTGGTTACTGTTCCTGAAGTATCTGGACGCCTTGGAGCAGGACCGGGCGATGGAGGCGGAGCTGGAGGGGCGCCCCTACACGTTCATTCTGGACGATGCCTTCCGCTGGGAGCACTGGGCGGCACCCATGACGGCAGACGGCAAGATTGACCATCACAAGGCCCTGTCCGGGGACGATCTCCGGGACTTCGTGAACATCCGCCTGTTTCCCTACCTGGCGGGCTTCAAGCTGCGGGCGAAGGGATCCAACACCATTGAATACAAGATCGGCGAGATCTTCAGTGAGATCAAAAACAAGATCCATAGTGGGTACAACCTGCGGGAGATCGTGGAAATCATTGATGGGCTGCGTTTCCGGTCCCAGACAGAGAAGCATGAACTCTCCCATCTCTACGAAGCCAAGATCAAGAATATGGGCAACGCCGGGCGGAATGGCGGTGAATACTATACCCCACGCCCTCTGATCCGAGCTATCGTGCAGGTGGTGGCACCCAAGGTCGGCGAGAAGGTCTATGATGGCGCCGTGGGCTCTGCAGGGTTTCTCTGTGAGGCTTTTGACTATCTCAAGTCCCAGCCGGGACTGACCACCGGCGATATGCAGACGCTGCAGGAGCGCACCTTCTACGGCAAAGAGAAAAAGAGTCTGGCCTACGTGATCGGCATCATGAACATGATCCTGCATGGCATCGACGCGCCGAACATCGTCCACACCAATACCCTGGCCGAGAACCTCATGGACATCCAGCCAAAAGACCGGGTGGATGTGGTGCTGGCGAATCCGCCCTTTGGTGGGAAGGAGCGCAAGGAGGTTCAACAAAACTTCCCCATCAAGACCGGCGAGACGGCGTTCCTGTTTCTGCAGCACTTCATCCGAATATTGAAGGCGGGTGGCCGGGCGGGCGTGGTCATTAAGAACACCTTCTTGAGCAATACGGACAATGCCTCGGTCAGTCTGCGCAAGCTCCTACTGCAAGACTGCAACCTGCATACGGTCCTGGACCTGCCGGGAGGTACATTCCAGGGTGCTGGTGTGAAGACCGTGGTGCTGTTCTTCGAGAAGGGCGCGCCGACGCGCAAGGTCTGGTATTACCAGCTAAACCCCGGACGGAACATGGGGAAGACCAACCCCCTCAATGACAACGATCTGGCCGAGTTTGTCACACTGCAGAAGACCAAGGCCGACTCGCCGCAGTCGTGGACCGTGGACGTATCCGGGATCGACACTCGCACCTATGACCTGTCAGCCAAGAATCCGAATGGCGGTGATGAGAAGGTGCTTCGCAGCCCGGAGGAGATCCTGGATGAGATAGCCGCACTGGACGCTGAGAGCGCTGAGGTGCTGGCGGCAATTCGGGGGTTGTTGTGAGGGAGGGATGGAAGGAACAGTCACTAGCGGATGCCTGCCAATTTATAAATGGGCTTTGGAAAGGAAAAGTTGAGCCGTTTATCCCCGTTGGTGTTATTAGAAATACCAATTTTACTAAAGATGGAAGACTTGATGATTCAGATATTGCGTACCTTGATGTTGAGGCTAAGCAATATAGTAAAAGACGCCTTAAATATGGTGATATCATCCTTGAAAAGTCAGGCGGAGGCCCAAAACAACCGGTAGGGCGCGTTGTATTTTTTGATAAAAAAGAAGGGAATTTTTCTTTTAGTAATTTCACGTCGGCCATTCGCGTTAAAGAGCCAAATATACTCGACTCTGCATATCTCCATAAATATCTCTTCTGGGTTTATCTGTCTGGAAGAACTGAATCAATGCAGAGTCACTCTACAGGCATACGCAACCTAAATAGCGATGCCTATAAGGCTATCAACATACCAGTCCCACCCCTCCCCGAGCAGCGCCGCATCGTCGCCATCCTCGACGAAGCCTTTGAAGGCATAGCGACCGCGAAAGCGAACGCCGAGAAGAATCTCCAGAATGCCCGCGAGGTCTTTGAGAGCTATCTGAATGCAGTGTTTTCGCAGCGGGGTGAGGGATGGGTGGAAAAACCGCTAGGAGAAATCACAAGGTTTATAGACTATCGTGGCAGGACGCCAAAGAAGACTGAAAATGGCTTGCGTCTAATTACAGCGAAGAATATCAAGATGGGCTACCTCCAATCAAATCCAATTGAGTTTGTTGCTCCAGATACATACGAAACCTGGATGACGCGCGGAATACCGAAAATGGGAGATGTACTATTTACTACAGAGGCGCCATTAGCAAATATAGCTCAACTTAACACCAAAGAAAAGGTGGTATTTGCACAGCGAATAATCATAATGCAGCCGGATCTCCAGAATATAAATGGCACGTTTCTAAAGTATTCTCTTATGTCACAAACAGTTCAGTCAAAGATTCAGGCTATGGGGACCGGCGCAACAGTAAAGGGAATTAAGGCAAGACTGCTAAAAACGATAAAAATATCGTTTCCGTCTCTCCATAAGCAAATGCATATCAACGAGATATTGGGTTGCCTACAGGAGAAAACGCAACAACTAGAATCAATCTACACCAGAAAACTGCTCGCTTTAGACAAACTTAATCGATCATTTATCCGCGAGATTTTCTCTGGAGACATGTAATGGTGCAGCTATGAGCAACGAAGATCGCAAGATTGATGCAGACGACCGAACTATATTTAATGTGCTGAATGAGCGCAAATATACCGTTGACTATTACCAACGTGAATATAGCTGGGAGCAGAAACATATAGAGCAACTAGTAACAGACCTGACATCCACATTTCTTGCTGCCTATACTGAGGGCGATGCTCGGGGTTCGGTCGAGCTATACAGCAACTACTACCTTGGACCATTTGTCGTCAGCAGTAAAAATGGCAAGAAGAGCATAATCGATGGCCAACAGCGCCTGACCTCGCTAACCCTCTTCCTGATCTATTTGAACAATCTGCAGAAGGAACAGGGCGGCAATGAGTCGGTCGAGCCGTTGATTTTCTCGGAGAAGTATGGGCAGAAGTCGTTTAATATAGATGTCGAAGAGCGAAGGCCCTGTCTAGAAAAGTTGTTTCATACAGGTAACTACATCCCACGAGCGGAAGATGACGAGTCAACGATCAACATGGCGCGTCGCTACGCCGACATCGATGAGGCGTTTCCAGAGGAAGTGAAGGGGAAGGCTTTGCCTTATTTTCTCGACTGGCTGAAGTACAATGTGATTCTTGTCGAGATTACCGCCTATTCCGATGATAGCGCTTACACGATCTTCGAGTCGATGAATGATCGCGGGTTGAACTTAACCTCAACGGAAATGCTCAAGGGCTATATCCTTTCACGGTTCAAGGACGCCACTGAACGCGACAAGGTCAACCACTTCTGGAAGGAATCTGTTCAAGAATTGCACGCTTACAGCAAAGAAGAAGATCAGAAGTTCTTTCAGGCATGGTTGAGAAGTCAGTATGCCGATACGATTCGTCAAAGTAAAGCTGGGTCGTCAAACGAAGACTTTGAGAAGATTGGCACCCGCTTCCATAGCTGGTTTCGAGATAATCTTGCAAAGATTGGGGTGACTCCGAATTCTTCCATCGACTTTAGTAAGCTGATGCACCAAGAAATGAGGTTTTATTTGCGGGCCTACATCAATATCCTGGAAGCGCAAAAAGAAGAGAAACCGGGCTGGGAACATGTTTTTTACCAACACAACTGGGGCATAGCCGATTCATTGAGTTTTCCGCTAATGCTTGCCTCACTAAATTCTTCAGATAACTTGGAAATTACGCGCCAAAAGATAAATGAGGTTGCACGATTCTTAGAGACGTTCGCTGTTAGGCGTTCAGTAAATTTCAGGAAGTTTGGCGCCAGCTCAATTCGATACACCATGTATTCTTTAGTCAAGGAGATTCGGGGCAAAGACCTTGTTGATTTGGAAAATGTGTTGCGGAATAAGTTAGCCGAAATGCCGGAGAAATGGGATGGTGTTAATGAGTTTAGATTGCATGGCATGAACCGCTATTTTGTAAAATTCCTTCTTGCGCGGATCACTGGGTTTATTGAACAGCAGTCCGGTTCATCGGCAAACTTTTCTACCTTTTTTGTAAGTTCCGGGGCCAAACCTTTTGAGGTCGAACACATCTGGGCTAACAAGTTTGACGACCATCGTGACGAGTTTGAGCAAAAACATGAGTTTGATGTTTATCGAAACCGAATTGGAGATTTGGTGCTTTTACCGCAGGGTACAAATCAATCCTATGGTGCGGCGCCTTACAGTGAAAAACTTCAGCATTATATTAAAGAAAATTTGCTGGTTAAGTCGCTGCATCCTAAGACTTATGATAGCAATCCGAATTTCACCGGCATGATGCAACAGCTAGGCGTCCCGTTTAGGCCCCACGAGACATTTCAGAAGGTAGATATTGACGAACGGCAGAAGCTGATTCGACGACTCTGCGAAATTATTTGGAGCTAACGTAAGATCTATGAACGAAGCCGACACCCGCGCCCAACTGGTTGACCCCGCCCTCAAGGCCGCTGGCTGGGGCGTGGTGGAGGGCAGCCGTGTGCTCCGGGAGTATCGGATCACCGAGGGACGGCTCCAGGGGGCAGGGCAACGCGGCAAGCCCGAGATTGCCGACTATGTGCTGGAGTACCGCAACGAAAAACTCGCCATCGTCGAAGCCAAGCGCCGCGATCTGCCCCA
>JAJYPA010000345.1 GCA_021795795.1 Pseudomonadota bacterium | reverse complement strand
CCATCACCGGCCACAAGACGCTGCAAATGCTCAAACGCTATACTCACTTGCGGGCTGAAGACTTAGCGAAGATGCTGGGGTGAAGGATGCCGAAGGGCCGGTAAAGACTGGAAGCAGACGTTACATGATGTCGTTAAATGCGCACGGTGGATTTGAAGGAAATTGGAGGTTGCTAGAGGAAGCCATCAGAAAGGCTAATATTTTTGCGCTCAAAAAGGATTAGTCGCAGACATGATCTCAACTAGTGTTGGTGGTGTACAGATGTGGACACCACAGGATGATCGCATTATTTTTCGATGCGACAAGAAAAAATAAATAATGGGCACCGACACAGAATATTCTGACTTTTTTATTATCCTCGATAAGTCGAGACAGTGGGCTGATACATTATATGCATTAATAAATGACAGACTCATCTCTGATTCTCCGTGCATTAGATTGTCAGCACCGTTATGTTACCTGAGCGTTCGACATTTTTCAGCCGTTGTCCTGCTTTGCGAGCATGATCTATATGGGCCAGCCTTTGCATTGTTACGCGCCCAGTTTGAAACATACATACGGAGCGCATGGCTTTATCACTCTGCTACGGAGATACAATTGCATAACATAGTAACCGGCAAGAAAAATTTCCCCGATTTAAATACAATGCTAAAATCATTAAAAAATACTGACGAGGGTGCATTTGCTAATTTGAATAAAGCGAAAGACATCATATGGGGCAAGATGAATGATTTTACTCATGGCGGTATACATCAAATTTTTATGCATACCAGGGACCGCGCCATAGAGCAAAATATTACTCAGGCTCACACTTACGGATTACTTAAAAACTCTTCAACTTTGGGGCTTATGGCAGGAGTTTTAATGATGACTATGGCTAACAATATAACAATCGGTGAAAAACTGATGAAATCATTCAAAAGTATTTTTACAGAGGTATGAAATATAAATTATTATGGGAGCAAGCCAAAGGTGGCAACTATAACACAAAGATCATAATCCAAAAATAAATATTGCATATTTACTACATATATCTTAACGCGGTGGTAGCCAAGGTAGGCCTGTGAGATCCAGTGGAACGGAAAACCAGGTTAAGAAGCCAAGATAAATGGTCATTATAAAATTTGCTATATGCAAAAGCTGTTTGAAAACCTATGGCCTCAGGATCCAGACCCCTGACGATACTTGCTGCGCCATGGTTTGGAAGATGAATGTCTGTGAGGGGTGTGTGCAGAAGCTTTCTGGTTGGAGTGAGATGGTGTACAGTATGTGAAACTTTTATCTGAGCTCTCTCTGGTTAGATACCTCCTGTAGAGTTTTCTGCCGAAGGGCGGGTCCAGACTGGAAGCGAACATTGCGTTCATGTATTCAGTTTCTTTGTAGGCTTTTCGTAGGATCAGGCTTAATCGCCTTCAACTGGTTAGTTTGCCGCATAAACAAGGGCTTGCCATGAATAGTAACCAGACCGAATGATGCGTATTGTCCAGCATGCCGAAATCGTCATTTTGATTTTTTGACACATCAACAGATAAGGAACATAAGAGCGTTAACCATGGGATGCAAGGTATTCGTTTGGCCACCAATATCCACACTTGACTGCAAGCAGCAGGATTTTTGATTGATAGATAACAAGCGACTCCAGTAAGGCATTGCATCACCTTGCTCATCTATAAAACACAGTCTCGGATCAGCTTCCGCGTTATTTGACTTTGGTCCGCATGATTGGCTCTTCATATATCCACATATTTTTAAGACGCAGGTAAAGCTTTATGATCAAGCCCCCTCTATCACATGAGATTCACGGACTTTTCCCTTTCTCTTTTTCCCCCTCAGAAAATCATCTGGTTAACCTAAATCAGGCAACGCAAAACGTTTCTTCTTGGACCCCAGAATCTTTGGGCTTGACACAGATACTCCAGGATCCGAACGCTGCAAAGAACCAACCTGTATGGAAGAGTTACGCAGGCAAGGGCGTTGCCATTGAAGACCTATACCCCTTCGCCCGCCAAATCCTAGGTGGCTCCGCAGAAAACTTTCCCCTCCTGTGCACGCCCTTCGATTTGGCGCAGCCGACACTATTATCTCAACGCAAAGGAGGAAAGGCACGTCAATGGACTTTGTCACTCAGCAAATCTGCTAGAGATCGATGTGGCCTTGACGTTCTGAAGGTACAGATGCTCCGCGCACGCCTATATTTATTTCGTACAGGGATAGGTATCCTTGACTTATCCTGGCATTACCCGGAAGCCGGGGAGACTCCGGAAATCCTCGAGGGCAACTATGCCCTCAGCCATTTTCGATACCCACGTAGAGATCATGGACGCGATACATCGGTAGCCGCGCCGATGGATTCCGAAATATTGCGCACTCTTGCTGAAAAGTTGGTCGGAACACTACTCAACAATTCAGAAACCTTGCAGGCAGAACGACGAGTACTCTATAGCATCGTGCAGGTCCCAGAAGAGGATTCTCAAGATCTCTATCTACTGGCTACCCGCATGAGTCATCGTCAAAACCTCGACTATCTGCCGTCTCAGGATATGAGACTGTCCACGGTGTGGTGCCCTTTCCCCTACCTCTGCCATGGTGCCAGCCTGGAAGGTGGGGCATCCGTAGCACGCAAAACGCCGACAGCTTCGGATTTCGGAAACAATTTTGTTGCAGGGACTGGAGCCAATACCTATTTACCACTGGCCATCGTTTCACTGCACAGTCATTTTTGGTTGCTGAACCGCACCCAATGGATACCGGCCCGCCGCTGTAGGGAAGGTAGTCGCGCGGAAAAGGAAGGCGTCGAAGAAATATTTGCCATGACGGTGGAATATAGACGGTATTTTCATTACCCCATCGTCAGCCAAATTAGCCTTCACAACAGGTTTAATCGTCTTTGGCAGGAAGCCTTAGAGATCCCAGAACGCATCAGCTTCCAAGAGCAGACCGCCAAGGACGTTGCGGAACTCCTCAGAAATCGACGAGCCCGCTGGATTGGACGCACATCTGGTGCTGTTGGTGGATTCTTGTTAACACACGAATTGCTTGAAGATTTGTCGACCAGCAGCCTGCCATTTGCTATGCCTGATATGCGCGTATGGTTTGTAGAGACCGCCAATAAAACCCTTCCTATGCTGCAACCCATGGTTGAACTTGTGGAGCATTGGGAGCTCACCATTTTTCTTGGCAGCTTCCTCGGAGGCATTCTAGGCCTCTGGTTGACGTGGAACTTTGATACTTCATCAAAAGGGGATTAACTAATGACCAATCCAGCCTGTCCATTCTGTAGCTCTACTAACGTCGCATGGAAGGACAAAAAACGGCTTTGGGAATGTAACGATTGTGAAGAACGATTTCCCGGAGAGGAAACGTTATTAGGACGAAGCACAGACCCACTCGCGAGCAAGGAAGACTTCTATCTTGGGCGATCTCGAATCTTGGCAGGTTCTGATCTATGGCAAGAGTCGATTATTTCTACCGCACCCGGTCCAATAGCGTACACCTATAGTTTGCTACAGAGACTTTTAGAAAAAGGGCAAATAGACGCTAGCGCGTTGGTCCTCAAAGATTTTGCGGAATTAATTGCCAGAGTTTCTGCCCTAGTCATGACGCGAGACATCCTGGAGAATGGGGATCCAACGGTACAGAACCAAACGCGTGAAACGCTATTTATCAGACCGTTGAGCATGGGTGGCTGGATCGGTTTGGCAGACCTACTGGCGAGAACTATTAACAAAGTACCCACGGCTTATGACGTACCGCAAATAGCGAATTGGTGGCGTGATGATAAAGGTGAACGCACATCCTTATGCGCCGTCTTATCAGACAAAATCACCGCTTGGCGAAATGAATCCATTGGTCATGGTGTTCGAGGAGATGACCTTAGCACAACCATGTCTGATCTCGAGCGAATCCTTGGCACAGGAAAGGAAAGTCTGCACCGGTGCCTAGGTATCATCGTCAAAAACCCAGTGATTCTGACTGATACGGATGGGAACCATCTTCACGGGGTTCTTAGTGGCCAGCCCGAACATGAGAATGCTGGACACTTAGAAACAGCAAGTGGAGATCTTTGGATACAGGGTTGCGACGATAAACACAAACGGCTTTCTCTTGCGCCATATATTTCCCTGCGCCAGTGCCCCATCTGCAACTCATTCGAAACTTTTCATTACGACTCCACGAAAATTAATAAGACTAGAATCCCCGATTTCCGCCTTCTAAATTATGAACGAGGGCACGCTTACGTTGTCCGAGGCAATCAGGGAATCGACTTGATCGCTGAGCTTAATTGCGCAAATAAAGCACAAGACATAACCAATGAAGAATCCTTTAGCGCTGATGCTCTCCCAGTCGAAGTTGTGGAAATGTTGGAGTCCCAATCAGTCGAGAAATCATATATCTCCCCCTCCTATCTCCGTGATCCCCTGCGCCATTTTATTGAATCTCGCAGTGCCGGTAGCCGTGGAGGAGTGTACTGGTTGCAGGCACCAGCACATGTTGGTAAATCAACTTTCGTGCGAGGCCTCGATCCACGGTACTCAGGCCTATGGAAAGAATCAGCGCTTGTCGAAAATTTCGCAGTAGTTGTTTTTTACGTCCGCCGGGAATATCAATACCATTGCGCTCAATTCGCCGATCAGCTCAGAGACTCGCTCAGGGATGAGTTAAGACTACGCTCACAAACCCAGAAACTACCCGATCTTGACATCTTCTCGCAAGACCCCAGGTCAGCATTTGTGCGATTTCTTGAGCACTATCAGGTTCTAGGCGGAAAACCCTTGCTGATTGTTATCGATGGACTTGATGAGTTAGGAGATCTACATCCTGGCATCGCTGATTTTATACCAATTACTGATGATCTGCCTAAAAGTATATTTGTATTATTAACTTCACGACTTATGTGCGAGTGCCCGGCACACGTCAAAGCAGCTCTTGAAGAAAACAAACTGACAAACTGCACTGTCGTAAGTTTAGGCGATGCTGGTTACCGGATGCTAATGCGTGAATATGCAAACGGACGCCTTAAAAAGGTGTCACAGGTATCAAGCAGTGGCATAGATGAGGCACTGCCAATACTCTACGACAAAAGCGATGGTCGGTTTCTGTATTTTTCGTTTTTGGTCGATCGACTAGCTGATGGAGACATCCGGCAAATTGATTTGAAAGATCTGGCTGATGACCCGGAACGTCTAGTTCCAGATTATCTATTAGCGCTTCTCCAACGTTATGATGGGACATCGCTGAAGGATCTGTTGCAAAGGACGCTTTGTCATCTAACCGCGGCTGAAGAAGCGGCAATAGCCCATGAGCAGAAGCTCCCGTTGTTGGCCAGAGAAACATGGACCGGGCTACCCATTGACGTGCTTTGTCAACGCCTTGAGGGCAAAAGTTCGATGACGCCTCGCGTGGCTTATGCGCTGTACTTGCTCAAGCCTGTTCTTGGCTCGTGGCGTGGTAATACTGATGGCCCGAGGTACTGTCTTGGCATTAAGGGAATGCGCGAGATTGTGCGTCAAATAATGCCAGTTAGCGTGGATTGCACGCATGATACAATTCTGCGAATGGTTATTGAACAATCGGATGAAGTATCATCTGATGCCCGATGGGCTATATCATGCCTTAATGGACATGGTATGTTCTCTTCGGCCATCCAAGACCATGTTAATCGGGGTGACCCATACTGGCGAGCTATTTATTTAATATTTAATCATACAGTAGCGAGTGCCGAGCACGCTTATAGACTCGTTCGGTATCGCCAGGCAGTTTCTTATTACTACGTCGCACAATGGCTCTTGGACGTCATCGGCACTCAAGATTATGAAAATCCTTTATCAGAGTTTCGCGAATTCGCCAGCACCCTTGCCCCGCTCATCGACAGGGTGCGCGTACTTTATGGTTGTGCGTCTTCGCTTTCTCGCATTGGCGATAGTCGTTCAGCATTAGAACATATCGCCAGAGCTATTCTCGTTCTTGAATCATTGCCGGGAAGTACTTACACATTTGCCAAGTTGGCAGAGTTATATTTGTTGCGTGGAGTATTAATTAATAATATAGATGAGTCTTTTTTATCCGTTAGACGTGCAATTGATATTCTGCAACCATCCTCGACAGATAAATCAGATTGTATGGACCCAATATTATCAGAACTACTTGCGCGCGCTTATGGAAACCTTGGAAACTTGTGGCACGCAAAAGGCGACCTCAATGAAACAATTAAATTTTATACTGTTGGCGTTTCACTCTATGATAAAATGAAGCTTCAATTGGGTGAGATAGATGCCGATATTATTGCGGACGGCACTTCACGACTGTTGATTAACCGCGGTGTAGCTTATAGGGGGGCAGGTTTATTTAAAGAAGCACAAAATGACTATCTTAAAGCAGTGGAGATTCGCGAAGAACAAATCGGAATGATACCTGATCGATTGAATATCATTCCACTAGAAAACCTAGCGAGCGCCTATGTTAACTGTGGCCTAATCTCATGTGAGATTGGCAATCCGCGGCAGTCTATTAAATACTATGAAATTGCTATTGAGAAATGGCACGAGCTACAGAATGACGTAGAAGAGGGGTTAACGCCCGATATGGCGAATGGCCTTGCCCTGACTCTCCGGAATCAGGGCGCGGCGTTCAATCTTACAGGTCAGTTCCGTAGGGCTGTCGCATCCTTCGATAGCGCAATACAAATATGGGTTAAACTTAAAAACTCGTTAGGAGAACAGTTTCCACCTGATAGAGCAGATGCATTGGCGCGAGCCTATTTTAATAAGGGGACCGGAGAGATTCGACTTGGTCATGCCAAGAATGCCTTACACAGTTACAACAACGCTGCCGACATTTACATTCAGATTAGAGAAACCAATTTACAATACTTGCTTCCATACATGCGTCACGCTCTGATTATATCCAATATGGGCAGGGCTGTAGCATGTTCGATGTTGGGTGATGTCGGCAGTAGGGATATTTATTTCGGCTTCATGAGTCAAGACGCTGATTATCTTTGTCATGAGCTTGGGTCGGAAATAACTCCTGATATCAAAAACTCTATAACAGCGTCATATTCTAATATGCTAGCGTCATGCGGCATGGCGGAGCACGTTTCAGAAGTGGCTGTGAAAGTTAGACGTTTCTTAAATGACTTGGTTTCTCAGTGTGATTCTACCAGTCAAAGAGTTTCCGTTGACATTCTCGACACGGTCGTATGCGCCTGCATAAATCTCGGGGTGATAAACTTTCAGAGTGGTGACCGTTTGTCATCTATGGAGTTATATTGTCGTGCAACTGACTTGGTCGAATCATACGCAATGAGCTTTCCGGAGTCGTTTTCGATGCAGCTTCTAGAACACTACACAGTTGCGCTTATTAATAGGGCAATAACTCAACGCACATCCTGTGATGCTGAAGACTATTGGAGCGATCTAATACGTGCGGCGTTTATATTAAGAAAACTGTTTGGCAGATTTATACCTGATTACATCAATGTCTCTTTTATGCCTGCTCTGAGGATTCTTGATGAAACTGTTGGAGCTTTTTCTGAAAGTCCGACCAATGAAGCGTCCGGTAATGAAAACCATTCAGTAATTGAATACGGTGGCCTTCTGCATTACATAGATGAATCAAAATTAATTTGTTCTAATATCTCTAAAGCTGTGATCGGAGCAATAACATCTTGTGAGCTAAGAGGAACATGCTTGCTGGTCATAAAGCTGCTCGACATAAAAGGCGTGCCAATGGTTTCAAGTCTGTGATCTGTTCCTGTTGCGCTTTTGATGGGTTTCTAGATTATACATTGCAATGGATGCCAGCAATTGCGTGGGTGTCTACGGGTTGGGGAGAAACCAACAGTATCTCGGACAAATTGCGCTATACACGACTTCTGGTAGTGGACCAGACGTTGGCATTTTACCGGCCGCCAGAAATAGATTGTACATCCAGAGATTCAGGTTCGTGCGCTCTCTTTATAGGAGCCCACACATCCATGACTTCGCTGCCCCCCCGAGTTCGACAGTTCATCGGCAAAAATCGTCAATTTCGTAATGCTGCCCCAGCATTCATAGGGGTTTCAGCGCCTATTTTCTAAAACCGCTGTGGTGGCACGTTATGTCACTTATGCTCTTTTATTGACATGCCAATGAACGCTGATAAAGTGGAGGCATGCATGTGAAGATAACCACCTCCGGCAGCCGCCGCTATGTCCAGCTTGTTGAGTCCTACCGGGATGATGCCGGAAAGGTCCAAAAGCGTACCGTCGCCACACTGGGGCGGCTGGATCAGGTCGACAGTCAGTTGAATGCCGTGATTCAGGGCCTGATGAAAGTCAGCAGCCAGGGATCCACCCCGTCGCCAACGATTTCTGCGCCATCCATCGCTTTTGAAACAGCGCGTGCTTTTGGCGATGTCTGGGCCTTGACCGAACTCTGGAAGGATCTGGGCTTCAGCGCCCTACGTGTTAAACAGCGTGCAAAAGTATCCAGTATTGGGGTGGAAAACAGCATGTAAA
>JAJYPA010000344.1 GCA_021795795.1 Pseudomonadota bacterium | reverse complement strand
TCAAGGACCTTGGTCCGGATCACACTGACAACAGCATTCTTTAGTTACTCAGACCAGAATAGCATCGATATTGCGCTTGATTGATAACGTCGTCGTTGATTTCTGAACTTACCCATGTCGACAAAACAAAGCCTCCAGATGGACCCCTATTCAGGACGCGCAGCAACTCTCGAATAACTGAATGACCGCAATCAGTCTTTTCCTGACCTACCGAGGGTGTACAGCCTACTTCCCTCATTGGTTCCACCCCAATCGTAGCAGCGCCGCATTGGTGGCATGGCGGTCAAAAAGGAAGGGATTGAAGTCCTCACCGGCCCAACGGAGAAATTCCCGTACATCCTTGCTCTTGGGCTTGATCTGGTAAACTTCGAGGAAGTCCTGATAGCTCGGTATGCCGCCGCTGTCCTCTGGCGGGCAGCCTCCCTCTCCAGCCTCCACAAAGGCGGCTCCGTAGGGTTCGTCCTTGGTCTCGACCTTCTTAACGCCGATGAGGTGCTTCCAACTGTCCCCGAAATCATAGAAATAACTGAACGACAGCCATTTTTTCAACAGGGAACCGAGTTTGACTTTCCGCTCATCCTGGATCGGCTCCTCCCGCAGGTCATCGGGATGCGGTATGCCATAATGTCTTCCATCGATGGTGAATTCGTGCAGGTGGGCGTCGGGTCCAGCCCATGGTTGCCTGCAGAATGTGGTGCAAGGCATGCAGGGACATGTCACTTTCTACCCATACCCGCCGCCAGATAGGTGGATCCATGCCTTCCAGCGTCACTTGCAGCAGATAAGCGTGATGTGGCGATATTTTGGGGCCGCGCGGTGTGGCCATACCATTCTCCAGTGCGATAATTCCAGGTCCAATCCGATCGGGCGAGGAGCGGGGCACCCATAATCCCACCGTATCTGGCCAGACTCACTAGTCCCAAGCCCATAACAATCTATCGCCCCTGGACCGCCGCGGCAAGAGTGCTCTTCGGGATGCCAACGCCCGCAAGGGGCGCATGGGAAAGCTATCCCTTTTCCTTGCGCCTTTATACCTTGCGTTCCGTTCCATTCTCTTCCGCTCAGTACCGTGTTAGCTAGCGGCCATCAACATCGAAGCCTATAAGTATTGATCAAGTCTGGCGACTTCAACTAAGCCGGTCGCCACTCATGCCCATGCCGTATGACTTGCTGTTAGCCATGTATTGACAACAGCTACACGCCGCTCCACTATTTGTATATCTGTTGTGTTTCATGAGGAGGCTGACATGCGTGTTGCTGCCATCAATTTACGCGCCCTGCCGGAGCAACGTGATCTCATTGACTACGCCGCCAACCTGCTGAGCAAAAACCGTTCCGATTTCATGCTGGAAGCCGCCTGCGAGCGTGCGCAATCGGTGCTGCTCGACCAGGTGTTCTTTGGGCTGGATGCGGAAAAATTCCAGCAGTTCACCGCCATGCTTGATGCGCCGCCACGTGCCAATGAGGGTCTTGAGCGGTTGATGGCGGTCAAGGCGCCGTGGGAAAGCAATCAAGCATGAACTTGAAGCTATCCGCGCCGCAACCACTTGCCGCGACGCACCTGCTGAGCGATTTCGAATGCGGTGAACCTGCCTTGGATGAATGGCTCAAACGCCGGGCGATGAACAACCAGATCACCGGAGCCAGCAGAACCTTTGTGGTCGTTGATGAAGAAAATCGGGTGCGTGGCTTTTACGCCATGGCTGCTGGTGCGGTCTCTCACCAATTGGCGACCGGCTCGGTTCGTCGCAATATGCCCGATCCGGTTCCCGTCATGGTGCTTGGCAAGCTGGCGGTAGATCGACGGGCACAAGGCATCAAACTGGGGGCAGCCATGCTGCAAGACGCGGTGAATCGGGCCATCACCGTATCGCAGAACACCGGAGTTCGCGCTTTGCTGGTTCATGCGCTCCACGAACGCGCCAAACAGTTCTATGAGCACTACGGCTTTCAGGAGTCACCACAACATCCGATGACGTTGATGCTGCGCCTGAGTACTGTCAAAGCTTGATTACTCCACGCAGGTATAATTTTCGGGCTATATGCAAAAAGAGGTTGACCAGAGAGTGCGAGGGGGCGGCGGGAGAAATGCCTGTCGCGTGCCAAGAACTTGTTGACCTAGGTCATTCTCAACATGTGCCGTTTTGTGCAAAGCAGGGCTGAGCAAGCAGCCTGGGCACGAGAATCAGATTCTTTAAGCCAGCCCTCCTATCACACATTAGACCTGTGATTACGAACGGCGGCTGGGCAGCGTAACCGGACGTCCAGAGATTAGTGGTCAGCGAGTATTACAAGTGGGTGACGTTTACTAGACATAAAAAGATCGACGAGTTGATGGACAGAATCAGGGCCGGAAACAGCCCTAAAAGTGCCCATCAACCAAATGGCGATTAAACGTTAATTTGCTGATGAATCCTTAAATCTCTTTGCTATCTCTTCCATTGTTATTTTTTCCAATGGAAGTTCAGAATACAGCCCCCCTACAACTGAGACATATGTCATACCAACTGTCTCCGTGATTGTAGCTGCGACAGACGCATTAATAACACCGCCAGCAATAGTTCCTAATCCAGGGACAAACTTAACAATAAACCCAACAAGCTGAGGTCCGGCATATCCAAGAGCAAGAGGCCCAAGAATAGGAACCAAAAGAGACTTTAGATTTGATGTAGATATATTAAATACCTTGTTCACTCCAATCATCATTCCAACCTGGATCGGGATGATAAATGTCGCGTCTGGCATTGGAAGAGGGTTCAAACCTGCGGCTGATGCCGCAGCAACAGAAGATCCGTGGACAACGTTTTTTGCAACTTCCATCTTTTTATTTTTATCAACCCTCTGTGCTGCCAAAAAAGCAGTTCTTTGAGCCTCCGGAAGAAGATCGTTTGTAAGGTTGACCAAGTCTTCTAAGCCTCTCACTTTGACGACCACAGAGCCGTTTTCATCGGCAACATTTATAGAGTTTACTTTAATCGATCTAGTAGAAAACTTATTGTTTACAACGCCTTCAAATTCCTTGTCATATGGAAGATAATATTTTGTTAGAACTACTATTATTTTTACACCGATTCCAGCTAGTCTCCTATGGAGATCTATCTCGGCATCTTCAACTCTCCTGCCCTGATAATCAACACACAACCAGCAGAGATTAATA
The DNA here is from genome assembly GCA_021795795.1 of Pseudomonadota bacterium. Next base: position 5,373 of record JAJYPA010000344.1, on the reverse strand, counting down.
TGATCGTACGGGTTATCTGAACTGTTTTTATTCTCTATATAAGATATGAGATCGTCTAATATCCTTTTGTAATCGACCAACTCCAACCCTTTAGAATCTACGAGAGTTATCAGGGATTCAGGTGTTGAAAATTCTTCTATGTTTTGAGTTACAGGAACACCAGAACCTGTTTTACATGTCTCTTTACCAAAAACCGCGTTAATTAATGCGCTTTTACCTATGCCAGTTTTCCCGGCTACAAGTATTTTCCCTCTCCCAATAAATTTTTCACTATGTTTTTTCCCTTCAGAAATGATCTTCTCCATAAAGCCATTATCGAAACTTTCCATTTATAAATCTCCATTATTTAATTTTAAAGAAAACGTTAAAACAAGATGGCCCTAATCATGCACGTTAAGGCCATCCGATCCAAGGTATTACCTTAACGAGCTGTTGACAGGCTCCACATGAACTCGCAACTCCTCGTTTCGGAAAGTTTTAGTGTGACGCCTTAATCTGAGAGATGCGTCCAGGAGTGAGGCCGTACTTTGCCGCAACATCCTTGGCTGGTGTTCCAAGCTTTATTTCTTGAACAATTGCGACGTTCCGAAGTTCAAGCACATTTTTCTCCAAGGCATCGATCTGCAGCTGCTGGTACGTAAGAATTTTTTCATGCCGATCCGATTGCGCTCGGATCTGTTCTTGAGCTTTTGCCAAATTCTGAACTGCTGCAGTGATGAGATTTTCGGTGCTTTTCGCCATCATGGATACTCCCGTTTACCTAAAGAAGCGCACAGTTTAATGTAATTAAACTAACAAAACAAGCCAGCGCTACGAGCCAAGCGGGGCGAGTAGCCCCCGGAAGTCATACAGGAAAGACCGTGTGCCGTCTGCACCCCCATTGAGGGCGTGACGGTACGCGGGCTGACCGGGATGGCCGAGCCTTTCATCTGGTCGCCAGCGCAAGGTCGATCTCGCATGGACGCGCGAACGCGAAAAAGCTTGCTGAGTACGGCGACTCTCCGATCTTTAATATTAGAAGTTGTATAGTTCTCAAACAGTTGCACCAAGTGTGAAGTTACTCTGTTGCTAAGGTACACTATGAGTCAAACTCTGCGGGGCACATTTCCTACTGCTTGCAGCGTAATCAGGCGAATAGCGCTGAGGAGTACCCCGCGGCTTGTTTGTTCTGCGGGGGCTTTAATTCAACTCAGGGCTGAGCACAATGCGGTTATGACTGGTTTGGGGGAGACAGAACTCGTGCAGTGGATCAACGAACAAGACCTTATGAAGTGGGCCAATTTGCTAAATGCGCGCACTTTGCTTGCTGACATGGTTGCGGACCTGATACGAGCGACTATCACTGACGCGTCACGTTACCGATTCCCTGGAGGTAGTGTTGGGCAAGTCCGTGGATGGGATGGTGATCTAGAGACATCGAATGCCGTTTCATTCGTCCCCGCAGGCAAGTCAAAATGGGAGTTCGGCGTCGGTGGTGCCGGTGCCTCGAAGGCTTCTGCCGATTATAACAAGCGATCAGACCCGGCCAAGACGCCCCTCGAAGTGATGAGGGAGAACACGCTGATCGTGGTCAATCTTGGTGTATGGGATACTCCTAGGGAGAAGTTGGCCGAGTGGGAAGACGAACGCAGAGCAGAAGGCAAGTGGCTTGACGTTCAGTATTTTGATGCGGTGAAACTCGTTCACTGGTTAGATGAGTACCCTGCTGTCGCTGCGCTATATGCGCGCGAAGTACTGAATAGCGCACCGAAGGATGGCGCATTGAGTACCGACGAATTCTGGGACAAGTACAGTCGTCAATTTAAGCACCAGCTACATGAAAAGGTTGTGGTGGCCGATCGTCAAGACGTGGCGGAGCAACTGCTGCAGAAACTGGCCGGACCGGCCCAATCAATTATGATTGGCGCCGAAACCCAAGAAGAAGTCGTCGCTTTTGCCGTTGCTGCAATCCGGCTCGCCAAGCCTGAAGTGCGGCGATCAATCGAAGTTCGAACCTTGATTGTGGAAACGGAAAGCGCAGCCCGCTTCCTGAGCCAGCGTAGGGGTATGATTTTTATTACTACAAGTGGCGCAGACGATATGGCTGGGGTCCTGGCAGAGCATGCGCCGACGCTCTCTGCTGCTACCGGCGCACAGGCTCGCAAGCCTAATATCGCCGTTCTGAAGCGCCCGACGGCGAGCAGCATGAGCGAGGGTTTTGTGGCCATGGGCTTGGATCGCCAAGAAGGTTATGAATTGGCTCACCGCTGCGGGAGAAGCTTGACTATTCTTAGGCGCCAATTTTCTAAGGGGCCGTATCCGCACCCTCAATGGGAGTCCAACGCATCGACTTTGAAACCAGCGTTCCTGGCAGGCGGATGGTCTGCAACCACGAAACTCGACACGCAGATCCTTGAAACTCTTTCCGGTTATACCGAATACTCGGAGTTTGAGAGATTGCTGCAACCGACGTTGCTGCAGCCCGATCCTCCGTTGGATCGCGTGAATGAGTATTGGCAGGTTAGAGCGCCAGTGGACGCGTTTAGCATGTACGGTCGGGTGCTCGGAGACGAGGACTTAGAGCGTTTCCGTGAAGCCATGATTCGTGTGTTTAGTCACATCGTAAAGGGACCGTCGCGAGAAGAAAAGTTCAGTCTGACTTATTCTTCGCCCGAGGATTACAGCAAATGGCTCCGCGATGGCTTAGCCTTGACATTGTTGATCATCGCGACGATGCACGAGGTCGGTGGCCTCCAGTTGAACAGTACTACGCCACAACGGTATGTCGACGAGATATTGTTATCACTTCCGGATTGGGGAAAAAGCCACGAGACGCTGATCGCTTTAAACGATCAAATGGCACTCATTGCGGAGGCAGCCCCCAACCCTTTTTTGAGGGCCCTCGAGTCTATGCTCGAGGGCTCCCCTGATGATGTCGCCAATATGTTTTCTACGACTGACGACGGTTTCCGGGGATCTTCGAGTCCACACATAAACGTGTTATGGGCACTCGAGACACTTGCCTGGGATCCGAAGTATCTAAATCGTGCGGCTGTCGTGCTGGCGAAGCTAGCTGGGCTTGACCCGGATCCCAACTCGTCCATCATCAATAGACCCATTAATAGCCTGCGCGCCATTCTACTGAGCTGGTCGCCGAATACATATGCACCCCTTGAGCATCGAATTGTCTGTCTAGACCAGATTCTGGTCTCCCGCCCAGACGTGGGATGGCAATTGCTGTTGAAGTTGATTCCGGACTCTCATGACACGTCATTCCCGACACAGATGCCTAAACTACGCGATACCGCACCGATGGTCCGAGAGAATCTTACCTTCGGCATTGTTTGGGATTCAGAAGCAGCAATCGCTAAACGAATCATGCAGGCCGCGGGAGACGCCGAGGAGCGCATTGTCATCCTTGCGAAACACCTTTCGTCGTTTCAGCCACAGACCAGGTCAGAGATTCTCACGTTCATTGAAGAAAAATTGTCACAGCAGCAATCCGCTGAAGGAAGACCAGTTTGGCACGCACTACGAGAGGAGGTCGCCCGCCACGAGTATTTTGCTGACTCCGATTGGGCAATGAAAAAAGAAGAGCGAGACGCTATCACGACAATCGTGGAGCGTTATCGACCGGCAGATGCACTGGTCACTGAGCGTCAACTTTTCGATGACTGGACTCTCCACATGGGCCGTTATGGTCGTGACGCCCAGAGCGATTTGGACGATGCAGATACCCTACGCAAGGAAGCACTTAATCGCGTCTTGTCGAATGAGGGGACGGCGGGCATCCTACGACTTGCGCGAATGGTTCGCGTCCCGAGCCTTATTGGCCCACGATTAAGATCAACATCCATCACTGAAGAGCAGCTGTTTGAGTTATTGAAATCGGCTGTCACCACGGCAGCTCCCGGCGACTTGGCGTTTTACGTTTCCGCAATCGGGGCTGAGCGTTTCGGCGAACATTGGAGAAAGCAGTTCAAGGATTATTTTCCCGAAACTATTGGCGATCCACGAGCGATAGCGCAACTTATGCAAGGTTGGTCTCTTGATGCTGCGACGTGGGATTTTGCTAAATCGCTTGGTGACGATATATATGACGAGTATTGGCGACAGATCAACGTCTTGCCCCATGATGGAATGATGGCGGATTTATTATCCGCGATAGAGGAGTTACGTCGTGTCGGTCGTAGCCTGGAGGTTCTAGGACTCGTTCACCTCAGAATCAAGGAACTCTCATCAGAGTTAATCATGTTATTGCTTACCGAAGGACAACAACAGATCGCATTTGGTCAGGTCAAGATGGGGGCGATGCTTTCCTATTACTTGAATCAAACATTCCTTTTACTCCAAAAACGGAACGATGTAATAGAAGAGGACATCGCGCGACAGGAGTACGCTTACCTGCCGTTATTGCTTCATGAGGACCGTCCTTTGGCACTCTATAATTTTCTCTCCAGCGACCCAGCATTCTTTGTTGAGGTGTTGTCTCATGTATTTAGGGGTAAGAACGCACCATTGGATACCAGGCCGACCGAACAAGAGCAGGCACGCGCTAAAATATCCTATCGCCTACTTTCCTCGTTTAGATCCGTGCCAGGCATTAAGTGTCAATTGATTGACGAAGGTGTTCTAAACAATTGGGTGGATCGTGTTCGAGAGTATGCGATAGAAGCCGACCTTTCTGAGGTTGCTGACCAGTACATCGGAAACGTCTTGGCCCACGCACCCATGAATCCTGCTGAGCATTTCTGGCCGCCAGCCCCCGTTTGCGCACTGATTGAAAGACTCGCATCCAAAGAAATTGAGACAGGAATCACTATAGAGCGCATCAATATGCGTGGTGTTGTCACCAGGGGGTTGTACGAAGGCGGAACACGGGAACGTACAGATGCGCTAATGTATCGAAACTGGGCTGCAGAGGTTGTTCGCTACCCGCGTACATCCGCTATACTTGTTGATATTTCTGACGCTTGGCAACGACGGGCAGACCAGGAAGATGTGAGTGCGGAAATCAGAAAAATGCAAAGATAGTATCTATGATGCACAAGCGAACAAAAGGCGAGTTTGTATAAAAAATGATTATTCGAAAAGCGCTAAATGATGAGATTTATTTTCCGCTGCTGAATGACCGCAATCAGTCTTATTAAGCCGTAGGAGCATTCGTCACTCCTCAGCCTCTTGGTTCTCTTCAAGCAACGGTAATTGCCGGGAATCTGTGGCGGTGGTTTTCCCTGAAGCTGTCATTGTGGACTTGGTCTCTGCCCTCCTGGTTGCAGCCTTCGCTGGCGGTACAGCATCCTGCAATTTATTTACGATTCTGATGAAGTTCTGCAGTGCTTCCTTCCCTGACACCTTGGGGGGTGTCTTACCTGAGTTTTTCGGCGATGCCTG